>CBINHE010000062.1:0-24220 GCA_966250375.1 uncultured Oxalobacteraceae bacterium
CTGGAACTTTACGCAACCGCTCTCGTTTTTAGGTTTACATCATTACATCTTGTTACACTTCTACGGTTTTTGCGTAAGTCCTATTTTTGTCATAACGCCCTAATCCGCCAGCACCACCAAGCCCGGCATTCCATTCGTCTTTGGCGCCCCCCCCCAAAGCTGCGCCAAGTTGAATAAATGGCGTGAATCGTTGGCAGATCTATACGTAAGCAGGAACAAAAAAGGAAGATCATGTTCCAATTTGTTTGTGTACTGACTGATTTAGAGTTCGGCTTTGGTAGACAAAGAGATAGATAGTCTTATTCGCGAAAGTCAGTGGTGTCGGGATCGTCGTACTCCCCCTTGTAGGACATTTCCTCCATTTGTGCCGCTGGCTGACAGTTCGATGACCATGGATCCTAATTTTAGGATGCCCACATGAAAGAACGGCACAACAACACCTGCAAAAAGTTCTCGAAGCTGCGAACAAGGCCTATGTGCAATACAAAACAGTCGCCAGACAGTTGTCCCGTTCTTACGAGGAAAATATTGATGTCGCAAGAAATGCAATTGCACTTTTATTTTCACCGCATGCCATAAGCGCAAAGGCTTGATTTAGCTATTTGCAGACAGCGAAACGCAAAAGGTGTTATTGCACTCGACGGTCCTTGTTCTGGTATTACCTTAGTTCCATATCCGTTAAGGAGACGCCAATGCTACAAGCAATTTTACCGTCCGAAATGTCCACGGGCATGGCAGCAATGGACGAACTACATCGGGATTTTTTTGAGGCACTTATTGGATTATCGTCGGCTTCAGCCAAGGAATTCGAGGCACATTACGGCGCTTTTGTATCAAAGGCGGAACATGTCTTTTCCACAGAAGAACAATGGATGGAAGAAATCGACTTTCCCATCATTAAAAGCCATCGTGAACAACATGCGCGAGTGCTAAGCGCTTTGCACCATGTTCACTCCCGAGTGATGAATGGCGATCTTGTGATGGGGCACGAAGTGGTGGAGAAGCTGCTCCCGCAATGGTTCGTTTTCCATATATCGACGATGGATGCTGCATTGGCTGCGGCGATGCAGATGGTGGATATTAATGTTGTGCGACCGGCTTCAGCGTCATTTGTGTCGTATGCCGATATGATCTCCATTTCCTCGAATATTATGTCCATGGATAATGTATCCATGGTGCAAGGTCAAGCTTAGTTTTTTCGAGCCCTGAGTCAATACCATCTTCGGCAGCAGCGGTGATTTTTTCGCAAGCATTTAACGCACAATCAACACCGGAATACTGGAGATGGCCATAACCTTGCTCGCGACCGATCCCATGACGATCAGATCGATCTTGTTTTCCGATGCATATGATTAAATCTCTTGCGCTATCTCGCCCACCCTGAAAGTCTGCTGGTAGGGAATGTCGTTCTTGTGCAATATTTTTTCCGCTGGTGCCATGGCGGCCGTTGCTTCTTCTTGGTAGTAATAACGCTCGACCGCTTTTTTGCCCAAGACTATCTGTGCACGACCTGCTGGGATCGGCAATTTAAGGTGAAGCAGATGCAACTCGGACCCGCCGCCAAACCACGCAAGATGCTTGATCAGATATTTGACCGCCTTTACGGTATAAGGGGGAACCATCAACGGCCAGAAGAATTTTCATACATTTCCCATTCTAATTGCCAGGATTGATGGTGCTATGGCACCGTGATCGGTATCACAGGCATTTTCGGCAACAAAACCCACATTGTCCCCTGTTGTTTCATCTTGCCCGCTTTTTCACCCGCCTCGGCACCGAAGCCCCAGAAAAAATCCGCGCGTACTGCGTTCCGGATGGCGCCGCCCGTATCTTGCGCCAGCATCAGTCGCCTTAATACAACATCACTGTTGGGCTGAGTTGTCGCGATGAACACCGGCACGCCCAGCGGTATGAATTGTGCATCGACCGCAAGGGACCGCTCCGGCGTCAGCGGCACGCCAAATGCGCCTTTCGGCCCTTTTTTCGGATTGGTTACTTTTTCTTCCTTGAAAAATACATAGCTTGGGTTGGCATTCAATAATTCTTGCTGCCGCACCGGATGCGCAACATACCAAGCTTTGATCGATTGCGCCGATGCCTGGTCAAGTGTCAATTCACCTTTGTCGACCAAATAGCGCCCGATGGATTTATACGGATAACCGTTTTGATCCGCGTAGGCGACTCGTATGGTTTCTTTCTCATCTACTAATTGCACGCGACCGGAGCCCTGCACCTGCAGGAAGAACGCTTCGATCGGATCGTCGACCCACACCAATTCTTTTCCGGACAGCGCGCCGGATTGTTCCAGTTCAGCGCGCGAGAGATAAGGCACCACTTTTTTCCCCACCACCCGGCCGCGCAAGCGCTTCCCTTTCAAATCGGGATCGACGCTGGCCAAATCGATGGTCAGCAAATCGTCTGGCGCACGATACAAAGGCGTCTGAAACGGACCGCCGCGTTTGCGCGCGCCATGCAGCAAGGGCTCGTAATACCCGGTCACCAGACCGCTATCCGATCCATCGGGATTGAATACATGGTGCGGAACAAAAAACGTTTCAAAAAAACGCCGGACCGCTTTCACATCGCTGGCATCGACTTCGCGAGCGGTGGTACAGGGCGCTTTCCAGCCGATTTTTTTAATCAGAACATCACACGAATTGACAAAAGCTGGCCATGCATCGCGCACGTCATCGTTTTCCCAGCCGGGCAAAGCGGCAAACGTGGTGGGCTGCAATACCTCAACCGATTTCGCGACCGGCGGGGCCGGTGTGACAGGCGGCTTTTTTCCCGGTGCGATGGTGGTGCATGCAACCATGCTCAATACGATGATGGCGGATGCGAGTAGACTTAAGCGTTTGAATGACATTAGGATTCTGGTATGTGGATATTGATGCTTGAGGCCGGTATGGCGCTGTTTCTGTTAGTCTTCATTGTTTGGTGGACCATGTTTTCAGGCAGGAAGCCCGATCATTTTCATCAACATAATAAAAAACCACCCTCGCCCAAGGACGATTCGCAGAAGTAACGCCGCTTTGTTGGAGACAGAGTCATTCGGCGCTTCACAAACTCTGTCCCACAATAACTAAAACTAATGCAGCGTGCGCGGCAGCGACAATACGAACTCTGGTATTTGCACTTCGAATTGTTCGCCGTCTTCCGCGACGCAAAAATATCTTCCTCTCATGGAGCCTTGCGGCGTCTTCAGCGCACAGCCGCTGGTGTACTCGAACTGTTCTCCGGGTTGCAGCAGCGGCTGATGGCCGATCACGCCCAAGCCGCGCACTTCTTCCACCCGGTTATTTGCATCGGTGATGATCCAGTGACGCGAAATCAGTTGCGCTGCGATTTGCCCTGTATTCTTGATCGTGATCGCATAAGCAAAGACATAATTAGAGCGCTCCGGATCGGACTGCTCCTCCAGATACTGCGTCCTGACGGTCACAGTCAATTCGTATGCTGCCATGGTGAATCCTTTATTGTTCATGTATTACAAGAGCATAGCGCACCATTGCACACCGAATATGGCAATGCCGCAGTGCTGCCGATAATCGACGGGTTAAAATAGCACCTCTTCTTCAAATTGACTGCCATGCCAACTTACCGTATTGCTCCCAGCATCCTGTCCGCCGATTTTGCCCGCTTGGGTGAAGAGGTACGCAATGTCGTGACCGCCGGCGCCGACATTATCCATTTCGACGTGATGGACAACCATTATGTTCCAAACCTGACGATCGGGCCGCTGGTATGCCAAGCGATCCGGCCGCATGTGCAGGTGCCGATCGACGTGCACCTGATGGTCAAGCCGGTCGACCGTATCATCCCGGATTTTGCGAAAGCCGGCGCAAATATCATCAGCTTTCACCCGGAAGCATCCGAACATATCGACCGCACCCTGCAATTGATCCGCGATAACGGCTGCAAGGCCGGCCTGGTATTTAATCCCGGTACACCGCTCCACTCTCTGGAACACGTGATGGACAAGCTCGACCTGATTTTGATCATGTCGGTCAATCCGGGCTTCGGCGGTCAGTCGTTCATCCCGGAAGCGCTGAAAAAAATCGCAGCGGCACGCAAGATGATCGACCAATCGGGCCGCGACATCATGCTGGAAGTCGATGGCGGCATCAAGGTCGACAATATCGCGGAAGTGGCACAGGCCGGCGCCGATACGTTTGTCGCCGGCTCGGCAATCTTCGGCAAACCTGACTACAAAGCGGTGATCGATGCCATGCGGGCCGAGCTCGCAAGATAAGCATCACACGGCCCGGCGCTTGCTGCGACGACGACTAGCCTAACAGAATCCGCTCCATGCTTACTAATATCAAAGCCGTTATCATCGATCTGGATGGCACCATGCTCGACACCGCGCCGGATTTTCATTACGCGGTCAATCGCATGCGCGCCGAACTGGATCTGGCGCAGCTCGAAATCGGGGCGATCAAAAATTTCGTCGGCAAAGGCACCGAAAACCTGATGCGACGCGTGCTTGCTGTCGATTTCAATGAACAAGACGTGGAGCGGCACTTCGAACATGCGATGGACTCATATCTGCAACACTACTTGTCCATCAACGGTGATTACACCACCCTTTATCCGGGCGTAATTGAAGGATTGGACGCATTGCAAGCCAAGGAATTGCGACTGGCATGCGTGACCAACAAACCCATCGCCTTTGCCACTCCATTGCTGGAGAAGAAAGGATTGGCACGTTATTTTGACGTGACCTATGGCGGAGATTCGCTGCCCAAGAAAAAACCTGATCCGTTTCCGCTGCTGAAAGTATGTGAAACCTTTGCGGTGCAGCCGGGACAGGTCGTTGCCATCGGAGATTCTTCAAACGATGCACAGGCTGCGCGCGCCGCTGGGTGCTGGGTATTGAACGTACCATACGGCTACAATCATGGAGAATCTATACAGGATGTCGATTCGGATGGTATAGTTTCCACGCTGCTTGACGCAGCCCACCTCATTTCTGCGTAATCTGAATACATAATGTTTCTAGACAAAAAACGTAACGTCACATCGCTCGGCGCCCTTGAGGCTTGGCTATGGCGACGCTGGCAATCCTGGGCTGAATAAATCCCCGATTCGCCGCCAGTCATTTTTGTATGACTGGCAACGTTTTTGAACTATCACCCCGCTATTTCCTGCCCGTTCTACAATAGCGCCCGGAGAGAAACATGACTGAACTCGAATTCAAATCGCTGGCCACGCAAGGCTACAACCGCATTCCCTTGATCGCCGAAGCCTTCGCCGATCTCGAAACCCCGCTATCGCTATACCTGAAGCTCGCGCAAACCCAGAACGCCGGCAAGAATACCTTCTTGCTTGAATCGGTAGTCGGCGGCGAACGTTTTGGCCGTTACTCGTTCATCGGCTTGCCGGCATCAACGCTGATGCGTAGTTTCGGCACCAAGATTGAAGTGGTAAGGGACGGCGAGATCATTGAACAGGTCAACGGCAATCCACTCGATTTCATCGCCGAATTCCAGTCGCGCCACAAGGTCGCGAAACGTCTTGGCATGCCGCGCTTCTGCGGAGGTCTGGCTGGTTACTTCGGCTATGACACGGTACGCCATATCGAAAAGCGCCTCGCGCATTCGGTGCCGAAAGACGATCTCGGTCTGCCCGACATTCAATTGCTGGTGACCGAAGAACTGGCCGTCATCGACAACCTGTCCGGCAAACTTTATCTGATCGTGTATGCCGACCCGACCCAGCCGGAAGCGTTCATGAAAGCCCGGCAACGCCTGAAAGACTTGCGCGCAATGTTGCGACGCGCGGTCGATGTGCCGGTCACGTCGGCGTCGGTACGCACCGACACCAGCCGCGAGTTTGCCAAGGAAGATTACTTAAAAGCGGTCACCAAAGCCAAGGAATACATCATGGCCGGCGACCTGATGCAGGTGCAGGTCGGCCAGCGCCTCAAGAAACCCTACGTCGATTCGCCGCTGTCGCTGTACCGTGCGCTACGCTCCCTGAATCCTTCGCCTTACATGTATTTCTATAACTTCGGCGACATGCAGATTGTCGGCGCCTCACCGGAAATCCTGGTGCGCAATGAGGGCACGCCGGACGGCAAGAAAAAGGTGACGATACGCCCGCTTGCCGGTACCCGTCCGCGCGGCTCGACACCGGAACTCGATGCGGAACTGGCAACTGAATTGCTGGCCGATCCGAAAGAAATCGCAGAACACGTGATGCTGATCGACTTGGCGCGCAATGACATAGGCCGCATTGCGGAGACCGGTAGCGTCAAGGTCACCGACAAGTTCGTAATCGAAAAATATTCGCATGTGCAGCATATCGTCTCCAACGTCGAAGGCACGTTGAAGCCGAGTCTGTCGAATCTCGATGTATTGAAAGCGACCTTCCCGGCCGGCACTTTGTCCGGCGCCCCGAAAGTGCGCGCAATGGAATTAATCGACCAACTGGAACTGACCAAGCGCGGCATTTACGGCGGCGCCTGCGGTTATCTATCGTTTGGCGGTGAGATGGATCTCGCGATTGCGATTCGCACCGGTGTCATCAAGGACGGCATGTTGTACGTCCAGGCAGCCGCCGGCATCGTGGCCGACTCTGTGCCCGAAATGGAATGGATGGAAACCGAGAACAAGGCGCGCGCCGTGTTGCGCGCGGCGGAACAAGTACAAGATGGCTTGGATGGGGAGATCTGACATGTTACTAATGATCGACAACTACGACTCCTTCACCTACAACCTGGTGCAGTACTTCGGTGAACTGGGGGAAGATGTGCGCACCTTCCGCAACGATGAAATTACGTTGAACGAGATCGCTGCATTGAAACCGGATCGCATTTGCATCTCGCCCGGCCCATGCACGCCGCACGAAGCGGGCGTATCGGTGCCATTGCTGCAACGCTTTGCGGAAGAGCTTCCGATTCTCGGCGTATGCCTGGGGCATCAAAGCATCGGCGCTGCATTCGGCGGCAAGGTGATTCGCGCCAAAGAAGTAATGCATGGAAAAACTTCAGTAATCGCACATACGGGCGTTGGCGTATTCAAAGATTTGCCTAGCCCTTACACCATCATCCGCTACCACTCATTGGCTATCGAGCGCTCGTCGCTGCCGGATTGCCTGGAAGTGACTGCATGGACCGACGATGGTGAAATCATGGGCGTACGGCACAAGGAATTTAATATCCAAGGCGTGCAGTTCCACCCGGAATCGATCCTGTCCGAACACGGTCATGCATTGCTGAAAAATTTCCTGGTCGCTTGACCAGTAATCCCCATTAAAGGGATGGTAGTGCGCTACGTTAACCCATCCTTATCCCGCCCTCCCCTTCAAGAGAATGGTGAGAAATGCGAAAAGCCAGGAGAAGCTGCCATGTCGATCACCCAACAAGAAGCTCTTTTGCGTTGTATTGAACATCGCGAAATTTTTCACGATGAAATGTTGTCATTGTTTCGCAAAATCATGAGCGGTGAAATGTCGCCAGTCATGATTGCTGCGCTGACCATGGGTCTGCGCGTGAAAAAAGAAACCATCGGTGAGGTCGCCGCCGCCGCGCAAGTCATGCGCGAATTCGCCACCAAGGTACCGATGGCCGACACTACCAATCTTCTGGATATCGTCGGTACCGGCGGCGATGGTGCGCATACTTTCAATATTTCAACCGCATCGATGTTCGTTGCCGCCGCCGCCGGCGCGCGTGTCGCCAAGCACGGCGGACGCAGCGTATCGTCGTCGTCCGGTAGTGCTGACGTGCTGGAATCCTTGGGTGCGAACATCAATTTGCAACCTGAGCAGGTGGCGAAATCGATCGTCCAAACCGGTATCGGCTTCATGTTCGCACCCAATCACCACGCTGCGATGAAACATGCGGCGCCGGTACGCAAGGAACTCGGCGTACGCACGATTTTCAATATTCTCGGACCGCTCACCAATCCTGCGGGTGCGCCGAATATCCTGATGGGCGTATTCCATCCTGACTTGGTCGGTATCCAGGTACGCGTGCTGCAGCGTCTGGGTACCCAACATGCGGTAGTCGTGTGGGGCCGCGACAACATGGACGAAGTGTCGCTCGGCGCGGCCACCATGGTTGGCGAACTGGTCAATGGCGAAATCCGCGAGTATGAAATCCATCCGGAAGACTTCGGCCTGCAGATGGTCGCAAGCCGCAATCTGAAGGTGGCAAGCGCGGTGGAATCGAAAGAGAAAATTTTCGAAGCACTCGACAACAAGACCGGCCCGGTGCGCGACATCGTCGTGTTAAATGCGGGTACCGCATTGTACGCAGCCGGTGTGGCCGGATCGATTGCCGATGGATTAACAAAAGCACGGGAAGCAGTGGCATCCGGCGCCGCGCGCGCCAAGCTGGCGCAATTCGTGCAAGTGACGCAACAACTGGGCGGAGCCTGATTCACCATGAATGACATCCTGAAAAAAATCCTCGAGGTCAAAGTCGGCGAAATCGCCGCAGCAAAGAAATATCGCGATTTTGCTGGCCTGCGACGTGATGTGGAGAGCGACACAACGGCACGAAGCAGCATCCGCGGCTTCGAGTCCGGCCTGCGTGCCAAAATCGCCGCTGGTCAGCCCGGCGTGATTGCAGAGGTGAAAAAGGCCTCACCGTCGAAAGGCATCTTGCGTGCCGATTTCCGTCCGTCCGACATCGCCACCAGTTATGCGCAACATGGCGCAGCCTGCTTATCGGTTTTGACCGATGTGCAATTTTTTCAAGGCGATTCCGCGTACCTGCAACAGGCGCGCGATGCGTGCGCGATCCCGGTATTGCGCAAGGACTTCATGATCGACCCGTATCAGGTCTATCAGGCGCGATCTTGGGGGGCGGATTGCATTTTGCTCATCGTCGCTGCACTCGACCATGGGTTAATGGCGGAACTGGAAGCGTGTGCGCACGAGGTGGGAATGGGGGTATTGGTCGAAGTGCATGATGCCGATGAACTAACAGCGGCATTGCGCTTGAAGACGTCAATGGTCGGGATCAACAACCGCAACCTGCGCACGTTCGAAACATCGCTGCAAACCACCATCGATTTGCTACCGCGCATTCCACCGGACAAGCTGGTGATCACGGAATCCGGCATTTTGAAACCGGATGATGTGAAACGCATGCGCGATGCCGATGTGCATGCGTTCTTGGTTGGCGAAGCGTTTATGCGCGCACCGGAGCCGGGAGTGGAATTGAGCCGCTTGTTCGGCTAACGGTGTTTGTAATTGGGGCGCATCGTGATGCGCCCACTCTTCCTCGAAGACTTATTCCTGCAGCCATGCCGCGCGCATGCGACTGGCCGCCACAGGTTTCGCCTCAGCCGTCAACGCCATCTGCGGTGCATCGTCTGCCGCCAGCTTCACCGCAAACGTCATTAATTCATCGCGTCGAAACGCGTGCAGCGTGATTGTATCGCCAATACGATAACGTGCGAGCAGCCCGTCCAGATTGGCGGCCGACACGCGCAAGCCATCGATCGCGACCAGCAAGTCGCCTGCCGACAAGCCGGCACGATGTGCGGCGCCATGCTCATACACATTCGCAAGCTTGCAATCGTTGCCTTCACGTGTGGTGCGCGCTCCCAAGCCGGGCTTCGCCTCCTTGCGTGTATCGGCCAAGATTACGCCGAATGGCGCCAGCAAGTTCGCTAGCGGCAAGTCGTCGGTGCCGTGCACGAAACGATCGAGTACGCGCTTCAGTTTCAAACCGGTCACTTCATCGAATAGTGCATCGACGTCGGCTTCAGTAACGCCTTGACCGCCCTTGCGACCGGCCGAATAAAAATCGCGGCCATAGCGTTGCCACAGGGTGCGCATCACGTGGTCCAGCGACTTCTTGCCCTTGGTCTCGGCGCGTATCGTCAAGTCGAGCGCCAGCGCAATCAATGAACCCTTGGTGTAATAACTGACAATTGCATTCGGCGAATTCTCATCCTGCCGATAGTATTTGGTCCATGCATCGAAACTCGATTCCGCGACACTTTGCTTATGCCGTCCGCTGCCGCGCAATACACCATTGAGCGGCTTCGCCAACAACTTGAAATACGCCGTTTCATCGATTACACCGCTGCGCACCAGCATCAGATCGTCGTAATAACTGGTGAAACCTTCAAATAGCCACAGCAGCGGCGTGTACGCTTCGGTGCGCAAATCGTACGGTGCAAAAACGGCGGGCTTGATGCGCTTGACATTCCACGTATGGAAATACTCGTGGCTGCACAGGCCAAGAAAGCCGCGATAACCGTCGTTCATGTCCTTCTGCCCTTTGACCGGCAGATCGGCCCGCGCACAAATGAGCGCGGTCGACGCACGATGTTCCAGTCCGCCGTAGCCATCGCCGACTGCCATCGTCATGAACACGTAGCGCTCCATCGGTGCGCGCTTGGTGTTCGGCTCGAAAAAGGCGATTTGCGCTTCGCATATTTTTTTCAGATCGTCAGACAGGCGCGCGATATCGAGATTCGGCACGCAGCCGGTGATGGCGATATCGTGCGGCACACCGTGCGCCTTGAAGGTCGCCAGTTCGAACGTGCCCATCTCGACCGGATGGTCGATGAGCGCGTCGTAATTTTCCGCAATGTAGGTGCCGAATCCATAACGCCTGGCTTTCAATTCCGGCAATGCCGTTGCGATTCGCCATGCTTTGCCGGCAGCGTCATCAGGGCGCTGAATATCGATGACATGCGGCATGGCTTCCTGTCCGTCGACACGGAGAAACACGCTGCTGCCGTTGAAAAACCCGTGGGTCTGATCCAGATGCGCGGCACGCACCGACAAATCCCATGCATACACGTTATAGCGCAGGGTCAATGGATTGGCGCATGGCGCCGCTTGCCAACTGTGCTTGTCGAGCTTTTTGAGTGCAATTTTTTTACCGTTGGCTTTAGCGTCGATCTGAATGATGTTACGTGCAAACTCGCGGATCATATAACTGCCGGGAATCCAGGCAGGCAATGCGAAAATCTGACCTTCGGGGTCTGGCGCATTGACGGTCAGAGTAATTTCGAACAGATGGGCAGCCAAATCCTTCGGAACGATGGCGTACTGAATTGCGTTTTTCATGTAAATACTGTCCTCTGACATTCGCGAAATTACTGATCACGTGAGTGCCATGGCAATCACGCACGTCAATATAAAGCGCAAGCGAATTAAAAAAACGCGCATCCTGCAGAACAGAATGCGCGCCATCAATTTGGTGCAAAACGAAGGTTACTAGCCTTTAACTGCGGCGAGTCTGCTCTCGAGCGCCTTGGCATCGATTGCCCCGGGAATGCGCGAGCCATCGGTGAAGAAAATGGTAGGCGTCCCGCTGATTTTCAGTTTGTGCCCCAGTGCCAGGACTTTCTCATGTGGTGTCGTGCAATTGGCCGGCGCCGCAGCGGCTGCCTTGCCGTTCAACATCAAGTCGTCCCACGCTTTGGATCGATCGGCAGCGCACCAGACATTTTTCGATTTGACGATGGAATCCTCGGCCAGAATGTTGTACATGAAAGTGTATACCGTCACGTTGTCCATCTCTTGCAGAGTTTGGCGGAAACGCTTGCAATAACCGCAATTCGGATCCTCGAACACCGCGATCACGCGCTTGCCATTGCCCTTAACCATCTTCAATGCAAGTTCCAACGGGAGGTCAGAGAACTTGATCTTATTGATTTCATCCACGCGCTGCCTGGTGTAATCTTGAAACGTCGTCGTATCGAGCACGCGTCCGACAAATAGGTATTTCGCCTTCTCGTCGGTATATAAAATATCGCCGCCGGCACGAACCTCATACAGGCCAGCATACGGCGTCTTGGTCACCGACTCGACTTTTGCTCGCTCACCCAAACGCGGTTCGATCAGCTTTTTGACTGCTGCTTCCTGTGCCGTCTCGCCAAACGTGGTGGCTGCAGCCAAGCCCAAGAGTGCTGCTATCGCTACTTTGATCAGTTTCATTGTGTTGTCCAATTAATGTTCTCGCAAGCGACGTTACGGACGCTTTCCCAATGCATGCGATATTAAACCTCTTTTTAAGAGCGGTAACTTATTGACGAGGTTTAACCCGATATTCCGCACCACGCGCAACGGCTCGAATTCGGTCGCAAACAAACGCTCCAAACCATCGGTCGCGATTTGCATCAATAATATTTCTTCCTTGCGCGCCCGTGCATAGCGCGACAGTAGGCGCGCGTCGCCGCAATCGCGCTGCGGCTCGCGCGCCGCGACGACCTTCAAGAGTGCCGCGACATCTCCGAAACCCAGATTCATGCCGTGCCCTGCCAATGGATGCACGACATGCGCGGCATCGCCCACCAGCGCCACGCGCGGCGCAGTAATCGCATGCGGCCGCAACAGCATGAGCGGAAACGCCTTCACTGCTTCTGGCTGGACTGGACGCAACTGCCCCAACTTCTCCGCGCAAAAAACGGACACGCGCCGCGCCAATTCGGTCAACGGCGCACGCAACAAGGTCTCGGCCAATGCATCCGGCGCCGACCACACCAAGGATACCCGCTGTCCTGGCAAAGGCAGCAATGCGACGATCCCTTCCGACGATGCAAACCATTGGTAGGCAACGCCGCGATGCGGCTTGTCGCATTCGAAATTGGCCACTACCGCGCGCTGTCCATACGGACGGTAATCGATGCCGATGTCGCATTGCCCGCGCACCCAGGATTGCCCGCCGTCTGCACCGACCAGCAACGACGCGCCGAGAGTGTCGCCATTATCCAGTTGCACCGTCGCATTCGTGCTGTCGACATGCAACGCTGTCGCGCGACCGCTCACTATCCTGAGATTCGGTGCGAATCGGAGTGCTGCGTCCAGCGCCTGGTTCAAATTGGCATCTTCGACAATCCACGCCAACGCGCCAACCCGCGCACCATAAGCATCGAATGCGAGATGGCCGGCGTTCTGGCCACCATTGCCATTCACATCCATCGCATCGACCGGCGCGATGCGCGCCGCATCGAGCGCATCCCACACTTTGACCGATGACAGCAAGTCATGTGCGACATGATTCAACGCATAGACCCGCACATCCCAACCAGCCGGCTGCGTAACAGGCGAACCGTTTGGCGGGCCGGCCGGAGGGCTCAACAAAGTAACGCTCTGCCCTGCTTGCGCAAAGCCCAAAGCCGCCACTTTCCCGATGGCGCCATTGCCAACAACACAAACATCACTTTGCAAATGCATGGAACGAAAAGCTGCTGTAGTAGAGGAAGATGAAGCATTCATAAAAACATTATAGCGGTTGCGGCCGACATGGATTGCATTTTCCCCTTGCAAAATTCGATAGCTTTGTTATACTTGCGCGCCTTGGCCTGGTAGCTCAGTCGGTAGAGCAGAGGATTGAAAATCCTTGTGTCGGTGGTTCGATTCCGCCCCGGGCCACCAAAAAAATCAAGGGCTTAGCTTCGGCTAAGCCCTTTTTTATTTCTACAATTTAAACACCCCTTCTACAATTCATTTGTTTGGGATTCGGCGGCTTATCGCTTGCCCTCCTCTCAATGCCATCTGTTTTTATTCCCCGGCAATAGCTGCCAACTTGACCCTTGCGGTTTAGGTTTATTCCATTCGCGTGCAGCATGGGGCCAGAACCAAGCTGATTGCATTCGATCGGCAGTTCTTGATGAAATATCCGGAGATAATATGAGCCATGCATTAGCAGAACCTCGCGTAATCAGCGACGGCGTCACCTTTACGG
The DNA here is from genome assembly GCA_966250375.1 of uncultured Oxalobacteraceae bacterium. Classification (GTDB taxonomy): domain Bacteria; phylum Pseudomonadota; class Gammaproteobacteria; order Burkholderiales; family Burkholderiaceae_D; genus CAMLDH01. The sequence continues at coordinate 13,664 of CBINHE010000062.1, forward strand.
TAGTCGTTGAATTCAAAGACTATGATTGCCTTGTTTCTACCGACGCGCTATCCGATCTGAGTCGGTCGCAAGATCCGAAACTCGGCCTGATTAAAGTGTACAAGGCGTACGAAGCAAAAATTCAGGGCATTGCAAGACGGTTGGTAACCGCAGGCGTCACGGGCACGCCGCTTGTTTTGCAAACCAAGTACTTTTAATCAAGCGTGACAAAGCCAATGAAATTGAAGGAAAATGTGGAGGGAGAATTCTTGTGACGATCCTTGGACGCATTATTGCGCGAGATGAAATGCCGGCACTTGTGTTGACATGTCTCGCTGCGCTATCAACGGCGTCATAGGCGTTAGTGCAATTGATCGGCGACGCATTGTTGTTATGCCGTTACGACACGCTTGGCCAACCTATTTCGGCAATGCCTGTCTCTGCCGATTGGTGCGGACGAGGATACGAATGAATTCCCGCACGATCTGTTGATCATGTTCATTCAATAATTGAAAATCCGCCATCAGTTTCAGATCATCGGTCTTGAATCCACTGGTCGCATCGCAGGAGTCTAGGCGTCGCTCCTCGCCCCCGAAACGCAACCAATCGACCGGCACACCGAGCCATTGCGCCAGTGTGCGCATTTTGTCCTGCGTCGGAATCGCCTCACCGACAAGCCATTTGCGCGCAGCATGCACGGTGATTGGAGGGCCGGAAAAACGAATATTGAAGTCCCGCGCCAACTCGGTCGGGCTGTCGGGGGAGTGATGCGCGTTCCGCAGTGTTTGCTGGAGACGGAGGCTGAAACTCTCTCTTTCATTCGAAATTTTCGCCACCACAAATGCTCTCCTGATACGCGAGCCTCAGAAGGCCACAGTATTGATTTTGGTCAACAACGAGTCAGCGCAGAAGAATAACAGAGAGTATGCAATGCCAGTTTGGATTGTAGGTATTAAACAAATACAAACCAACAGTAAGGACGGAATTCGGCGTTTACGTAGACCACCAGTGATCTCATGTGACTTAGCTACCCCTCAAGTCGCCAATTCAATGTCTTCTGATTGGGCGCGCAAAACCACGAGCTCTGCCGCGATATTGGCGCACGCATCAATATGCTGACAGCCGATCGCACGAAACGCGGCAAAGCCCACAGCGGCAGAAACCACTTGGCCCGCGATCGGAACAATTTTCGCCGAGTATTTCACGAGGAGTTTCTTGCCGGTCCGTTTTAACAGGAGGGTAACCAGTTCACGAGTGACGACTTTGCCGACCAGAACGCTGCTCATGCCGACGATAATTTCGTACGCGACCAATCGCAATTTTGGCTGCAGACGATTGATTTGCTCCGGCGTCAAGCCGAATTCGGCATTGATATCTTCAATCAGGCGGGTCAGCATGCGGATATCGGTTGCGATGTCGAGGCCGGGGATCGGCACTGCTGCCACGCCGGCGGAAATCGCCGCGCGACGCATTACCAGACGCCTGCACTTTTTGCGGATGGCATCAATTTCCTTGGGCGTAGAGGGCCCAAATGCCCAGTAGCTACTCGTGTTTTTTCCTGGATGCGCCATGTCCGAAATGTTGCTGTTAACTTGGTAACATTTGATTCTTTGACCAAGAAACGTGGATGCCCTCTATGCTATTACGATAGCTAGTCCAGAGCGAACAAATTTGTCAATTCACTTTATGGAGATTACTGTCGGCTATCGAGAGGCGTCCGATTTGCTTGCATCACGAAGCGCCGCTCACACGAACCACACTGCGAACCAATATTATTAAACAAACAAATATGGGGCGTCATTGCGACACCACATGCGAAATATTGCTACATTGAAATGTCAGAGAACCCATACTACGCATAGTTTGTTAAATTAGCAGTATTACTTTAACTTACATTGATTGCGAGCCAATATCATGAGAATTGCAGTGCTCGATGACGACCGTAGCCAGACCGATCTGATTTGCCAAGTCCTCTCGTCCGCCGGCCACGCGTGCTATCCGTTCCTGAGCGGCGAAGAAATGCTGAATCAATTACGCCGTGAGAGTTTCGATATGCTGATTATCGATTGGCAGGTACCGGACTTGAGCGGCGCCGATGTGTTGCGCTGGGCGCGGGGAAAATTGACAGCGAATTTACCGGTACTATTCATGACCAGCCGTTCTGGCGAAGATGACATTGTTGCGGGCTTGGCCGCAGGCGCAGATGATTACATGATCAAGCCGATCCGCCGCGGCGAACTTGTGGCGCGCGTGCAAGCGCTGTTGCGGCGCGCGTACCCGAGCCAGAATCCGGTCGAACAAATCCAATTCGGCCATTATATTTTCGAGACGCGCACCGGGCGCCTGAGTGTGAGCGGCACAGCGATCGAAGTTACACAAAAGGAATTCGATTTGGCATTATTGTTTTTTCGAAATCTTGGCCGTCCGCTGTCACGGGCATATATCTTGGAGGTGGTGTGGGCACGTGATATCGAAGTACCATCGCGCACCATGGATACGCATGTATCCCGAGTACGGAGCAAGCTCCAATTACGCCCGGAAAATGGTTTTCGGCTGGCCCCGGTTTATAGCTACGGCTATCGATTAGAACAAATATCAGGATAAAGTAAAGCGCTTTGGGGTCTGCGCAGGAAAAAACATGCTCCCCAAGTTGCTTGCCCCTGCTGCTGGCACTGACGAGTGCGCCCTACACATGATCCGCATCCACCGTCCCCGCCAAACCCGGCGCCATCATCCCGGTAGCGGCGACCATGGCGACGGCGGACTTCATCGGACTCAAACCTTGGTCTTACCCTGTTACCAAGCGCAGCAAAATACATTGTCGTGAAAGCCATCTTTTAACGCACTTCGCCCGCAACAGAACGTGAGATTTATAATCCATTCAAATGGACCAGTGGCTTTCCCGCCTTTATGCTGTATAGCAACCAGCTATAATAGAGGCTCATCCAAGTTCGGACTTTTACCCCGAAATGCAACTCCTTGCCGTCGGTCTCAATCACACTACCGCGCCCGTTTCCTTGCGCGAGCGCGTCGCTTTTCCGGTCGACCAGATCGGCCAAGCGGTGGCGTCCGCACGCGCGTGGTTTGGTCGTAGCGCCGCATCCGGCACGGCCGACGAGGCGGCAATCTTGTCGACTTGCAACCGGACCGAACTGTACGCCGCCAATCACGTACCGGGCGGTGTCGATGCCGCGATCGATGCGGCTGCGCATTTTCTGGCCGAGTATCACAAGCTGCCCTATTCCGAATTGCGCCCCTATCTGTACACGCTACCGCAGGACAACGCGGTGCGTCATGCATTCCGCGTCGCATCGGGTCTTGATTCGATGGTACTGGGTGAGCCACAGATTCTGGGGCAAATGAAAGACGCGGTGCGCCAGGCGAATGCTGCCGGCGGACTCGGCACATATTTGCATCAAATGTTCCAGCGCACGTTCGCGGTCGCGAAAGAAGTGCGCAGCACCACGGAAATCGGCGCCCATAGCGTGTCGATGGCGACCTCGGCGGTGCGGCTGTCGCAACGCATTTTCGATTCGGTGGCCGAGCAACACGTGCTGTTCATCGGCGCCGGTGAAATGATCGAACTCTGCACCACCCATTTCGCCGCACAGAATCCGAAGACGCTCACCATTGCCAACCGCACGATGGAGCGCGGCGAATTGCTCGCGCATCGTTTCAGCGGGCGCGCGATTCGCCTCGCAGACTTGCCGGACCAACTGGCAAAATTCGACATCGTCGTGTCATGCACCGCGTCCTCGCTGCCGATCATCGGCCTGGGCATGGTCGAACGGGCAATCAAGGCGCGCCGCCACAAGCCAATGTTCATGGTCGATCTGGCAGTACCGCGCGATATCGAAACCGAAGTCGGCCGTTTGGACGACGTGTTCCTTTACACGGTCGACGATCTGGGCGCAGTAGTGCAAACCGGCGTTGAAAATCGCCAGGCGGCGGTGGCGCAAGCCGAAGCGATCATCGAAACCCGCGTGCAATCATTCATGCACTGGGTTGATAGTCGCGCCGTGGTGCCGCTGATTCAGGATTTGCATGAAACCAGCGAAGCGATGCGTATGCTCGAACTGGAACGCGCAAGAAAGTTGCTGGCCAAAGGCGAAGACATCGATGCGGTGCTGGAAGCATTGTCCAAAGGCCTTACCGCCAAATTCCTGCATGGCCCGCAACAGGCTCTGCACAACGCGCAGGGCGACGAACGCGCGCGCCTGGCCGCATTGCTGCCGCAATTGTTTCGCACCAAGCGCTAGCTGCTCTGACCACCTCCTCGTTCGCGGATTCTCCGCGCTACGTAATGCCGGCACGTTACCGCCACCGAATTCAACACTGAAGAAATGTTATGAAACCCTCCATGCTATCCAAGCTCGATCAACTGACCGAGCGACTGGAAGAATTAAGCAACCTGCTGATGCAGCCGGACATCACCGCCAACATGGACAACTACCGCAAGCTGACGCGCGAACATTCAGAGCTGGGGCCGCTGGTCACGTTGTACGGCGCATACAGGCAAGCCGGCAACGATGGAAAAGCGGCGCAGGACATGCTGTCCGATCCGGACATGAAAGAGTTTGCACAGGAAGAAATCGCAGCAGCCAAAGCGCGCATCGAGCAACTGGAAATCGATTTGCAAAAGATGCTGCTGCCGAAGGATCCGAACGATGAGCGCAACATTTTTCTCGAAATTCGGGCCGGCACCGGCGGCGATGAAGCGGCGCTGTTTGCCGGCGATTTACTGCGCATGTACAGCCGCTTTGCCGAGCGTAACCGCTGGCAGGTCGAGATGATTTCCGAGTCGTCGTCTGAAATCGGCGGCTACAAGGAAGTGATTGTGCGCATCGTCGGTTTCGGCGCTTATTCAAAACTGAAATTCGAGTCCGGCGGCCACCGCGTGCAACGCGTGCCGACAACTGAAACGCAGGGGCGCATCCATACCTCGGCCTGCACGGTGGCGGTCATGCCGGAAGCGGATGAGGTTGAGGATGTCAATATCAATCCGGCCGACTTGCGCATTGATACCTACCGCGCGTCCGGCGCCGGCGGCCAGCACATCAACAAGACCGATTCCGCAGTGCGCATCACGCATCTGCCGACCGGCATCGTGGTCGAATGCCAGGATGACCGCAGCCAGCACAAGAACAAGGCACAAGCGATGAAGGTGCTGGCCGCGCGTATCAAGGACGTGCAGTTGCGTGAGCAGCAGGCGAAAGAAGCCGCGACCCGCAAGTCGTTGATCGGTTCCGGCGACCGTAGCGAGCGCATCCGCACCTACAACTTCCCGCAGGGGCGCATGACGGACCATCGCATCAATCTGACGCTGTACAAACTCGACTTCATCATGGATGGCGACCTGGAAGAGTTGACAAATGCGCTGATGGCCGAGCATCAGGCGGAATTGCTGGCCGATCTGGCAGAAAGTGTATAACCCTGAATTTGGTGCGCCCGCTCAGCAGGAACCAATTGAAATGCTTGATACTCATACATCGCTTCTCATCAAGGGTCATCAATAAAAATGAAATCTTCAAAACTTGTTTTACTTGCGGTCGCTATCGCTTCGCTCGTGTTGCTCGGTGTCGCACTTTACATGCAACACGTCCTGAAGATGCTGCCATGTCCATGGTGCGTCATCCAGCGCTATGTGTTTGCCGCGATCGCGTTGATTTGTCTGGTGTTCGCTGCGCTACCGGCTGACAAGGCCAAGACCGGCGCAGGTTTGGGTTTTATTGCAGCATTGTCCGGCGCCGGCGTAGCGACTTGGCATGTATGGATTCAGGCGCATCCGACCGTCTCGTGCGGTATCGACCCGCTGGAAACCTCGCTCAATACGATCCCGACCGCCAAACTGATGCCGTTCCTGTTTTATGCCGATGGCTTGTGCACCACCGAATACCCGCCGCTGCTAGGCCTGTCGATACCGCAATGGGCCCTGATCTGGTTTGCCGCATTCGCGCTCGTGCTGGGTTTGGTCGCATTCAAGCGCAATCGTTGAGGTGAAGTCGATGCCGGCTCCCGTTGTCTCGTTTGCCGCCGGTAGCATCAACACGCTGCTGAAACAAACACCGCTTAATCCCCTGGAAACCCGCATCCTGCTGACGCATGCGCTGGGTCTGTCGCGAGTGCAATTGATCACGCAGTCCGAACGTGTGGTGACCGACGAAGAAGCAAAGCGTTTGTCCGCATTATTTCAGCGCCGTGTCGATGGCGAGCCGATCGCCTATATCGTTGGCCATCGCGAATTTTTCGGCTTGTCCTTCGAAGTATCACCCGACGTACTGATCCCGCGTCCAGAAACCGAATTGCTGGTTGAACTGACGCTGCAACGTCTGCCGAGAAATGGCCGCGTGCTCGATATGGGCACTGGCTCCGGTGCGATTCCGGTCGCGATCGCCCATAGCCGGCCGGATGCATCGGTCACAGCCCTCGATGTCAGCGCAGCGGCATTGACGATTGCCCGCCGCAATGCAGAGCGGCACAAGACGAATATCGCGTTCCTGCACAGCGACTGGTATGGCGCTCTCACCGACGAGTGTTTCGACATCATCGTTGCCAATCCGCCATACATCGTTGCCGACGATGCGCATCTGGTCCAGGGCGATTTGCGCTTTGAACCGATAAGCGCGCTGACCGACCATGCGGATGGCTTGTCCGCGCTACGCACCATCATCGCAGGCGCAACACTTCATTTATCGCCGCAGGGCTGGCTCATGATGGAACACGGCTATGACCAGTCATCCACCGTGCGCGCCCTACTGACCGCACAGGGATTTGGCGAGGTACAGAGCTGGAAAGACCTGGCAGCGATAGAACGCGTCAGCGGTGGTCTCGGAAGAAATTAACAACCTGAATTTTTGCAACAAATACAAATCGGGATTCGTCAGCGCCATGTTGACAATCCTCATCTGTCAGCAAATCATCTCGGATGAAAATGGCGCCTTGAAACCGCAGCCATTGCATCAAAAAGCCCCCTATAACGCCCTGACTGTCAAGACTGGCGCATTTATGCCAATTGCGTATCATTCTGAGCTTCCTTCCTCTCAATTTCGTTCACGATGCTGCCTTCTATTGAACAACGTTTAGCCATTGAACTTGCCGCAAAACCGGCGCAAGTCGCCGCTGCCATCGCTCTGCTGGACGAGGGCGCAACTGTCCCGTTTATTGCGCGTTACCGCAAGGAAGCGACCGGCGGGCTGGATGACATTCAGTTACGGTTGCTGGAAGAGCGCCTGCGCTATTTGCGCGAGCTGGAAGATCGGCGCGGCGCGATCATTGCGTCAATTGAAGAGCAAAGCAAGATGACGCCGGAGTTGCTCGATGCACTCGTACATGCCGAAGACAAGACACGGCTGGAAGACTTGTACCTGCCCTACAAGCCGAAGCGCCGCACCAAGGCGCAAATCGCCGCCGAAGCCGGATTAACCCTGCTGGCCGATGCGTTGCTGGCCAATCCGGCACTGCATCCGGAAGAAGAAGCCGCCAAGTATCTGAAACCGGCATTTACTACCGACAATGGCGACAATCCAGGCGTGGCTGATACAAAGGCAGCATTGGATGGCGCGCGGCAGGTTTTGATGGAACGTTTCGCGGAAGATGCCGCGCTATTGCAAGCGTTGCGCGAATATCTGAACGACCACGGCGTGGTGGAATCGAAAGTGGTTGAAGGCAAGCAGGATGCCGGCGAAAAATTCGCTGACTATTTCGACTATTCTGAAACCATCGGCACCATTCCATCGCATCGTGCCTTGGCGCTGTTTCGTGGTCGCCGCGAAGAAATATTGAATGTTGCGCTGCGACTCGATAGCGAAGAAGAAAAGCCGAAATGGGATGCGCCGCACAACCCCTGTGAAGGCCGCATCGCCAACCGCTTCGGCATTATCAATCAAGGCCGTCCCGCCGACAAATGGCTGTCCGACACCGTGCGCTGGACGTGGCGCGTCAAGGTGTTCATGCATCTGGAAACCGAGTTAATGGCGAATTTGCGCGAAAAAGCGGAAATCGAAGCGATCAATGTGTTTGCGCGCAACCTGAAAGACTTGCTGCTGGCCGCGCCGGCCGGGCCGCGCGCGACGATGGGTCTTGACCCAGGGTTACGCACCGGCGTCAAGGTTGCCGTGGTGGACGCGACCGGCAAGGTCGTCGACACTTCTACAATTTACCCGCACCAGCCGCGCAACGACTGGGATGGCTCGCTGCATACGCTGGCGCTGCTCGCGGAAAAGCATAAAGTCGCCTTGATTTCGATCGGCAACGGTACCGCATCGCGCGAAACCGACAAACTGGCACAAGATTTGATCAAGCTGCGTCCGGAATTGAAGCTGACCAAGATCGTGGTATCGGAAGCTGGCGCATCCGTGTATTCCGCGTCCGAATTCGCATCGAAAGAATTGCCGGATCTGGACGTATCGATACGCGGCGCAGTATCGATTGCGCGCCGCTTGCAGGACCCATTGGCGGAACTGGTAAAGATCGACCCAAAATCGATCGGCGTCGGTCAGTACCAGCATGATGTCGGGCAAACGCAACTGGCGCGGTCGCTGGACGCCGTGGTCGAAGATTGTGTGAACGCGGTCGGCGTCGATGTCAACACCGCGTCCGCACCGTTATTGGCGCGCGTATCAGGCCTGAACACGAGCGTGGCGCAAAGCATCGTCACCTATCGCGACATGAAAGGCATGTTCAATTCGCGTGCAACTCTGCGTAACGTGCCTCGCCTAGGCGACAAGACCTTTGAACAAGCAGCAGGATTTTTGCGCGTGATGACGGGCGACAATCCGCTCGATGCGTCCGCAGTGCATCCGGAGTCGTATCCGCTGGTCGAGAAAATTCTGGCCGATATCAAGAAAGACGTGAAAGGTGTGATCGGCGACGAGAGACTGTTGAAATCCCTGAATCCGGCCAAATATGCGGATGAGAAATTCGGGGTGCCAACGATTACCGACATTCTGAAAGAATTGGAAAAGCCGGGCCGCGACCCGCGTCCGGAATTCACAACGGCAACCTTCAAGGAAGGCGTTGAAGAACTCCGCGACCTGCGCCCCGACATGATTCTGGAAGGCGTGGTCACCAACGTTGCTGCATTCGGTGCATTTGTCGATATCGGCGTGCATCAAGATGGCCTCGTGCATATTTCGGCGCTATCGAACACGTTTGTGAAAGACCCGCACAGTGTCGTCAAAGCCGGCCAGGTGGTCAAAGTCAAAGTGCTGGAAGTCGATGAAAAGCGCAAACGCATCGCGTTGACGATGCGCTTGTCCGACAACCCACCACAAGCCGGCACCAAACCAGAGCAGCGAGGCGACCGCAATGACGCGAAACGCTTGGCACAGCAGCATCAACAGCAAGCGCGCCAGCCGACAGCCGGCAGTGCGATGGCGGCGGCATTTGCCAAATTGCGTTCGTAAGCACAGTTTTTCTTATAATGGCAAGACCAACTACAGCGAGGTAAGCATGAGCGACGTACAAACCTGGATCAAAGAGACCGTGACGCAAAATCCGGTCGTGCTATTCATGAAGGGCAATGCCCAATTTCCGCAATGCGGCTTTTCCAGCCGAGCCGTGCAACTGTTGCAAGCCAGCGGCGTCGAGAATATCGTCACCATCAATGTGCTGGAAGATCCAAATATCCGCCAAGGCATCAAGGAATACTCGAACTGGCCGACGATTCCGCAACTTTATGTCAAAGGCGAATTCATCGGCGGCTCGGACATCATGAACGAAATGTATGAATCCGGTGAATTGCAGGCATTGGTGAAAGCCTGAGGTGGCAGCGTCTGCCAAGGACGCACCCAAGCGGCTGATTATTGCCATCACGGGTGCGACAGGGGCAGTGTATGGCGTGCGCCTCTTGCAAGCCGTGCGGAATACGTCCGGCATTGAAACCCATCTCATGGTGTCCGATGCTGGCGTATTGAACCTGTATCAGGAACTCGACATGAATCGTAAAGATGTCGAAGCATTGGCGGATGTGGTTCACAATGTGCGCGATATCGGCGCATCAATCGCCAGCGGCTCGTTCCAGTCGGACGGCATGATCATTGCCCCATGCTCAATGAAAACCCTCGCATCGGTCGCACATGGCCTATCCGACAATCTGATCGCACGTGCAGCAGATGTCGTCCTCAAAGAACGCCGCCGCCTGGTATTGATGGTGCGCGAGACGCCGTTTAATCTTGCGCATTTACGTAACATGACCGCCGTCACCGAAATGGGTGGCATCATTTTTCCGCCGCTACCGGGTTTTTATCAGCGCCCGCAAACGATTGCCGAAATGGTTGGCCATACAGTCGGGCGCGTACTTGATCTATTCGCGATTGAGCATGAGCTTGCGCCGCGCTGGCACGGCCTTAAATCCGCGGGATAACATCGCTTAGGAATGTGTGCGAAATAACTTCCCGATTCGGCTCGCACCTGACGGGTCGTGCAGCAAGGATTTCAAGGGACATGGTGAAGCAGGGAATTCGTTGGGCACTGTTCCTGCAAATGGCATTGCCTTGCAAGGCAATGTTCCTGTGCGAGGTGCCTAGAGCCATAGGGTTATACACAAATATGAAACTCAATTTTATTCCCGTAACATCT
>CBINHE010000063.1:0-24209 GCA_966250375.1 uncultured Oxalobacteraceae bacterium
CTGCTGTCACACCTGCTGTCACACCTGCTGTCACACCTGCTGTCACACCTGCTGTTGCGCCTGCTGCCACACCTGCTGCCACACCTGCTGCCACACCTGCTGCCACACCTGCTGTCACACCTGTTGCCACACCTGCTGTCACACCTGCTGTCACACCTGTTGCCACACCTGTTGCCACACCTGCTGTCACACCTGTTGCCACACCTGTTGTTAAGCCTACTGCCACGCCTAAAGCTAATGCAACGCCCGCGACAAATAGCGGGGATGCCTCGGCACCCCTGACAATAGATGTGTTCAAGAAGTTCAGTCTGACGCGCCGCAAGGAAGTTCAGAAAGCGCTTCTGGATATCTACAAGGATCAACCAGACTACATGAAACAGTACGGCGAGAGCAGCAAGCCGCTGTCGGACGACATCATCGGTCCGATTACGCTTTCATGGCTGAATCGATTTTGCGCCGATTTCAAGATTGTCACGATCGATGGCGATTTCACCGACGAGGCGATGCGTTCGCTGTTCCATTTTGCCGCGATCGCAAAGGCGCATCCGGATTGGAAGACGACATTGTTGGGGGAGGGCTTTACGGTCTGGATCGAACGGCAGCCGGAACCGAAGAAAAGCGAACTTTACAAGGTCAGGCTGTCAGGTACCGCGCAACAAATCATCTGGCTGTTGAATCTGTACCGGAAGGATCGCGGCAATCAGGGCGGCAATGTGCCCGCCTTGAGCGAAGGGCCGGATAGCTGGACGGTCCACGCATTCCAGTTGGATGCGGGCGACTTCAAGCTTCTGCTGGAAAAATCCAAGGCGATACAGCAGCTGGCCATATTGGAGAATGAAGCCTTCAGCAACAAGCAGCTTCTGGCAGCGGCAGTGAAAGATGCGCTCAAGGACCTGGATGGACAGGTCCAGCCATTGCTGCCGATGATTGAACAATATGCCGAGGCCATCAGTTATCAACTGACCGAAACTTCATTTCAAAAACTCAGGATTCAGGGCGTGCCGGAAGATGTGTTGCAACCGATTCAAGCGATGAAAGATATCGGCTATTTCGGACAGGCGGCGCTCATCACCGATTTGAAGACTGTCACAAACAATATCGCTGCCCAATTCGCACCCTATCAATCGCAGGTTGTACAGGAAGCAGAAACGTCGAGCACTTACCTTTTGACGCAAGCATCGCTCAACAAGATAAAAGCGGACCCAAGAAGCGCGGCCGTTCCCGCCACCATTCTCGACATGCTCAAGGCGAAGCAGGATGCAACTTACCCGAACCAGGCGCTATTCGATACCGCCGCACTGTCCAGCATGCGGGACGGCATCGGCGCTTGTCCGCAAAACTTGTCGACCTATACGAAAACCAGTTTGCCTGATATGCGAATAAGCGCGGAAGCATTTCTGGCGTTGAAGGGCGTTATCTCCGATACCTTGTTCGATCAGCTCGACAAGTATCGCACTCTGAAAGTCAAATGCACCGGCGCCGACATCGCCGATGCCAATACCAAAGTCGCTCAACTTTACGCGTTGTATCAAGCATCGATCGACGCACAGGCTAAAAAAACGCCGTCGTTCGACAGTGCAAAAAAAGTTCAGTGGAGCGGCGGTTCGTGCGGCTGCGTCCTCGACCAGCTTTCCGGCGTCGTCTACGGCTTCTACCCATTCTGGCTGGCGGGTGACAAGCAACTGATCGATTTCAGCATGTTATCCAGGGTGGGCTATTACAGCTTGTCGTTCGATGAACATGGAACGCTGAAGCGCCTGAACGCAGGCATGGATAGCGGTCTTGTTGACGGCGCCGCAGCCGATGCGGATTTCGTCAGCGTGGCGCGCAGGTTCAGAACCAAGGTGGACTGGGTTATCCACAAAAACGACTGGAGCGTATGGTCGACTTACAACGAAGCGAAAAAGGCACAGGTGTTCGAGCAGCTCGCGAACAATATTGCCAAACTGCTCGATCGGAAATTGACCGATTTTTCTTCGCGGGCGATCCCATATGTGTCGTTTGGAGTCAGATCGACCTCATCGCAAGGCGACGGGGTGACGCTGTTTTTCGACGGATACCCGGAAGATGCCGGATCGGTCGCGCTGTTCGACAAGTTTGTCACCATCCTGAAAGGCAAGGTGACGCCATCCGGCGAGCGCATCCAGGTGAACTTGCTGTTGTACCAGTCGGCGCTGGGCGTCGGCAAGGGCATTTACGATTATCAGCATTTGCTCAAGCTGGCTGGCAACACAGGGAGCAGCAATAGCAACCTGTCGCATATCGCGGTGCTGATAGAGGAACCCACGACAACGTCCAAGAAAAAACTCAGAACGGATATCGAAGACGCGTTGCACGGCGTTGAGCGTGAAAATCTGCTGCGGGGGATTATTCCGGTCATCCAGTTTGACGGCAAAAGCTGGCAACAACTGGAAGACGACATTATCTACTTCAAGGACAATTTCGGCGGCATCGGATTCTGGCCGCTGTCCTACTCGACACAGCCGGCAGCCGGCGGTACGGATAAAGGCGGCGCGGAGGCAGCGGCTGGAAAAAGTGTCGAGCAGGCCCTGCTGCAGCAATACCGGCAACCAGATGCAGAATCCGTTTCCCCGATGTGCAAGCTGGTGTGCCCGAACCGGTGGGTGTTCCGTATTACCTGGGACATTTTTTTCATCGCTCTGGTGCTGTCCAGCTTGTTCTATTTCTGGAACTGCCGCTGGCAGGCGCTCATGAAAAAATACTACCTTTACTACATTGGCACGACCGTGCTGCCGACCTTTGTGATCGGCATGATGTTGCTGTCGTGCGATCCGTTTCTGGCGAAACTGTCGAAGGGGAATTGGCCCTTCATTTTGCTGTTTATCGGTGTCGTCGCCTACAGCGTCTGGAGTTACCTGCGGCGCAAAGCGGATAAGGAAAAGCCGTAGAAAGGCAACTTGATCGAAAAAGCCACGATCATGGCATGGGGCTCTGTGGTAGTGAATTCGTGTGGCACACCTTTGAAGACAAGGAAAGATCATGATGCAGAAAAAGCAATCACTATCCGAACAAACACATGCCAGCCCGTCGGCATCGCGCGTTTCGGCACAGGCCGCCGAGGCGGATTTCGTCGATAACCGGCCAGCATCGGCAACGCAACGCAAGCTGACGCAGACCATTGCGCGCAGCGACCGATCGATCGCCCAAGGTGCGTTGGCCATGCAGATGAACAAGGCCGATCAAGCCGTTGCCCAACGTGGCCAGCCCGACACGGCCACCACCAGAAGCGCGAATCGCACCGGCCTTCCCGACGGCCTCAAGGCAGGTGTGGAAAGTCTCTCCGGCATTGGCATGGATGACGTGAAAGTCCACTACAACTCCGCGCAACCGGCCCAACTGCAAGCGCATGCCTATGCGCAGGGAACCGATATCCACATCGGGCCGGGGCAGGAACAGCATTTGCCGCATGAAGCGTGGCATGTCGTGCAGCAAAAGCAGGGCAGGGTCGCGCCGACGATACAAGCCAAGGGCGAGATGATCAACGATGATCCCGCGTTGGAACGGGAGGCCGATGTGATGGGGGCGAAGGCGAACCGGCAAGGAGGAGGGGACAGCCTGCAAAAAAAAGCGGCATCCGGCACGTTTTCGCATCCGCCTTCCGCTGCGGTAAGACAGCGAAAAACGCTGGCAGGTCTCTCTTCCGGCAACGCCGTGGTGGGTAACAACCAGGTTTATTTCACGGCTGGACCGCGTGATGTCGGGAGGTACTGGGAAATGCCTATCGTCGTCAAGGACACGCGGACTGCGCTACTGCAGGCGCTGGCGAAAAAAGCTGGTGAGATTGGGCACGAAATTGACGGGAAAGTGGCGGCGCCGGGTTGGAATTTCAATGCCGATAACGCGGAAAATCCGGGGGTGGCATTTTTCGACCCGATTCGCGTGCGCTTCCGAGGTCAATACGGTCCGAACGATCCGAAAGAACGTATGACGCTGGACTACCATTTCGGGCACAACTGGAGCGGTTACGTGATCCATGTGGTGGACAGCGGCAAGGAAATCGACAAGGCAATGCGTGACCCGGACGCAGTTGGCGCATTGGATGGCGATACCGAGTACAGCAACATCCATGACATCGACCATCATCCGGCGGGCCCGTTGGAGCAGACAGACAGCGCGGACGCAATAACCAAACTCGCGGGGGAGGGCGCGCGCTGGCAATGCATCGGAGAAAACGCCGGCACCGTGCGTGATGATACAAAAATTTACACGAATGAAAACAGCGGCAATTTACTGACGCCGGCGGTTCGTTACGTTTCCTTTCAAACGCTCTGGAAATCATGGCAGGCGACATTTCAGAAGGCGTATGGCATCAGCGATGCCACCGTCGTGAGCAAACTGAAGCAGGTCAATATTTCCATCAACACCTTCAATGGCCTTGCCGACCACGCTGTGTCTACCGCGAACAGCAACACGATGCGTCATGGCACCGATATTTCGGTGGACGATATCAAGCCGACCCAGCAAAGCGACCTGAATCCGAAATCGGTCCGTTTCCTGCACTTCAAGAAAACCGGCTCAGTGATCGATTCGGCGCAAACCTTGGGGCAGGAAACCTTGGCTGCGAGAGCGGCGGCAGGCGCTGTGCCTGGCATCACCACAAAAGATGTGGGTGGATATGTCGGCAAGAATACCTTTGCATTTTTGTGCGAAACCACGCTCCTCGCCAATCCAGGCGCCATTGCAGGCTATACCCAGGTAGCCGAAAATCATGTCGATTTCACGTATCCGTCCTATCGCGGTCCGAAGGTGGAAACCTTGGCCAAATCGCATGCCAACGGAGCGGCAATCGACAAGGCAGCCGCAACTTATGCTGCGGAAAAGCGGACGCTTTATAACTATTACGTCAAGGCGTTCGTGGATGAGATTGTCGAGTATGACGTTCCCGGCCACGACGAGATTGATGTGGATGCATTTGTGCGCACGATATTGATACCGTGGGGTGGCGCTGCGCATCCGCTCCCTGGGCTTTGGAATAACGATGCCCGATATGGCGATAACGGTGATCCGACCGACTATTACGAGCCGAAGATCGAGGCATATGCGCAGCAGTTGGTGCAGGAGAGAGAAGAAGAAGCGGCGGAGAGAGAAAAAGAAATCGACAGACTCGTTGAAGAGCGCATTAAACAAGAGCACCCCTATTTTTCCTCTAAAAAGAAGCTGGAACAAACACGGATCAGGAGCGAAATACGCAAACAGGTCGCTGAGGAATTTGCATGACACTTCAACAAAAGGGGGGGCAGGGAAGCTGTCACAGGCGGCAAGCATCGGGAAACAGAAGAAAATCACAAAATCGGTTGGTTGCAATGGAACTGTACTGCTCCTTCGAACCACTCAACTTGATCTGCAAGTTACGGCAGTTGCCGGAGGGTTTTTAAAGGAACAGAAAAATGTTTAGATTGAATAACGTTCAAGTTGGAGGAAATGGTGGCCTCGGCGGTATTCCGCCGAATCCCAATAACAACGTACAAAATCAGCGGGCCGTTTCACGTGTACCTGTACATCCCAGGTCTTTCACATCCAAGGTCGCAGAGCAGTTGAACTCGCAAGGACATCGCGAACGCGGCGTGATTTTCCCGCCTGGTTCAGGCCAGTTCTTTGCGGTTGGGGCCGATGCACGTGACCGGTTACCTCCTGTCGGTCAGGAAATCAAGATGGTGCTTGATAGCGCTGACATTCCGCACATCCAACTCCCTGCTCAACATTCAGACGAGCAGAATCCAGATCATGAAATTCCGCTTACCCCGGTTGCACAAGCCCAGCAGGCGGTACGCACTTGGAAAACCCAAACATCAGTTCATCAGCCTGGGCATGGACAGATGCAATATCAGCTACAGCGCTCAAGTACCAGCACAAGCGTAAATTACGACAAA
Source organism: uncultured Oxalobacteraceae bacterium (assembly GCA_966250375.1). GTDB lineage: Bacteria > Pseudomonadota > Gammaproteobacteria > Burkholderiales > Burkholderiaceae_D > CAMLDH01. The sequence continues at coordinate 5,892 of CBINHE010000063.1, forward strand.
CCTTTGCAAAGACCCCATGCTCGCCAGCTGCCCCCTTTGACTGCCGCGACGACACTCTTTCAGCACCCTGATGCACCGTTCTCTATTCATTTGCATGACGATGGCCAAGTTACGCTTGGCCAGGATTTGAAGCTGCGACGCCTGGTGCTTAGTGGCGGCGGCGCCAAGGGCGTGGTCTATCCTGGCGCCATCAAAGCGCTGGAAGAACAGGGCCAGATGGCGCACATCCGCGAGGTCGGCGGCACTTCGGTGGGGGCGATAACTGCGGCGGTCATCGCCGCCGGCATGGATGCCAACGGGTGCAAGACCTTGCTCGACAACCTCAATCTGCCATTACTGTTTTCCCGTACAGAGAAGTCCGATGAAGAACTCAGGCAACCTTCGGACAAGGGGCCACTGCGGTCGCAGCTTTCCATCGCCGGCAACCTAGGCACAGAAGCCCCGAACCTGAAGAAGCTGATCAATCATGCAACGCGTGAGGTGGCGCTGGCACGGCTGGGCGCGCTGGGCATGACGGACAACATCGAGGTCGAACGAATCCGCAACAAGCTGCAGGGTGGCGGCAACATCACGTTCGGCGACCTGCGCGTGCTTAGCGAACACGTGCCGGGTATCAAGAAGCTGTACTGCACGGGCACCGCGCTGTACAGTGGCCCGGGCGTGGACGGCGAGGTGCCGCAGTTGGCAGTGTTCAGCACCGACAATGACGCATTCAAGGACATGGAGATATCGGAGGCTGCCGTGATCTCGTCGTCCTTGCCGGTTATCTTCAAGAAGCGTAAGCAGGCGATGCCGCATGACCTCGCCGGTGATTTGATGACCGAAACGCATTTCCTTGATGGGGGGCTGACATTGAACACGCCGCTCTATGAACTTATCGACCCCGACGCCCCGCCCACGGAGAGCTTGATCATCGGACTGGAACATCCGCTGATGACACAGGCGCGCGATGGCAAGAACGCGGCGCCACTCCCACTGCTCGAAAAGGTTGTCGACGTGCTGGTTGTAAAGACCAACGCCAATAATCAAAAGTCCCGCAGCAGCTACAAGTTCGTAGCAAATGAACTGTTGCGTGATCCGCTGGCACAGCAAACCGTCGAGGCCAGGCTCAAAGACGTGGTTGGCAACGTCGACTATTCGGGATCGAAAGGGACGCTGGCGCTGGCGATGACGAAGGAGGAAAAGGACGGCTTACAAGCGGATCTGCAAGCGAACGTTCTCAATCACCTGGCCGAGCGTAGCGGGGACCGAACATTTCCGAGTCTCGACCACCTCCTGTTCTCCTTAAGGGATGAGGAGCTTCAAGTATTGAACGCGCATGCCGACAATACAGCTTCGGTCCAGCCGACGCTGCAACAGGTCAATGCGTTGAAGGTCTCGTTGCGTGACTTCCAGAACACGATGCGTCAATGGCCAGACGACAAGTCGCATGAGTCGATGGTTAATGATATTCGCACGTGGATGGCGCAGATTGACCCAATACTTGGGAAGAATGAACTGCAGCGTGATGCGTTCGCCGAGATGCTGGCGAGCAACGGTGACCCAATGGTGCTCCGCATGTTTGACCTGCTTCGCGACAGCACGCCCGCAGCATCTGAAGCCACGGATTTGCATACGATCTGCCGTAGCAAAGAGGAGGCGCGGGCCTGTCACCGCATTGCACTGCAGATTCGTTGGAATTTCCTCTATCCTGTGCGCGAACGGATGCTTCAGGTCGGTCTCAATGACGATGTGCTGGATCAAGCGAATCAGGAACTCTCACAGGCCAAGACACGCCAGGAAATCAACTCTGCGCTAAAACGCTTGGAAGACAACTACAAGGTCGCGGGTCTCACGTCGTTGAATAAACTGAGCCCCGTCATACCGAAGCTTAGAACGTACTATCTGCCGCATGTTTCGCCTTCGCCAAAGGCCGAAACTGAATAGACGCCGACTCTGCTTCCGGCTACAGATTTGCGCCTGTCGTGCTCCTTGGACGCTCGGCAGACGCCTCGTCATCATCATGAACCCGCAGCAGGAGATGATGCAGGCGCTGCAGATGTTCAACGGCGGCATGCCCGGCAATGGGAAGGTGAAATTCCTCAGCAAGGGACCGCACCGGATCGTCCTCACGCCCTTGGATGAGCAATCCGAAGTCCACGGTTATCCCCTTTGACAGCTTCCCTGTTCTACCCGAAAAGGAGTGAGTCGTGATGCCGCGCAAAATTTCCTCCCATCTGGTTACTGGATAACATGCCCCATACGTGATTGTCGGTGCGGGCGCCGATAGCATGCTAAATAAATACGGCCTGAACACCAGCCGTGATTCATGGCTGCTAACCCTCAAGAGGCCACCAATACTCACTTTGCATCTGATGAACTTACCTATTATTTAAGTATCCGATTAATATTGGTTTGGCTGGGTATATGGGATGTATGCACAATAACGTTCTGGTATTACTGATGACAATGGATTCTGATTGAAAAAAGAGATAGCCATGACTTCAACCTGCAACGTAGGTGGCGCCGATAAACCAATGCGCATTGTCATTGCCATCGCTCTGGCTGTCTTTGCTTTTTTGGGAACGCCGACGCCATTGCCTGGAAGATCGTCGCAGGCATAGCGGCTGTGATCACATTGATTTCGGCTACTGTTGAATTCTGTTCGCTGGACAGTTTGTTGGGTATTAATAATCGCTGTAAAAGTAAAGCCTCAGTATTCGAATAGCAAGGTATGCCATAAGAGTAAGTCGTTTCCCGGAGTAGTTTAAGCACCACGCCTGAAGACAGTGCCATGGCCGTTACTGAACAAAATGTCTCACCCCGTTTTGCGAGGCGGCTATCTTGGGCCGGCTATCTGCTCGGCTTTGGCTTGGGGGGATTTTTTGACGGTATTCTGCTGCATCAGGTCTTGCAGTGGCACCATTTGCTCATCAGCGTAAAAGGCCCTGTCTTCCAGAATATAGAGACCCAGATTCTGGCGGATGGTTTGTTTCATGTGCTGATGTACATCATTGCCATGGCAGGCCTTTGGCTGTTGTGGCGGTCCCGAAAGGAATATGCGGAATCCGGCGCCGACAGACACTTGTTGGGCAATGCCTTTATCGGCTTCGGTGTCTGGCACATTCTGGACAGCATCTTGTCACACTGGATTCTTGGTATTCACCGTATCCGCGTTGATTCAGAAAACGTTCTGTTCTGGGATCTGCTGTGGTTCTTCGTGTTCGGCATCGCCTTCGTCGTCATTGGCTGGATCGTGCGCAAACGCACCGGCACCGGAGGCGGGCCGGGTTATCGCCAAACAGCCACGGCGTTGACGCTCGCGCTGGCTGTGATGGTGGCCGGACCGATTGCCGCCTTGCCGCCGGCGAACGTCTCGACGGTGATGGTGTTCTTCAAGCCAGGGACAAGCGGGGCAGATATTTTCAAAGCCATTGACGCTGCCGATGGTCGCATTATCTGGTCGGCCGGTTCGGGTGATGTCTGGGCCTTGGATATCAAAGATAGAAGCAAGAGTAGCGTGTTCTACCGGCACGGCGCGTACTTGGTCAGCAATTCAGCCCTTGCCGTCGGCTGCCTCGCCTGGTCTACCGTTCGGTCATGAGCCAGGCGCTTCGAAGCCGCCTCTCAATTTCTGGCGCCCGATCTTATGTTTTCCGAGATGTAGATGGAATTGATCGTGTAAATCACTTTCCGGACTTCTGCGTGGTAGTCGAAGAACAGGGTAATGTTTTATCGAACAGGAACTTGGTCACTTCCTGCAAAGCCTTCGCGGTCGCATCATTGGCCGCCACGATTCCCGCGTCAGGCGTCTTTTCTTGCATGGGCTCACGCAACAATATTTCCTTGGTGGCGATAACCTGATTTGCTGCACCATCGCTCAACTGGAGGCGCAGGGAAAGCCGTAGTGCCGCGGGCTCTGACATGAAGTCCTGCGCGAGTTCGAGAATTTCTGCTCGTAGCGCATACGTGTAATGCCCCGAGTAGGGAGGGGTTAGCACTGCGCTAAAGTAATGGGTGTTCTCCAGCGCCCTTATCAGCATGGGCTGCAACATCTGTGACGGCGTCCTGTCCCATTCGTGCTGGATGAAATAGGCAACTTGATAAGAGCCAGCCCTATAGGCTATCTGAGTCGTGTCATAGATGGACTTTGTTTCCAGTGGAAACACCAGCAACGTGGCAGCGTGCGTTTTACACTGTAGAAGTTCAAGCGGCATCTTGTTCAATACCGATTTCTTGGTTTCGATTTTTTCGGAGGGCTGCAATGCGCAACTTGAAACCGTTGCCACACCGAGCGAGACCAGCATTGTTCTGACGACCCCACTGCACCAAGCGGCTTTCATTTTGTTTCCCCTGGACACGGCGGTGGCGGAGCGCTACCGCGAATGAGGATCAAGCATGTGGATCAATGTGCGTTCCTAAGTAGTCATGCAGAAGAAACGGTGAATTTGTAGGAGCGGGCCTTGCCCGCGATAGGTGTCAGCACAAGCAAGCTATCGCGGGGTGAAGCAGGGAATTCGTGCGGCCTGCCGCATGCCTGCGGAACGGTTTGCGATTGCAAGCGGATCGCCGCCCGGCGCAAATGCGCCCTGCAAGGGGGGCCTGCTCCTACAAAAAATTCCGCGTAAGAAACCAGATTTCGCAGGAATGCTCTCCTGTTTCTGGTGATTTCAGTTATGGGAAGTTCCCCCCGCGCTAAACTGCATCGCTACTGGTGCTACTGGTGTTGCGCAGTATTTCAGGGATGAACACCTTATACCTGTGGTCTTCCGAACTCGGGAAGATAGATCCTGCTGATAGCGGCACGGAGAAATCCCGCATCGCTCGTCCTGCTATTGCCTGGTCGCAAGCGCCACTGCAGTTGCGGCCGGTTACGGTTGACTTCATTGAAAAAGACCGCCCCGAGCGGTGTCGTTGTTTATTGCCGAATGTTGTCAAGCTTGAACACGCTGACCACTTGCGCCAACTCGCTTGCCTGCTGCTGCAAGGCCGCTGCTGCCGCTGCCGCCTCTTCTACCAGCGCCGCATTCTGGATGGTGGAGTCATCCATCTGACCAATCGCTTCGTTCACCTGTTCGATACCACCGCTCTGTTCTCGGCTCGCTTCGGCGATTTCGCTGATGATGTCGGTAACGCGCTTGACGCTGGCAACGACTTCGGTCATGGTTTCGCCGGCACGATTCACCAGACTGCTGCCGGCTTCGACTTTCTCAACCGAGTTATTGATCAAATCCTTGATTTCCTTGGCTGCGGCGGCTGAACGCTGGGCCAGGTTGCGTACTTCGGTGGCCACGACGGCAAAGCCGCGGCCTTGTTCTCCGGCGCGTGCGGCTTCCACTGCCGCATTGAGTGCCAGGATGTTGGTTTGAAATGCGATGCCGTCAATCACGCTGATGATGTCGACGATTCTCTTCGAGGATTCGTTGATCGATCCCATAGTGTCCATGACTTGCGACACGATGGCGCCACCAGCAACCGCGACTTCCGACGCTGATAGTGCCAAACCATTGGCTTGGCGTGCGTTGTCTGCATTTTGTTTGATGGTACTGGTCAATTCTTCCATCGATGATGCGGTTTTTTCCAGCGAGGCGGCCTGTTGTTCGGTCCGGGACGACAAGTCGGTGCTGCCACTGGCGACTTGGCTGGAGGCGCTGGCAATGGTGTCGGTTCCGGTGCGTACCTGCATGACGATGCGGACGAGGCTTTGGTTCATGTCTTGCAACGCATGCAGTAGCAGGCCGGTTTCGTTCCTGGTCTTGACGTAAATCCGGCTCGTCAAATCGCCGGCGGCAACGGTTTGTGCGATATGCACTGCCTCGTTCATCGGCCGCGTGATCGAGAGCGTCAGCCAGTAAGCAAATCCGACACCGACCAGCAAGGCGACGCTGCCTAGCATGGCTAGCCATAACTGACCGCTGTGATACTGACTTGCGACATCGGCGGAAATAGCTTCCACTTGTTTCGCCTGATGCATGGTCAGTTTGTTGATCACCGCTAGATAGGCCTCCAGCGCCGGTTCCAGACGCGTGCTGACCAGTGCACTCATGTTGTCCGCATTGCCAGTCTTTTGGGCGCCGATGACCTCTTCGCGTGCGCCGCGATAAGTCTTGCGTTTGTCCGCGATATCGGCAAACAGAGCGACCTCGGCCGTGCTTTGGCGCATGTTTTCCAGCTGTTTTTGTATTTCGCTGATACGCTGGCTGGTGTCCGTGATCCTGCCTTGAAGCGTTTTTTGATGGGCGGGATTGATACTTGCCAGCAACTCAAAAGTGCGGGCGCCATTTAATAATGTTGCGCTATGCCATTCGGCCACCAGACGTTCTTTCAATAGCGACTTGTGTACCATTTCGTTGGTCAAATCTCCCACAGTCTGTAAACGCCATGCACCGATGCCGGTCAGCAGCAGCATCAATCCCAGCACGCAGGCGAATCCTAATCCAAGACGGGCACCGATTTTCCAGTCTGCGAAATTCATTCCATTCCTTTCAATATGCATATCTATTTGGTATGGCTACCGGGAAGGAGTGTTATTTCCCATTGGAAATAATATCTTATGGTACTGTTTTTTCCGTTTTTTATATTTGCAAGCTGAGAATGAAAAAGGGTGCTATTTGACTCGAATGCCCCCTCAGGGGCAGTTCATGACCTATGTGTTACCCGATCGGTAAACTTGATACGCCTGGTTTTGCCGAGCTGGATGCCATGTTGTGTGCGGAAGTCCTGTAACGAGGAGAGCGAAAAATGCGACGGCTGCGGCCGTACCCTTACCTATCCGATCGGTGTGAGGCGAAGGTCCTTGACGACAAGGAGTGCCCATCGTTTTTGGCATCGCCTGATGCCCGGACGAATACGGCTATTTGTGCCCATCCCCTCGAAAAGGTAAAAATTTCTCTTTGGCACTTAATTTGCATCACAAATACCTCTTTTTTGATGCGATCCCCTGCAAATATTGTTGGAATTGACAACAATCTGACTAGCCTCAAAATGCCTGATCGTTAAACTTTTACCTTTTCTAGGGGATGGGCTGCGGCTGGCAAGCATGAAATCATCGGTGTTTCCGGTAATGCTGCCTCGATCCGTTTCTTCCCAAAAGGATCAGCGCTCTCAACATAACGCATCGCCGATTGAACATTTTTCCATCCTACGTACTCCATCAAAGTTTTCAAATCCCAGCCGTTGGACGTTGCCCAAGTGGCGAAGCCGCGACGCAATGAATGACCGCTGTACTGGGCAGGATTGTCGATGTCGGCATTCGCGAATAATGTCCGCAGCAACGGCACCAGACTGTCGGCATGCATGCCGTCGACACCAATCCGTCCCCATCGATCAACGCTGCGGAATACGGCGCCGCTGTTGAGGTTCGCCAGCGTAATCCACTCCGTATAGGCAGACACAGGACACAACTTTACCAGCGCCGGCGCTTTGAAGGTGGATCCTTTTCGTTGTCGATCCCCCTTCGTCTGCGGGAAGAAGCACGTCATTCCTTCGCATGGCGTCACCTCTACATATTCCACCTGCAGGCGCGTTAATTCGTCGCCGCGAAAACCGCGCCAGAATCCGAGTAGTAGCAACGATTTATTCCGGGTATGACGCAGTTCGTCGCCACGGTTTCCAGCCTGCTGCGCCACTGAGATGGCCTCGCCGAGCCAGCCGACCACTTGCTCCATTTGCTCGATCTGGAAAGGTTTGGCACGTTTTTCCTGTGCCGGATGCATTGCCTGGATGCCGCGCAAGACTTGGCGCACGATCGGCGTTTTGGTCGGATCGGGAAAGCCTTGGTCAATATGCCATTTTGCAAGCGCCGCTATGCGTGATCGCAGCGTGTTGATCGCCAGCATTTCCGCATAGGCGGCCAGATAACGCGCAATGCTGTCGGCGGTAGCGGGCAGGAAGCCGCCCCATTCGACCTCGAAGTGCTGGACTGCGGACTGGTAGCTCTTGCGCGTGTTGTCGCGCGTCGCGGCGTGGATGTAGTCGTCAATGGTCAGTGTTTCGGGATTTGCCATAACGTCATCCTGTACAAGGGGTGGCAAGGAAGCGGACGGAAACCATCAACCTGCCGGCGTTTCATTCCTGGCCTTTTCGTGGCTCGCGATAAAGCCGCGCAATTCGGCCGTGATCGCTTGCTGCACCTCCAGCTTCGCATGTGTGGTTGCCAGCTCCAATTGTAAGGCATGCACCTGATTGCGGAACTCGACGACTTGATTGGATGATTCGACCATGCGGCCCTTCTGTTTTTCGATATGCGCATCCTTTTCAGCAGCCTGTAACGCAAACAGCGCGCAACGTTGCTCGAACGGTTGAAGTATCGTAAGCCTTTGCTCCAACTGCCTGCCGAACGACTGCTGGTCATATAGCGTCTTTTGCGTGTGCGAGATATCCGCGACCAACCGAGCGCCCTCCTGGTTCAATCGGGTCACTTCGTCCTGTTTCACGACGAGGCTTTGCTGTAGTTGACGCATTTCCGCCTGCAATTGCTGAATCTGCTGCTCGTGCCGGCGCTGATCCTGATCGCGTTGTTCCTTGACCGATTGCCTATAATGTCCCAATGCCTCGCGTGCGTGCGCGTGCTTTTCTTCGAGAGACTGGCGATGCGCTTCATTTTCGGACAAGCGTATTTTTAGATCGGCAACCTCCTGCACGGCCGTATGGCGCGCAATGGCCTCTTGTTGCAATGCCTCGCGCGTGACGCCGTGCACGGTCGCATCTTGATCCCTGGCATGCTCGGCACGCTGCAATTGCGCCCTCAGCCCCTCGACCTCTTTGCGTACCGCAGCCAGCGCTTCGGCATGCTGGCGGTCTTTGCCTGTGCTCGACGCCTCGATTTCATGAATGCGCTGGTTCGCCTCGTCCTGAAGTTGTGCGGCCAAGCGCTCGACTATGCCCTGTAAAGTTTCGCTGATCGATACTTTACGGCTGCCGATACCACCGTCTTCCTCTTCCAATTCCTTCAGGTACTTGTGGATTGTTGTTTTCGAACCGGTATTTCCCAGTTCAATGCGCACGGCATCGACAGAAGGATTCGTGCCTTTGGCAAACAGCGCATCGCGCGCCCGCTTAACCTCGGATTTGTATAGCCCCGACCGCGCCATTCCTTGCTCCTCGAATATCGTACTATATTACATACCACGTAATTACATAATAATTATAGCGATTTTATTTTTGGAAACTCATAATATTTAACGCCGGATAATAAATAATTATCCGGTGTGATTGATATGGTTATTGCTGTTTTGAAAATTAATTGTGTAATACGTCTTGAGCAACAGCCTCGATGCTAATGTCGATTGGAGGCGTAGTCGTGGCATTTTGTTTCTCCATATGTATGGCATATCTGCTGATTGGTCATCTCTGAAAATGATCGCCGCGACAAAGGCGCTGGATGCCTGGTACTTATTCCTTTAAGGGCAATATATCGCCAAGCTGCAAATCCACTCGATAAGGTCGACGAGCACAAGACTGTGAGACTGGATTCCATCTTGGGAGCATGCGAGTAGCGCGAAGAATTTTACGTAGAGTCGCCACAGGAAAATCTTTTCGATTCCGACAAGGTAGCTACGCGGACTGTAAGCTCACTCGATATCGCAAGCTATGCTTACCGGTTGCTATCTACCTTGTTTCAAGTTTGAGTGAGCAAGGCTATCCAATTGCCAAACAGTGGCGCTCTCATCTTTCATTGCTTTCAACGAGATAGCCCATTTATATCACAACATGATATAATTGCCTTTTAGTATTAACCTGTCGCAAGCCCGTTTCATGAACAAATCAGATGAAAATATTTTAAGCAAGAAGGAATTCGAGGCCTTGTCCGAATTCCGATACAAATTGCGTTGCTTCGAGCGATTCTCAGAAGATATTGTTCAGGCGCATGACATCACGCCATTGCAATACCTGCTTTTGCTGCACATAAAAGGATATCCAGCGCGGGAATATGCCTCCGTCGGTGAATTGGCGGAGCGCCTGCAGGCAAAACAGCATGGCGTAGTGGCATTGGTGACGCGCTGCGAAGCGCTCGGCTTTGTCCAGCGCAAACAAAGCGATCGCGACAAGCGACAGGTGGAAGTTCGACTGCTCGAAGCGGGAGAAAGTCTACTGACCCAATTAGCAGCGTTGCATCGCGTCGAACTTCGATCTTTAAACGGCGTGTTCCCTATCCCACTGATCAATTTTTAACAATTCACATGCACAAAACCGACTCTCGACAGGATTTCGCTGCCGATTCCAGATTGCTGATCACGACTATCATTGCCGTCGCCGTTGGCGCTCTTAGCACTGTAACTGCCTTCCTGTTACTGCATTTGATCCGTTTTTTTACCAATCTATTCTTCTTTCAAACATTCTCCGATGCGCTCCGATCGCCAGCCTTGAATACTCTTGGTGCTTGGGTCATTGTTGTTCCCGTCATCGGTGGACTCATCATCGGATTGATGGCGCGCTTTGGCTCGGAACAAATTCGAGGGCACGGCATTCCTGAGGCAATTGAAGCAATTCTGTTTAAGAAAAGCAAGATGTCGCCCAAGGTCGCCATCTTGAAGCCGATTGCATCGGGAATTGCCATTGGCAGCGGCGGTCCCTTCGGTGCTGAAGGGCCTATCATCATGACGGGGGGGGCGCTTGGTTCTCTAATCGGGCAATTTTTCCACATCAGCGGAGCAGAACGGAAAACGCTGCTGGTGGCAGGAGCGGTAGCGGGCATGACTGCGGTGTTCGGCACGCCGATTGCAGCGGTGCTGCTTGCTGTTGAATTGCTGCTGTTTGAGTTACGTCCACGCAGCTTGCTCCCGGTTGCGATTGCATGCGCGGTCGCCGGGTTCACCCGACCTCTATTGCTGGATGCAGGTGCGCTGTTTCCCTTGGAAACCACTGCAGTCGGCCCCCTTGATTTGCTTTCCTGCGTGTTTGCTGGTATCGCATGCGGCGCGCTGTCGTGGGCATTGTCAACGTCGCTATACAAAATTGAGGATATGTTCGGAAGATTGTCCATTCACTGGATGTGGTGGCCCGCGCTAGGTGGCTTGGCAATTGGCATCGGGGGTTATCTACAGCCGCGCGCGCTAGGTGTTGGCTATGATGTAATCGGCGACTTATTGCATAATCACCTTGAGATTAATCTGGTATTGACGCTCCTGTTTTGCAAAGCGGTGATGTGGGTGATAGCCCTCGGATCAGGAACATCGGGTGGCGTACTTGCGCCGCTGTTGATGATGGGTGCGGGACTTGGTGTTGTGTTGGGACCATATCTGCCCGGCGGGCATGTAGCGCTCTGGCCACTGGTATTCATGGCAGCAACACTCGGAGGCATGATGCGTGCGCCAGTCATGGCCGTGATTTTCGCTTTTGAATTGACCCACGATGCGAATGCATTGCTACCGCTGCTCGCCGCGTCCGCCGTGGCATACGGTTTCACCGTATTGATGATGCCACGTTCCATCCTTACCGAAAAAATCGCGCGCCGCGGCTACCATATTTATCGCGAATACGGGATCGATCCGCTGGAACGGCATAGCGTTGCCGAAATCATGACGCAAAACGTGCAAACGATTGACGCCGGTACATCTATTGTGGACGCACTAGAGGCTTACTTTGGACTGGACCAAAGTCATCGTGCTTATCCCGTGGTCAAGAGTGAAAAATTCATTGGCATGATCGACCTCGATACGATGACCGCCGGACAAGTCCTTGGCAAGGCAGAACTGGTAGGTGATCTGTTCGGCGTCAACGTTCCCATCATGGCCTTGCCGGAAGAAACCTGTCGTATAGTCGCCGTCCGCCTCGCCGTTCATGGGCTGGAACGTTTGCCGGTTGTCGAAGATACGAAATCCCGACGGCTCGTCGGCATAGTCAGTCGCAGCGATCTCGTGAAGCCATCATTCACGTTGCACGCCGACGAGCACCAGATCGAACGGTTCCGGCGAATCCCGTTTAGCTGGTTGGCTCGGAATAAGACATCGACGTCGGATGAGCATTGAATGGCATGGAGTAGGTCAAATCGACTACGAAAATGATTAGGCGATATTAACGCAATGGAAAAAGGTGGATAAGTCTAGCCTCCTGGTTTAAGGGATTTGGTCCGGGGCCAGTGGTAGTCAGTCAACGAGAACGCCTTCGAGGCTGCATCGGTGCGTTACTTGGAATATTGATTACCGGATTGGCGATGCGCGCTATGGTCGGCGTGACGCCAGCGCTACCTCTTCTGATCGCTCCGATGGACGCATCCGCAGTATTGTATTCGCGTTACCATCAAGCCCTTTGGCGGAACCGTGGTTCATCATCGGAGGCAATCTTGTGTCGGCCACGGTGGGTGTGGGTTGTGCGCAGTGGATAGCCGATCCCATTACAGCGGCGGCGACAGCAGCGGCGTGTTCGATTGGCGCCATGCTTGCACTTCGTTGCCTGCATCCGCCAAGCGGTGCGGTAACGTTGACAGCCGTTTTGTGCGGCCCAGCCATTCATGCAGAGGGTTATCACTTCCTGCTGGCGCCCGTCGGGATCAATTCGGTCTTGCTATTGTCAGTGGCAATCCTATTCAATAATTTGACGCGGCATCGTTACCCGCATGCCAGCTCAAAAGCACACAGCAACACACATCGCACGGAAGATCAAACGACAAGCCTGGCAGCTACTGCACTTACACGGCGTCAAGGCGCTACCTGTGGTCGATCGAACGCGAATCAAGGCCGTGCTGGACAATGCCCGCGCGCGTGTTGAAGACCTCCAGAAGCGCCTGTTCGGCCGCAAGAGTGAAAAGTCACAGGGCGGCAGCGAAAAGCGATCAGCCGAACCCGACATCAAGCGGCCACGCGGACAGAGGCCAGCCCGGCCATGGGCGTGTGCGCTCAACGCACCTGCCGGCTTGGTGAATGTGCCGGAAATAAACAAGTGCTGTGCCTGCTGCGGATTGCCGCTGGCCCCGCTTCCAGGCACGCAAGCCAGCGAAGTCATCGAAATCGAGGTCAAGGCTTATCGTCGCATCATCCAGCGCAAACGGTATCAACCCACCTGTCTATGCTGCGCGCTACCGTCGATCGTGACAGCGCCTGTGCCACCCAAGATCATCCCGAAAGGGATGTATGGCATTTCGGTATGGACCGAACGCATTGTTGATAAATTCCTCTACGCTCGCCCCACGCATCGCTTGTTGCGGTCATGGCAAGCCCTCGGCTTGCCAGTGGCCCAAGGCACCGTTACCGGCGGCTGTGCCTACCTGGCCCCTCTGTTTGTGCCGCTGGCGCAGGCATTTCGAGACCGGCACTAACCGCCCTTCATGTCAAAAAATTTTAGGTGGTGTCATCTAGTCCGCTATCAGCGCTTTGCAGCGGAATGAATATCGTAAGCATGGTGCCTTTTCCTGGCGCGCTATTGATCAGGAATTTTCCATTCAACGAATAGATGCGCTCTTCCACCCCCACCAATCCAAACGAATTTCTTTTCTTGCGGCGATCCGGGTAAATGCCTACGCCGTTATCCGTAATTTTCATCACCAGCTGGCCGCCATCCTGATATAACTTGATTACGACCTGACTCGCATTGGCGTGCCGGATTACATTAGTCAGCGATTCCTGCAAAATACGAAAGAGCGAGGTTGCCCGCGCATCGTCGATTGGAAATTCTGCCGCGCCCATGACGAGCTCGCAGGCAATGCCGCTACGCCTTTTGAAATCGTTGACCTGCCATTCGATGGCTGCGGTCAATCCCAGATCAAGCACCGCCGGCCGCAGATTGTTGATGATCGTCCTGATGGTCTTGACCGTCGCATCGATGTGCGTAAGTGCGTTGTGCACCTTTTGATTCAATCTCGGATGGGTGCCGCCGGTGCGCGCTTCCAGCATTGAGACATCAATCCGCAATGCCAGCAGTGTCTGCCCCAGTTCATCATGAATTTCGCGTGCAATGCGTTTGCGTTCATCTTCCTTGATGCGATCCTGGTAAGCGGTCAGCTCCCGCAGCAGTTCCTGCGATCGCTTCAATGCTTCTACTGCCTCTTTGCGTTCGGTCACGTCCATGATCGCGCCGCGCAACAGCACTTCGTGTCCGTTATGGCCCGGCCGTGCAATCGTCTGCACCCATCGCTGCGTTCCGTCGTGCTGCATCACGCGATGCTCGGAGCTGAATTCTTCCCCACTACTGACCGATTTTTCCAGCCCATCCTTGATCCGCTGTCGATCGTTTTCATGGATGCGGCGCAGGAAGTCGTCAAAATCGACATCCATTGTGGTGTGACTAAATCCGAATATGCGAAAGGTCTCTTCCGACCATGTCATTTGTCCGGAGCTCGGGTCGAGAACCCAACTGCCGAGATGCGCCATATGCTGCGCCTCGCCCAGACTCGTTTCGCTTGCGCGCAAATCCTTGGTCATGTCGTTAGCCAATTCCAATGCGCGTCTTCGGGCCGAGGTCAGGGAGTAATAGATACTGTACAAAAGGAAGGTTGCGAGCAAGCCACTACCTAGTACCAGACCCGGAAAATAGGTTTCAAAACCATCCAGCATGGTTTCCTTGTTGGCTGAAAACTCCATCTCCCACACGCGCGATCCGACTGCCATGGATACTCTTTTTGTGAAAAAATCACCTCGTGCCATTGATATTGGCAGCTGCAGCATTTTTCCTGTTGCTGCCTCGCTATCAAAGAGCATGCGCTCCGGATCCGTCGTTCCCGATTTGTTCTGCTCGCCCCTTCGTCCGACGTCGTAAAGCTTGAATCGCGTGTAACGCAACGTATCTTTGTCGACTGCTCCCAACAAGAGTTTGCTGATATCAAAACCGGCGCCAACTGATCCGAAATAAGCAGCTCGCCTTTCATCCACCGTATTGCGCGGCATGCCGCGCCGATACAACGGTATCCGCATCGCCATCCCGATGTGCTGATGCTGCCCTCTTATCCGAATCAGTTTGCCGGACGAAATCAATTCCCCGCTATCGCGTGAAACGGCAAGCGCATTGGCCACCAGCTTGTTCGATGCGATATCGAAACCGAAAGAAACAAGATTGGTTTCCATCGGCTCCAGGTACGTCAATACATGGTATTCGGTGCGTTCTCCAGATGGCAGGATTGAAAATTTCGGATAACCACCTGTGTCGAGACCGGTATCGGCCCGCACCGCAGCTTCGAATTTCTCCTTGTTACGTGCGAAAACACGGGGCGCAAAATTGAGACTGGTTATGCCGGGAAAGCTTCGTTCAAGATCCAATTCCTTCACGTATGAGTGGAATTGCTCCCGTGCAATGTCCTTGTCCGTATAAAACAAGGCACCGACACCGTGCAACATATCCACATAGGACTGCACCCGCGCTTGAATGGCGAGTTGCGTGTTATTGGCCTTGTAATCAAATTCGATATTGTTCTTGTCCTCAATCATCTGAACAGCTATCAGGTAGAGAACTAGAGAAATTGCAACCCCGAGCCACCATGTGGACGAAGCAAACAGAGATCTAAAAAATCGACTGGAGATTCGCATCTGTACGCCGTGTTGGTCTATTTTTATTGGATTATTGAGGAGTTGGATATCGTGGCGCACATGGAATTTCTTTGAAATGGTAGTTGGATTTTGCCAAGTCAACCTGCCGGGAGCCCTTTATCCTTCCAGATTATTGACTACGGCAATTTCAACTTATCAATACTTTCCTGTATTTATTAGTATCTTGCAAGAAACTTGATATTTCTCAAGCTTGTTGCAAAGTTATCTTAAATCTCTTGTGCTAAAGTAATTTCGTCGCAGAAACATCATATCGCAGGCGATACAACGAGTCTCCGCCTGCAACCATTTGGCTGCGATACGTTCTCAATCCTCGTCACTGAAAGGCGGTAAAAAATGGATCAGAATTTACGGAAAAAAACATCGGAGCAAATGGTTGAAGCAATTTTCGCACTTGATTTCAGCCCCATTAAATTCAAACTGATGGATAGAAAAGAAGGCCACGGCTGGACTGCTGCCGAAGCTGATGCATGCGAACTCGAATACAAACGCTTCCTGACGCTACTGGCAAAATTTCCTGAAGAAGTGATCGTACCGAATACGGACGTCGATAAGTTTTGGCATGGGCATATCTTGGATACGATCAAATATGCTGAAGATTGCGATAAGGTTTTCGGCTACTTTCTGCATCATTTCCCGTATTTTGGTATGCGCGGCGAACAAGACGCAGCCAATCTTGCTAATGCAGCGCTGAATACATATCGCTTGTATGAACAGGAGTTCGGCGATGCGAAAGCAATGGATGTCAGCTATTGTGGCAGGGCCGATGTGAGCTACTGCGGTGCAGGGGCCGACAAGATGGTCAGGAAACTGGAGAAAACCACTGCGTATTGCGGCGCGACAAATGTGAGTTACTGTGGCGCAGGACCCAGCAAGATGATTCGCAAACTAGAGCAATTAATCGTGCATCCTTGATGATATTGAAGCTTGTTGGTAAAACGCCTCGGTTTGCCGAGGCGTTTTACTATTGTGCTTGTGATTACTATTTAGTGTTTTCGCGGAGTACATACAAGCCAATGCACAATGCCGCACCAACCGCATATAGTATCCAGGTTTCCGAAATGGCATACGGATACAGCATTAGTGCCACTCCGATCCACTTTGGCTTGGCAAGTGATGCCTTTTTTCCATAGCGGTAGGCGGCAATGCCGACGATGCCGAACAGAATGGCGCCAAATATATACGCCGGGCTCGGCAGTGTAAAGCCAAGAGATTCGAGAGTCTTGAGTTGGTCCATACAGATTCGCCTGTTCAGGTCGTGGAAATAAACCGCATCTTGAAATTTCTACCCTTGATATTACCGTTGTTCAGTCGTGCGAACGCCTGTTCGGCCACTCGGCGGTCAAGCGCCACATACGTCATGAATTCAAACACGTTGATCTTGCCGACCTGCTCCTTGGCAAGGCCAGCATCACCGGTCAAAGCACCCAGCAGATCGCCCGGACGCAGCTTGTCCTTCTTGCCGCCCATGATACACAGCGTCATCATCGGCGCCTGTAACGCCTCGCCTTGCGCGGCTTCGAGCGATGCGAGGTCGAACCAGCGTACCGGCCCACCTTGATATTCCTCGATCAGCTTTACCCATTTCTTTTCGTTCGGTGCGCACAGGCTGAGCGCCAAGCCCTTATCTTGGCCGCGACCAGTGCGGCCAACACGATGGATATGCACTTCGGTATCTTTCGATACATCCACATTGACCACCGCACCCAAAGTCTGGATATCCAGACCACGCGCGGCGACATCGGTGGCGACCAGTACCGAGCAACTCTGGTTGGCAAACAGTACCAGAATTTCGTCGCGCTCACGTTGTTCCAGTTCGCCGTACAGCGCCAGAGCAGAAAAGCCCTGCGCGCGCAATTCGTCAGCTAATTCGCGGCAATGGATCTTGGTATTGCAAAACGCAAGTGTCGATACCGGCTTGAAATGATTCAACAAGGTTGCCACGGCCGCGTTGCGCTCGTCGTAGCCGACTTCATAAAAACGCTGCTCGATCTGGTCGGCGTCATGCTGCGCCTCGACTTTGACTTCAGCTGGTTCGCGCAAAAACGGCGCACTCGCTTTGCGTATATCGTCCGGATACGTCGCGGAAAACAGAAGCGTCTGGCGGCGTGCCGGGCAGGCGCTAGCTATGCCGGCGATCTCTTCATAAAAACCCATGTCCACCATGCGATCAGCCTCGTCCAGCACCAGCGTCTGCACCTTGGAGAGGTCGATCGTATTACGGCCGATGTGATCGCGGATTCGTCCGGGTGTGCCGACGATGATGTGGGCGCCATGCTCCAGCGATGCGATTTGTGGCCGCATCGGCGTGCCGCCGCACAACGTCAGCACTTTGATGTTATCGGCAAAGCGCGCCAGTCGACGCAATTCATTCGATACTTGATCAGCCAATTCGCGGGTAGGGCAGAGCACCAATGCCTGAATTGCAAAGTAGGTCGGGTTCAGCTTGTGCAGAATGCCGATGCCAAACGCGGCAGTTTTGCCGCTGCCGGTCTTGGCCTGTGCGATCAGATCGCGCCGCTCCAAAATCAGCGGCAAGCTTTGCGCTTGAATTGGGGTCATTTCGCGATAACCGAGATTGTCGAGATTGGACAATAGTGTGGGCGACAACGCCAAAGTGGAAAAGGATGTTGTATTCATAATGATGATGTTGGTCACCGACCGGAAGGAGCGGGCAGTCTAATACCAATCTGAACCTATAATGCGACATGAAATCGCGCCTTGGCGGGACAGCGCAGTCATGCGTTAGAAAAAGGGTGTGCAGAAAGCAAAAAGCCCGGCTGCGAGAGCCAGGCTGAGTGCGTTATGTGTTGGTTGCGGGGACAGGATTTGAACCTGTGACCTTCGGGTTATGAGCCCGACGAGC
>CBINHE010000064.1:0-22390 GCA_966250375.1 uncultured Oxalobacteraceae bacterium
TAAAATTGAGTTTCATATTTGTGTATAACCCTATGGGTTAGGGTGGGGATGGGTTAAGTCCGTAGCGTAAAACCCATCCCCATCCCAGCCTTCCCCTTGAAGGGGAAGGAGCTCGAACAGTACCCGTTGAATGTTTTCTTCTGTAATCGAACGCTTGCCTTCATGTTCATGCATGAGGGCACGCTCGGATGTGGCAGCGGCAGACATATAAAGGTGAAATAGCATGCTTCTTTCGATCCCTGATGTTTTGACTGTCGAACAAGTGCGCCACTGCCGCGCGGTGCTGGATGCCGCCGACTGGATAGATGGCCGCGCAACGGCTGGCTATCAAGGCAGCAAGGTCAAGGACAATCTGCAATTGCCAGAGCATTCGCCGGCATCGCGTGAGCTTGGCGAATTGATCCTGGCGGCGCTGGAGCGCAATCCGCTTTTCATCAGTGCTGTCTTGCCGGCGCAAGTCTATCCGCCGCTCTTCAATCGCTACGATGGCGGCAAGAATTTCGGCGATCACATCGACAATGCTGTGCGCCTGATTCCAGCCACCGGCAACAAGATTCGCATCGATGTATCGGCCACACTGTTCCTTGCTGAACCCGACGAGTACGATGGCGGGGAGCTGCTGATCGAAGATACCTATGGCGTCCATTCTGTCAAGCTTCCGGCTGGCCATATGATCGTTTATCCGGCCACCAGCCTGCATCGCGTTACGCCGGTGACCCGAGGCATGCGGCTGGCGTCATTTTTCTGGATACAGAGCATGATTCGCAACGATGGCCAGCGCACGCTGCTGTTCGATATGGATACCGCGATTCAGCGTCTGAACCAAACCGGCGCCGACGAACGCGCGCTGGTGCAACTGACCGGTAGTTATCACAACCTGTTGCGCATGTGGGCCGAAATGTAAAACAACGACATCCAGCTTCTCCGTATCGCCGTGCGCGCGATGTCAATCCCACCGTGCGTCGCGCACCTGCACCATGCCGTCTTCGACACGTACCGGAAAGGTCGCGACGTCTTCATATGCAGGCGGTGACAAAACCTCGCCGGTTTTGATGGAAAAGCGGGCACCGTGGCGTGGGCAAACGATTACATCGCCTTCCAGCGCACCGCCGGTCAGGATGCCTCCGTCATGGGTGCAGATGTCTTCAATTGCGTAGTAGCGGCCATCGAGATTGAAGACGGCGACTGGCGTGCCGTCGAGGTCGGTCGTGCGCAAGGTGCCGACGGAGAAATCGGTTTGTGCGGCAACGGTGATCCAGTCTGACATCCGATTCACCTCTTAACGTTAACAAAAGTCGTTTGATAGACAAAGGAATTCCCTCCCTTTCAAGGGGAGGGTTAGGGTGGGGATGGGTTAAAAGCAGCAAGAGGCACCTCAATCCTCCAGCAAGAGACAAGATGAACCCCATCCCCATCCCAGCCTTCCCCTTGAAAGGGAAGGAGCTCAAACCTCTGCCTGCTTAGATTCTCAATGGAGACAAACAGACCGCTCGCTTCAAAGCAAGCCCAACTCCAGTCTCGTCTCCTCCGTCAGAAAATCAATGCTCCACGGCGGGTCCCACACCAACTTGACGTCTACATCGCTCACGCCGGGAACTTCGCGCAGCCGCGATTCGACCACATCGGGAAAGGTGCCGGCAACCGGACATGCCGGTGCCGTCAGCGTCATGTCGACATTGACCTTGCCTTCGGCGTCGATGTCGAGCGCATAAATCAATCCAAGATCAAAGATGTTGACCGGAATTTCCGGGTCGTAAATCGTGCGCAATGCAGCGATCACGTTATTTCTGATCTGCTCGGCCGGCGTCTGATCGATTGCTTCTTCGGAGCTTGAATGATCCATTATTTACTCCGTCTTTACAGGAGTGCGCTGGTCTTTCAGTGCTGCATGCAGCGTATGCCAGGCCAGCGTCGCGCACTTGATGCGCGCGGGGAATTCGCGCACGCCGGCCAATACTTCCAGCTTGCCCAACGCCGGATGCGGCACGGTTTCCACATCGGTCACCATATGATGAAAGTCGTCGAACAGGTGCTCGACCTCGGCAACTTTCCGGCCTTTCAGCGCCTCGGTCATCAATGACGCGGATGCAGTCGAAATCGCACAGCCCACGCCCTCGAAGCTCAAGTCCTGGATGATGTCATCTTCGACTTTCAGGTAGACGGTTACCTGGTCGCCGCATAGTGGGTTGTAGCCCTCCGCCTTATGGTTGGCACAGCCAAGCGCATGGCAATTGCGCGGTTTTCGGTAGTGATCGAAAATCACTTCCTGATAAAGTTCTCGCAAGTCGTTCATGGTTGAAACATCTCCTGTACCTCGCGTAATCCCGCCACCAGCGCATCCACTTCCGCATGCGTGTTGTACAACGCGAACGATGCGCGCGCGGTGCCGGCAACATGAAAACGCTGCATCACCGGCATCGCGCAGTGATGACCGGCGCGGATCGCGATGCCGGCGCGGTCTAGAATCGTGCCGATGTCGTGCGGATGGATGCCGTCGAGCGTGAATGACAGAATGCTGGCCTTGTGGTGCGCAGCGCCGATGATGCGCAGGCCCGGTATGTCGGAAACAAGATCCGTCGCATAAGCGAGCAGCATGCTCTCATGCGCGGCAATCGCATCGATGCCGATGGCCGAGACATAATCGAGCGCCGCGCCCAAGCCGATGGCGCCGGCGATATTCGGCGTACCCGCTTCGAACTTGTACGGCAAGTCGTTGTACAGCGTCTTTTCAAACGTGACCACGCGGATCATGTCGCCGCCACCCTGATAGGGCGGCATGGCATTCAACAGTGCGGCTTTGCCATACAACGCGCCGATGCCGGTCGGCCCGAAAATCTTGTGTCCGGAAAATGCGTAAAAATCGCAATCGAGCTGGCGTACGTCAACCCGCAGATGCGAGATCGCCTGTGCTCCGTCGAGCAGTACCGGCACGCCATGCGTATGTGCCAGTTCGATGATGCGTTTTACGGGCGCAATTGTGCCGAGCGCATTCGACAGATGCGTAACCGCAACTAATTTTGTGCGCGCATTTAATAACTGCGCATAGGCGTCGAACATGAATTCGCCGGCATCGTTGATCGGCACGACTTTCAATGTTGCGCCGGTTTGTTCGCACACCATTTGCCACGGCACGATATTGGAGTGATGCTCCATCGCGCTGATGATGATTTCATCGCCGGGCTGCAAACGCGGCCGCGCGTAGCTTTGCGCAACCAGGTTGATCGCCTCGGTTGTGCCGCGCACGAAGATGATTTCCTCGCTATGCGCGGCATTCATGAAGTGCCGCACCTTGTCGCGCGCCGCCTCGAAATCGTCGGTCGCGCGCTGACTCAATGCATGCACGCCGCGATGCACATTCGCATTGATGCAGCGGTAATACTCGCTCTCCGCATCAATCACCGCTTGCGGCTTTTGCGTGGTGGCGGCATTGTCGAGATAGATCAGCGGTTTGCCATGCACCTCCTGCCGCAGGATCGGGAAATTGTTGCGCCACGCCATGACACCCGGTTTCGTATCCGCCCAGCGGCGGAGGATTTCACTGTCGATTTTCATGTCAGTTCCCTGATACGCTCGCCTTGCGGCAGCCTGGCAAACAAAATTTGTTCGAGCCGGGCGCGCAAGGATGCGATACGAATGCGTTCGATGACGTCATGCGCGAACGCATGCACCAGCAAGCTGCGCGCCATCGTCTCTTCGATGCCGCGCGAACGCAGATAAAACAGTTGCTCGTCATCGAGCTGGCCGACCGTCGCACCGTGCGTGCATTTCACATCGTCGGCGTAGATTTCCAATTCCGGCTTGGTGTCGATTTCGGCGTCTCTGGAGAGCAGCAGATTGTGGTTCGCCTGATGCGCATCGGTTTTTTGTGCGCCCGGATGCACGATCACCTTGCCGTTGAATACCGCTCGCGCCGCGCCGTCAAGAACGCCGCGATAATATTCGCGGCTGCTGCCGTTCGGTTGATGATGGTCGATGCGGGTATGGTGATCGACATGTTGCCGTCCATTTGCCAGATACAAGCCATTGAGCGTCGCGCCGCAGCCGGGCGCGTCGAATGCAGTAGTGATGTCGTTGCGCGCCAGCGCCGCGCCAAGCGAGATTGAATGCGATGCAAGGTGGCTGTCGCGATTTTGCATCGCATGGATGCCGGCGACATGGAACGCTTGCGTTGCTTCCTGCTGCAGTTTGTAGTGTTCGATGGACGCATTGTCGGCAGTGAAAATCTGGGTCACGGCGTTGGTGAAATATTCAGCGCCATCGACGCCGGCGTAATGTTCGATGACGGTTGCTTGCGCACCTCGTTCCGCCACGATCAGGTTGCGCGGGTAGATCGCAGCGTTCGCGTGGGTCGCCAGGAACAGCAGGTGGATCGGCGCTTCGACCACGGTATCGCGCTGTACGCGCAAGCACGCCCCATCCGTCATCAGCGCGGTATTGAGCGCGCCGAAAGCGGTTTGCAAATGCGTATCGCACAGATACGGCTCCAGCACATCTGGCGTATGGTCCAGCATGCCGGCGAGGCTCTGCAGCGCCACGCCGGACGGCAATTGGCCGGGCAATGACAATGCGGCCGAGTAACGTCCGTTGACGAAAACCAGCAAGTGGCCGGCCTGGCTGTCGAAGGCGAGATTGGTCACCCATGCGGCGACCGTCGTATCGCTGGCGCCGTCCGTAGCCAGTGATGCGAAATTTTTCCTTTCGAGCGCGGCGACACTGGTGTATTTCCAGTCTTCGTCGCGGGTAGTCGGAAAACCGGTTTGCGCAAAACGCTCCAGCGCGCCGCTGCGCACCTGGTTCAGCCACGGCACTCGTGCGCCAGGCAAGACGTCCGCCATGCGCGCGAAATCGGCAAGATAGCGATCTCTGGCGAGAGTACTCATAACGCCAATCCTCCGTTCGC
This sequence comes from uncultured Oxalobacteraceae bacterium, assembly GCA_966250375.1. Lineage (GTDB taxonomy): Bacteria > Pseudomonadota > Gammaproteobacteria > Burkholderiales > Burkholderiaceae_D > CAMLDH01. The sequence continues at coordinate 4,901 of CBINHE010000064.1, forward strand.
GATAATGTCGCTCTTCATCGACGCTTCACCCAGCCCGCTGTAGCCGTGCTCTTCCAGCTCCAGCGCCAATTCCTTGCCGCCCGATTTGACGATTCTTCCTTGCGACAATACATGGATGACATCCGGCACGACATAATTCAGCAGGCGCTGATAGTGCGTGACCACAATCATCGCGCGTTCCGGACTGCGCAATGCATTGATGCCTCCGGCGACGATTTGCAATGCGTCGATGTCGAGTCCGGAATCGGTCTCGTCGAGGATCGCGAGCGTCGGCTCCAGAAGCGCCATTTGCAGGATTTCGTTGCGCTTTTTTTCGCCGCCGGAAAAGCCTTCGTTGACCGAGCGATACAGCAGGTCGTCGCTCATATCCATCAACTTCATCTTTTGCTTGATCAGACCGAGAAATTCGATCGCATCCAGTTCGGGCAAGCCGCGATGCCGGCGGATATTGTTCAACGCCGCTTTCAACAAATAGACATTGCTAACGCCGGGGATTTCAACCGGATACTGAAAAGCCAGAAAAACGCCTTCGCGTGCGCGTTCCTCCGGCGCCATGCTCAACAGATCGCGCCCTTGGTAGCGCACCTCGCCGCCGGTGACGTGGAAGGTTTCGCGTCCGGCCAGCACTTGCGCCAGCGTGCTTTTGCCGGAGCCGTTCGGCCCCATGATCGCGTGCACTTCGCCTGCGTTGACGGTCAAATCAAGACCGCGCAAGATCGGTTTGCTATCGACGCTGACTTGCAGGTTCCTGATTTCCAGCATGATGTTTTTCCTTAACCGACGCTGCCTTCCAGGCTCACGCTCATCAGCTTTTGTGCTTCCACCGCAAACTCCATCGGCAATTCCTTGAACACTTCCTTGCAAAAGCCATTGACGATCATCGACACGGCGTCTTCCGCCGAGATGCCGCGCTGCCGGCAGTAAAACAACTGGTCTTCGCCGATGCGCGAGGTCGATGCCTCATGTTCGACGCGCGCGGTCGGGTTTTTTACCTCGATGTACGGAAACGTATGCGCGCCGCTTTGATCGCCCAATAGCAGTGAATCGCATTGCGTGTAATTGCGCGCGCCTTCCGCTGACTTCAAGACCTTGACCAAACCGCGATAGGCGTTTTGCCCGTGTCCGGCGGAAATGCCCTTGGATACGATGGTGCTGCGCGTATTGCGGCCGATGTGAATCATCTTGGAGCCGGTGTCGGCTTTTTGCCGGTTGTTGGTCAGCGCCACCGAATGGAATTCGCCGATCGCGTTGTCGCCGCGCAGGATGCAACTCGGATACTTCCACGTGATGGCGGAACCGGTCTCGACTTGCGTCCACGAGATATGGGAATTGGCGCCGCGGCAATCGCCGCGCTTGGTGACGAAGTTGTAAATGCCGCCTTTACCTTCCTTGTCGCCCGGATACCAGTTCTGCACTGTCGAATACTTGATGCGCGCATTGTCCAGCGCCACCAATTCCACCACGGCTGCATGCAACTGGTTTTCGTCGCGCATCGGCGCGGTGCAGCCTTCCAGATAGCTGACGTACGCGCCTGCATCGGCGATGATCAGCGTGCGCTCGAACTGGCCGGTATCCTTCGCATTGATGCGGAAGTAGGTCGATAGCTCCATCGGGCAGCGCACGCCGGGCGGGATGTAACAAAACGAACCGTCGGAAAAAACCGCCGAATTGAGCGTAGCGAAAAAATTGTCGGTGTACGGCACTACCGAGCCCAGATATTGTTGCACCAGGTCAGGATGCTCGCGTACCGCATCGGAAAACGAGCCGAAGATGATGCCGAGTTCGCTCAGCTTTTCCTTGAACGTGGTGCCCACCGAAACGCTGTCGAATACCGCATCGACTGCGACGCCAGCCAGCATTTCGCGTTCTTTCAACGGCACGCCGAGCTTCTCGTAGGTCCTCAGCAATTCCGGATCGACTTCATCCAGACTCTTCGGCCGGTCCTTCAAGGATTTGGGTGCCGAATAGTAAATAATGTTCTGGTAATCGATCGGCGGATAGTGCGCGGTGGACCAAGTCGGTTCGGTCATCGTCAGCCAATGATGGAAAGCTTTCAAGCGCCACTGCAGCATGAATTCCGGTTCGTTCTTTCGTGCCGAGATCATGCGTATCGTGTCCTCGGTCAATCCGGGCGGTACCGTATCGACTTCCAGATCGGTGACGAATCCGTGCCGGTATTCATCGGCGATGAGTTCGTTGAGACTGCTTGCTTGCTCTGTCATAAATGTTCTCCAACGCTCCTATGGAAGCGTGATCGCTGCTTTCTTGCGCGATGAACGTGTCGATTGGATGCCACGAATGTCCACCGGTTCTGCCACCGGTTCAATCATCTGCTCCAGCGTGATTTTCTCCAATGCTTGCAGCACGACACGATTGACGCGTTGCCAGTTCGCACGCACCGGACAGCTGCTTTCTTGCGTACATAAACCGGACGCGATACTGCATTCGGTCAGGCCGATCGGACCATCCATTGCGCTGATGATTTGCGCAACCGAAATTTGTGCCGGCGGCCGCGCCAGCATGTAGCCGCCGCGTACGCCGCGCAGCGAAATGACCAAACCCTCGCGTGTCAGTATCTTTAGAATTTTGCTCACGGTCGGCACCGGGACGCGAATGATGGCCGCGACTTCGGCAGCGCTTTGCAGCTGTTCCGGCTGACCTACCATCGTGGTCAGGATCAAGGTGCCATAGTCGGCCAGCTTGCTCATTTTCAGCATGAATCGTCCCCTTCCGTTTTAATTGGGACTAATTCAGTACTGATTGGTTCCGGATTCAACCATGCGTTTTTGAAAGCGGGGCAGGTTCGATGCAAAGCCCGATGTGGTCTTGATGTTCAATAATTTGATCAGTGTGCAGAGATGCACAAGGGCGAGTTCAATGACCTTGCCCAAGCGCGAATCCTGCATCACCGTGTGCGGCTGGCAATACTGAAAAGCGAAAAATTTCGGGAGTGGTGAGCGGAGAGTATGACGGGCTGGAGTTTTTTATCCCAGGGCGGAACCAGCCCGTGCGCAAGCCAAAATAGCCTTGCATTTATGATGATGGTCGCCGCTCTATTGATTCGGAGGAGGCAGCGCCGACGGTTTGCCAAAAATATAAGTGTAAGTCGGGTAAAACGAGCAATACATCACGATGGTCAGCACAATCGATAAAGGCAGCAAGACAACCACGGTCACTGCCGGTTTGTTGACCAGCAACGCGATCAAGGCGCTGACAACGGCCGGCAGGATCACCCCGATGGCAGCCCACGCCAAGCCGTACAGCAGGAAGGCCTTGCCTGCCTTTCGTACTGCAAAGAAGCTATAAAAAATCGCCTTGCCGGCACTCATGTTTTGCCACATCGCCAGCGGCGCGGCATACCAGAAAGCCATTACCGCAGGCGTGTAGACGGCCGTGGCAAACAGCATGGCCGTCGCTATGCTGGATTCTCGCGCAGTCTTTGCATCGAGCGCGGTCTGTCCGCTCATCACCCGCCAGAATACGCCTCCATCGATCAGCGCAGAAGCGGCGACAGCAACAACTGCCGCCAGCAAATACAGCGCGCCGAGCGTCAGCAAGGTACGGAAGGCGGGTGAACGGAAGCCAGTCAGCAGCAGGTTGGGGTGAATACGCTTGCCTTGCTCGATTTGCGCACACGCCTGCATGAAGGTCATCGAAAACACCGGCACCAATAGTAGAGGCAGCAGTTGCCCGAGTACCGGAATAATGCCGAGCGCGAACATCAGGAATGTGTAGCTCAGGAAAAGCGTGGACATCTCGGCGGGTTGTTTGCGAAACAGCGCAAAGCCTTCCTTGACCCAGATCCAGCCTGTCATTGCGGGTAATTTTTCCATTATCAACGCACCGCAATCAATGTCGGGGCGACATGCGCAATCCGCTGCCGCAAGATTCGTTCGAAATGTGCAGGGTCGTGCGGTGTCAGTATTTCGGCATCGCGCGGCAAGTGAAAGTCATACAGGCGCGACAGCCAGAAGCGCAATGCGCCGGCGCGCAACATCGGTTGCCATGCAATCTGTTCGGCATCGGTAAACGGCCGCTGCGCATGATAGGCGTCGAGCATTGCGCGCACACGCGGCGCATCCAGTGCCCCGCTCTCCAGATCAATGCACCAGTCATTGACAGTGACTGCGACATCGAATAGCCAGGTATCGCAGCCGGCAAAATAGAAATCGAAAAATCCGGTCAGCCGCTCGCCATCGAACATCACATTGTTGCGGAACAAGTCGGCGTGGATCGGGCCGCGCTGCAATTGGCGGTATTCATGACTGCCCGCAAACGCTTTCTGGAAATGCATTTCCGAACGCAGCAAGTGCTGGCAGTCGTCCGACAGATGCGGCAACACAACCGGCGTGGTTTCATTCCACCAGTCCAGACCGCGCAAATTCGGCTGGTGGATCTCGAAGTCGCGCGCCGCTACATGCATCTTTGCCAGCATGGCGCCGACTGCCGCACAATGCACCGGGGTTGGCGCAAGCTGGTGGCAGCCTTCCAGTTTGGTCACGATCGACGCTGGTTTGCCATGCAGCGCATTGATGATTTTGCCATCGTTGTTGGCAATTGGCGCCGGCACCAGTACGCCGCGCTGCGCCAGATGGCGCATCAGATGCAAATAGAAGGGTAGTTGTTCGAATGTCAGGTTTTCAAACACCGTCAGTACATATTCCCCGGTGTCGGTCGTGATAAAAAAATTACTGTTTTCAATGCCGGATGAAATGCCTTTGATGGTGAGTGCTTTGCCGAGAGGGAATTGCGTGATCCAGGAAGTGAGGTCGTCCAAGCTGACCGGAGTAAAAACTGCCATGAGAGAGTAGGAAAAGAGGTGTCGGAAAATGAAAGGGGGAAATGCGGCTGCAAATCGCTATTTCTTCGGCGGTTCGGAAGCGATAAGTGGCGGCGCCGGTGTTTGCGCCGCTTCGGCTGCCTGGGTCTCCGGCTTGCGCCCGAGGTCGAATTCCTTGATTTGCCATTGCGGCGCGCGTATGGAATTGCTTTGTGCATCGCCCGGCAGTGCGCTGCCGGCGGGTTCATTCGGTTTCAGGTAATACGTGCTTTTGCCGCTTTGCACCTTGATCTCGGTGACTTTGCCTCTTTGACGCTTTTCCGTGATTTTCCGCTCGCTATCCGGCTTGCGGACCGTGATCGCAGGCGCTTCGCCTTCTTCCAGTTTTTCCAGCCTGGGCGGTGTTTCGGCTGGCTGCTGCGCACTGGTCGGCAACGGCATTGCCAAGGCGGCAAGGGATGCGGCGACAGGCCAAATTTTAAGGGAGCGCATCATGATGACGGAATGAGGTGGTTGAAATGGCGTCTATGAAAATCATTGTAGCAAACCGGGCACGACCCGCCTCGAATAACTTTTCTATAGAAATGCGCTGGTTTGCGGATCCTCGTCGGTCAGCACGATATCGCGCGCTTCGTAGAACGCAAAAATGGCATCGACAATATTGGCCGGCTCATCGATCAACTGCACCAGATCCAGGTCGCTTGCATTGATCATGCCGTTCGGTACCATTTGTTCGCGGAACCAGTTCAGCAAACCGCGCCAGAAAACAGTGCCCACCAAGATGACGGGAATGCGGCGCGATTTTCCGGTTTGCATCAACGTCAACACTTCGCTCATTTCATCGAGCGTGCCGAACCCGCCGGGCAATACCACATATGCGTCCGCATATTTGACGAACGCCACCTTGCGTGCAAAAAAGTGACGAAAGCTCAATGAAATATCCTGCCATGCATTGCTTTTTTGTTCGTGCGGCAATTCAATATTGAGACCGACGGATGGCGAGCGTCCTTCGAATGCACCTTTGTTGGCAGCCTCCATGATGCCGGGGCCGCCGCCGGATATCACGGCAAAGCCTTCATCCGACAGGCGGCGCGCAATATCGACGCATAATCCATACATCGGATTGTCGGGCGTGGTACGCGCGGAACCAAAGATCGATACCGCCGGGCGCAGTTCGGCCAAGCGTTCGGCCGACTCGATAAACTCTGCCATAATCGTGAACATTTGCCACGACTCACGCGCCTTCTTCGCCGTTGCGCGTTCGATGTTGCTGATCTGCCGCAGGCGCGGCACATTTTTTCCTTTTAATAATGCCATATGAATAAAACCCTGCTGTTGGTTGACGGCTCCAGTTACCTGTATCGCGCATTTCATGCGATGCCCGATTTACGCAATGCAGAAGGCGCGCCGACCGGCGCGATTTACGGCATGATCAACATGCTGCGGCGCTTGCGCAATGATTACTCAGCAGCATACATCGCCTGCGTATTCGACGCAAAAGGTAAAACTTTCCGTGATGATTTGTATGAACAATACAAGGCCAACCGGGCATCAATGCCGGACGACCTGGTCAAGCAGATCGAGCCGATCCACGAGGCGGTGCGCGCGCTGGGCTGGCCGATCCTGATGGTCGATGGCATCGAAGCGGACGACGTGATCGGGACGCTCGCAGTGCAGGCGGTTTCGCACGGCATGGATACCGTGATCTCGACCGGCGACAAGGACTTGGCGCAATTGGTCAACGAGCATGTCACGCTGATCAACACGATGAACAATGAAAAACTCGATATCCCAGGCGTCATCGCTAAATTCGGCGTGCCGCCGGAGCGCATCGTCGATTATCTGAGCTTGATCGGCGACAGCGTCGACAACGTGCCAGGCGTCGACAAGGTCGGACCGAAAACGGCGGTCAAATGGCTGGCGCAATACGGTACGCTGGACGGGATCGTCGCACATGCCGCAGAGATCGGCGGCGCAGTCGGTGAAAACCTGCGGCGCGCGCTGGACTGGCTGCCGAAGGGCAAGGAACTGATTACTGTCAAAACCGACTGCGACCTGTCCGCGCACATGATCTCGATCCCGGAATCGCTGGCGCCAAAATCGGCCGACGATGCGGCGTTGGTCGATTTTTTCACGCGCTATGGTTTCAAGACATGGTTGCGCGAAGCGACTGGTCAATCGACGACCGGCGTGCGGCCGCCGACCCAGGTGCACAATGGCGAGCCGCAGGCCAACCTGTTTGCCGGCGCAGATATTCATGCGCAATACGAGACGGTACTGACAGAGTCGCAACTGGACCAGTGGCTGGCAAGAATCGATGCCGCTTCGTTGACGTCGGTTGATACCGAGACCACCTCGCTCGACCCGATGCAGGCGCAACTGGTCGGCATGTCACTGTGCTGCGAACCGGGCATCGCCGCCTATATTCCGGTCGCGCACTGTTACCCGGATGCGCCGCCGCAATTGTCGCGCGACCATGTGCTGGCGAAATTGAAGCCGTGGCTGGAAGATCCCGCCAAAGCAAAAGTCGGTCAGCACCTGAAGTACGACAGCCATATCTTCGCCAATCATGGCGTTGAATTGCGCGGCATCGTGCATGACACGCTGCTTGAGTCCTATGTGTTCGAATCGCACAAGAGCCACGATATGGACAGCCTCGCGCTGCGGCATCTGAACCGCAAGACAATCACTTTCCAGGAAGTATGCGGTAAGGGCGCGTCGCAAATCTGTTTCGATGAAGTTGCGATCGATCGCGCCACCGAGTACGCGGCGGAAGATGCGGATGTCACCTTGCAACTGCACCATGCGATGTGGCCGAATATTGCCGACGACGAAAAGCTGAGATTCATCTATGAAAAAATCGAATTGCCGACCGCGGTCGTGTTGCAGAAGATCGAGCGCAACGGCGTGTTGATCGACACCGAATTGCTCGGCATCCAGTCCAACGAACTGGGCCGGCGCATGCTGGAAATCGAGAAGAGCGCGTATGAACTGGCAGGCCAGCCGTTCAATCTCAATTCACCGAAGCAGATCGGCGACATATTTTTCGAGAAGCTGAAATTGCCGGTCGTGAAAAAAACGCCGTCCGGTTCGCCATCGACTGATGAGGAAGTGCTGCAAAAGCTGGCCGAGGATTATCCACTGCCGAAAGTGCTGCTCGACTACCGCAGCCTGTCGAAGCTGAAATCGACGTACACCGACAAGCTGCCGAAGATGACCGACGCCAGCACCGGCCGCGTGCATACCAACTACGCGCAAGCGGTGGCGGTCACCGGCCGTCTGGCATCGAACGAACCGAACCTGCAGAATATTCCGATCCGTACCGTGGAGGGCCGGCGCATTCGCGAGGCATTCATCGCGCCGCTCGGCAGCGTGATCGTGTCGGCCGACTATTCGCAAATCGAATTGCGCATCATGGCGCACTTGTCGGGCGACGTGAACATGTTGCGCGCTTTTGCCGACGGCGAGGACATCCATCGCGCGACTGCCGCCGAGATATTCAGCATCGCGCCGGCCGACGTCACCAGCGAACAGCGCCGCTATGCGAAGGTGATTAACTTCGGTCTGATATACGGCATGAGCGCATTCGGCTTGGCCGGCAATCTCGGCATCGAACGCGCGGCGGCGCAAAGCTATATCGATAAATACTTTCTGCGCTTTTCCGGCGTCAAGCAGTTCATGGATGACACCCGGGCGCAAGCCAAGGCGCGCGGCTATGTGGAAACCGTATTCGGCCGCCGCTTGTGGCTGCCTGAAATCAATTCGCCCAACGGCCCGCGTCGGCAAGGCGCCGAGCGCGCCGCGATCAACGCGCCGATGCAGGGCACGGCGGCCGACCTGATCAAGCTGTCGATGATTGCGGTGCAGAATTGGCTGGAAGCGGAGCGCCTGCAATCGTTGATGGTGATGCAGGTACATGATGAATTGGTGCTGGAAGTGCCGAACGCCGAACTGGATCTCGTACGTAAAAAATTGCCGGCGTTGATGGCTGGCGTCGCGCAGTTGAAAGTGCCGCTGATCGCCGAAGTCGGTATCGGGAAAAACTGGGACGAGGCGCATTGATCCGGCCGCAAATGTCCGTTGAGATTTGTCGCCTTATGCATTAATTATTAATGCATCATCGACTGTCTATCAAAGGAGAGATGTAATGGAGCATTTGAAAAATGATTTCGATAGCCTGGTTGCAAAAACACCGTTGTCGGACGGCATCGACCGTCGTGATTTCTTGAAGACGGCGCTCGGCACTGGTTTTGCAGCGGCGGTATTGCCGGTCGCGGCGCAGAACATGATCAAAACCGATAGCGCCGGCTTGACGGCGGGCGATATCATCGTCACGGTCAAGGGCCAGAAGGTGCCGGTGTATCGTGCACAACCGCAAGGCAAGACCAATCTGCCGGTAGTGCTGGTTGTGTCCGAAATTTTCGGGGTGCATGGGTATATCGCCGACGTCGCGCGCCGCTTTGCGAAACAGGGTTACCTTGCATTGGCGCCGGACTTGTTTGTACGTCAAGGCGATCCTGCATCGTACGGCACCATTGCGGAAGTGATGAAGGAAGTCGTTGGCAAGACGCCGGATGCGCAAGTGATGGGCGACTTGGATGCGTGCGTCGCATGGGCCAGGGACAACGGTGGTAACACCGACAAGCTCGGCGTTACCGGCTTTTGCTGGGGCGGACGCATCGCATGGTTGTATTGCGCACACAATCCGAAAGTGAAGGCAGGCGTCGCATGGTACGGCCGCCTGGTTGGCGACAAGACGCCATTGACGCCGCGACATCCGATTGATCTGGCGCCGACTCTGAAAGTGCCGGTATTGGGTTTGTATGGTGGCAAGGATGGCGGTATTCCGCTCGGCACTGTTGAGAAAATGAAAGCCGCGTTGGCGCAGGGCGGCAGCAAATCGGAGCTCGTGGTGTATCCGAATTCGGGCCATGCGTTTCATGCTGATTACCGGCCGAGCTATGTGGAAGCTGATGCCAAGGATGGCTGGAAACGTTGCCTTGATTGGTTCAAGGCGCATGGCGTGGCGTAAATCCATCCCGGCTGGTAGTCAGTCAATTTGACACGCGGGAAAGAAGGCGATGGATTTTTTCGTCTGGCAAGACGCGAGGATGCACTAAGGATCGTGCACGAAACAACTTCCCGATTTGTCTCGCGTCCGGCGGGCGCATTGCCGCGTTGCCCCTCGCTTGTGTGGCTCGCCACACGGCGCTCGGGACGCCTTGCACTGCAATCCCGCCGAACACGTCCAAATCGGGAAGTTATTCCATGCACGATCCTAAGGAACGCCGAAACAGCCAGGTGGAAAAGGCGCGATTTATTTCCGTTAATTCAACTTGACTGACCACTACGTAACGCACCTCTCATAATCATCGCATTGGAGCACGACAAAAGCGCGACGTTCTCAGTCGCGCTTTCGTTGCATCTGTTTGCCGAAAAACCCTGCCTGTGTTTTAATTTGCAACTTTGTTGCATAATCTCGGGGCTTAAAATTAATTCCACACTGCTTTCCATCCTGCTTGCAACGACCATCTCCGGCGTTTTCAGCATTTCTGCGGCTGCCGTTTTTTCATTCGCACTGTTGTCGAAAATGGTCGAGCGCATGGTGAGCCTGTCGGTCGGCATTTTGTTGTCGACGTCGCTGTTGCATGCATTGCCGGAAGCGTTCGAATCGCAGGCCGATGCACGTTCGTTGTTTGCGACCTTGCTGGGCGGGTTGCTGGGATTCTTCCTGCTCGAAAAATTCGCCATCTTGCGTCATTCGCATCATCACGAAGGTGACGGCCATTCGCATGCGCATGGACATGATGCGCGTGAAGCCGGCAAGGCGGGCTGGATGATCCTGGTCGGCGACAGCTTGCATAACTTCACCGACGGCATTCTGGTTGCCGCGGCCTTTCTGGCCGATCCGAACCTCGGCATCATCACCGGCCTGGCCATCATTGCGCATGAAATCCCACAGGAAATCGGCGACTTCATCGTGCTGCTCAACGCAGGATTCACGCGCGCTCGCGCCTATGCATACAACCTGATTTCCAGCTTGATGGCGGTGGTGGGCGGGGTGCTCGGTTACGTGATGCTGGAGCGCGCGAGCGGCTGGATTCCGTACGTGCTGGTGTTCGCATCATCCGGTTTTATTTACATCGCGGTCAGCGACTTGATGCCGCAGATGCAGCGGCGCGCAACTTTGCGCGAGACGATTCCACAGATTTTTCTGATTGCGCTGGGTGTGGCGATTGTACTTTTCCTGACAGGGCGTCCACACTAGTGGTCTGTCAATCTTCAACTTTCTGGTTTAAAGAATCGTAGGATGGGGATGGGTTTCTGTAGTTTGGGCGGAGTACTGGAAACAAATGTTCATGCATAAAAAAACGGCTCTCGAAGGAGCCGTTTTTTTATGGTCACTCTTTTTTAGAGACGTTGTTTTCGGCGGTTGCCAATCAAACACATCGCCCCCAAACCTGCCATCAACAAAGCGTAGATTGATGGTTCCGGCACAGCTGATACTGTCATGCCGCCAAGGTAAAACTGATCTGGATGGTCGCCACCAAAATCGAACGTAAATTCTGTACCCACGATATCGAGCCCATTAATGTCGCCAGCCAATACGGTATTCACTCCATTAAACAGAAATGTTGCGCCTGGAGTCCAAGTAGTGCGGTGCCCATCTGAGCGTAGCGAAAGGGCGCTCAATCTGACTGCTGTAGCAAATGTCAATATCAGTTTCTCATTTGCGGTGATGTTGTCATCGCTACCGTCGTTAATCAGGTGATACACGCCAAGACCAGCACCAATACGATTGAGTGCATTGTAGTTATTCTCAGCATCTTGTACCGCGGTGGCTTGATTCCAAATGCCATTATTGAAATAGTAACTCGTTGCCGTGGTTGTAATACCGCCGGCGGTATATTTCAGATCGCCACCGAAGGGATTTACTGGATCACTAAGTTTGGAGCTGCAAATATCGCCACCACATTGCCAGTAGCCGGACTTGAGCGTTTCGTCAGGAAGGAATCCCACATTGTTATTGCCGTTCATTTGCAGGTTGGCGAAATCATAGGTGACAGTAGTAGCAGATGCCGGCACTGCCACGATTAAACTGGTCAAGGCCACAGCTAGAATATTCAGAATTTTCATATTGAAGTTCCCCTTTTCATTGAAATTGGTGGCGTCAATTTTGACGCAATGCAGTGCTATGCAATACATATACCAAGATTAAATGTTCAATTAAATCAAATGCTTGCGGCATTCAATGTTGTTGTTTTTTTAATTTTGTAAATAATTTCGACGAGCTATAAATGCCTCAACAAAATATGATGTGAAACAAGATGCGAGGCTGAGGGTCTGCAGAACAGGAGTGATAAATCGCTGGATGATTTGGTGCGGATGTTTAACCCGGTAATGCAGGGCTGGATGAATGACTCTGCCAAGTTCTACAAATCGGCGATGTGTCCGACATTGCGACATCCGGGGGCGCTATTTGGTCCGATAAGCGTCGAGGAAATACAAGAAACTGTATCGAGATCGCTGGCGGGTAGAGCATTGGCTGACGCGAATTGCATCATCCCGGCGAAGAACTTGTTTGCTCATTGGCGGTTCGGCAAACAACGGCTGGATATGCGATCTCTGTATGAGTCGAGGGGCTCTCGCACAGTTTCTGCGAGAGCGAGGAGGAGGATTGTTCCTGTGGAGTAACCCGCGAGTTAATTGCCCGTCGTCACCGGCCGCGACGGATCGGCGCACCATTCGCTCCACGAGCCCGGATACAAGGCCGCGCCCGATAACCCGGCAACTTCCATCGCCAGCAGATTATGGCAGGCGGTGACGCCGGAGCCGCACTGCATGATGCTGGTCTCCGGTGCCGTGATCAATGCACGGAATTCCGCACGCAATTGTTCCGCCGGTTTGAAGCGCCCATCTGGTTGCAAATTGTCTTTGAAGAAGCGGTTTTTCGCACCGGGAATGTGACCGCCGACTGGATCGAGCGTTTCATTCTCGCCACGAAAACGGTCCGGCGCCCGTGCATCGATGATGGCGCGCGACGGGGTGTTCAGATTGGCCAGGATATCGCTGGCATTGACCGATGCAACGAGGGACGGCCGGTCATCCACATTGCCGCGTAATTTGGATGCGCGTTCAGTCGATAACCACTGGCCGTCTGCCTGCCATGCAGGCAAGCCGCCGTCGAGTACCGCAACCGCGTCATGTCCGACCCAGCGCAGCATCCACCATAACCGCGCTGCAAACATGCCGCCTTGTGCATCGTATGCGACCACTTGCGAACTGTGATTGACGCCCAGCCGGCGCAGGTTTTCAATGAATGCATCACGGTCGGACAAGGGGTGGCGTCCGCGAAATTCACCGTTCGGCCCCGGCTTCTTGTCGGACAGGTCGCGGTCCAGATGCGCGAATTGCGCGTTCGGAATATGACCTGCATCATAGGCGGCGCGGCCGGCATCCGGGTTGGCGAGATCGTGGCGGCAATCGAGCACGATCCAGTCCGGTTCCAATACATGCTGTGCCAGTTCGGCGGCGGAAATCAATGTGGTATGGCGCATTTTAAAACCCTATATTTCGGTTGCGATCGGATCGGTTGTTGCTTCAGTTGTCGATTTTGCATTGCGTGAATTGTAAAAGGTGGCGGCCATGCCGCTGACGAAAATGACGCCGATGCCGGCCCAGCCGAGCCAGCCCAGAGTATCGTCCCACAACAGGATGCCCCAGAAGCTGGAGAACACGATGCCGGTGTATTGCAGGTTCGCGGTGACCAGCGTCTTGCCAAGCCGGTAGGCACGCGTCATCGCAATTTGCGCGATAGCCGCGCTGATTCCCAGCCCCAGCAACAGCGCGATGCCCTTGGGCGTATGCGCATGCCAGACGGTCGCCGATGCGTCGAAGACGGCGGGATTGAATACGCTGCCGAGCAATCCCGCCAGCAGGTTGGTAACGGAAAAGTAGAACACGACGCGGTATTCCGGTTCGCCCAATTGCCCGAGGTGGCGCACTTGCAGATACGCGAGTGCAGACAGGATGCCGGACAACAGTCCTACCATGCCGATCGCCCATTGATCGGCGTGGATCGCAGGACGCAACAGCATCGTGACGCCGATAAAGCTCATCAGGATTGCGCAGGCCAGGCGCCATTCAAAACGATTTTTCCCTTGCCACCAGCCTGCGATAAAGAGGATGGCCGCGATCCAGATCGGCGACATGTAATTCAGTGTCACTGCCGTCGGCAGCGGCAAGCGGGCAATCGCATAAAACCATAACCACAGTGCGATCACGCCGATTGTGCCGCGCCATGCATGATGCCAGAGGAACGCAGTCTTGAAGGTGCCGCCCTGCAGCTTGATCAGCGTGAACATGACTGCCACGCCGACGATGCCGCGGTACATCACGATTTCGGAAGTCGAGTACAAATCCGACGCAAGTTTGACGCATACACCCATGATGGCGAATACGAAACTGGCGAAGAGCATCCACAGCGATTGCATCAGTAGCTCAGACCGAAATTCGGGCTCGATACCATTCGTGGAAATGCTGCATACCGTCTTCCATCGGCGACTGGTAGGGACCGACTTCGTTTTCGCCGCGCGTCATCAAAATTTTGCGCCCGGCATCCATGCGCAGTGCAATTTCGTCATCCTCGATGCAGGTTTCCATATAGGCGGCGCGTTCAGCTTCGATGAATTCGCGCTCGAACAGCGCGATCTCTTCGGGATAGTAAAACTCGACGACGTTGGTGGTTTTCTGCGGGCCGTTCGGCCATACGGTCGACACCACCAGCACATGCGGATACCACTCGACCATGATGTTCGGATATAACGTCAGCCAGATCGCGCCATAGGGCGGCACGACGCCGTCGCGGAATTTGAGCACTTGCTCCTGCCACTTTTTGTACGTCGGCGAACCGGCCTTGGACAAGCCGCGATTGACGCCCACCGTTTGCACGCTGAAATCCCGGCCGAATTCCCAGCGCAAGTCGTCGCAGGTGACAAAGCTGCCAAGGCCAGGATGGAAGGGTTCGACGTGATAGTCTTCCAGATAAACCTCGATGAAGGTTTTCCAGTTGTAATCGCATTCATGCACTTCGACATGGTCGAACAGGTAGCCGCTGAAATCGAGATCTTTCGCGACGCTTAACTGCGCCAGTTTCTGCCGGATATCGAAACCGTTTTGTTCGAACAGCAAGCCGTTCCAGTTTTGCAATGGTGTTTTGGACAGGTTCAGGCACGGCGTTTCGCCGAAATGCGGGGCGCCGATCAGTTCGCCCTTGAGATCGTAAGTCCAGCGATGCAGCGGACAAACGATATTGCCGGCATTGCCGCGTCCATTAAACATTTTCGCTTGGCGGTGACGGCAGACGTTGGATAGCAATTCGATTCCCTGCGCATTGCGCACGAGCATGCGACCTTCGTTTTCCCACGCGAGCGTGGCGAAGTCGCCTGCATTCGGCACCATCAATTCATGGCCGGCATAACGCGGCCCTTGACGGAACAGTTGCTGGGTTTCCTGCTTTAACAGTGATTCGTCAAAATAGACGTTGACCGGAAGTTGCGCGTCAGAACGCGCGAGCTTGGCGAGATTAGCCAGATCGGACATCTCCACCCCCAAATTAATTTGCACCAACCTAAGAGAGAAAGAATCCGCAAAAACCTGTATTCAAACGAAATGAAACGGAAATTTTGGACAGAACTCGCAATTATACCTTAGCCACATTTTCTCCCGAATAACGATGTAAAGCATTGCAAACGCACAAGATAAAAATCGAAGCATACACTTCGCGCCTTTGGCGGGAATATCAAGCCAGCCCCATGATTTTCAAGATTATTTTTGACGCAAAATGCATCCGGGTCTCAGTAGGTCATGCAGTTAAGGAGGATGGGGGCTTCGTGCGTCCATGCCTTCGCAGCGATCTGTTGAATAATGTAATCGCATGCGGTCAACCGCGCCGTGGAAGGTGGTTTGTTCTAAAATAGCGGGTTAAACTTAAATTTGAGTTGAGTTGTTATGTCAAAAAAACTTGCGTCCGCCGGCGTGCCTGCCTCGTTTGAGCAAGCCATGGCTGAATTGGAACAGTTGGTTGCGCAGATGGAGGCGGGCGAGTTGCCGCTGGAGGCTTCCGTCGCCGCTTACAAGCGCGGTTCCGAATTGGTCAAATATTGCGCGGTGCAACTCGACAAGGTAGAAAGCCAGGTCAAGGTGCTGGAAGGCGACATGCTCAAACCGTTCGCAACCGATGCCGCGGCCGAGGCGGAAGAATGACGACAGAATTGGCATTTAACGACTGGATGAAAACAGTCCAGTCGGCAATGGAACAGGCATTGGCTTTCTATTTGCCGGTGGAGTCCCAAACGCCGGCCGTTCTGCATGAGGCGATGCGGTATGCGGTGCTGGACGGAGGCAAGCGCGTGCGGCCGCTGCTGGTATTCGCCGCTGGCGCATTGTTTGGCGCGCAGCAGGACGAGTTGGCACGCGCAGCGGCTGCCGTTGAAATGATCCATGCGTACTCGCTGGTGCATGACGACATGCCGTGCATGGATGACGATGCACTGCGTCGTGGCAAGCCGACCGTGCATGTCAAATACGATGAGGCCACCGCATTGCTGGTCGGCGATGCGCTGCAAGCGCAGGCTTTTTTGGTGCTGTCCGGAGGCCCAGGCGATGCGGCTCGCAAACTCGATATGGTGCGCTTGCTGGCGCACGCTTCCGGATCGATCGGCATGTGCGGCGGCCAAGCGATTGACCTGGCCAGTGTCGGTTTGACCTTGTCGCTGGCCGAACTGGAGCAGATGCATCGCCTGAAAACCGGCGCCTTATTGCGCGCGTCGGTGTTGTTGGGCGCGTTGAGCGGCAAGACGCTGTCGGCGTCGGAGACATCGGCACTGGAAGATTACGCAAATGCGATCGGCTTGGCATTCCAGGTGGTGGACGATGTGCTGGATGCGACGGCGGATTCTGCCACACTGGGCAAGACGGCCGGCAAGGATGCGGCGGACAACAAACCGACCTACGTATCAATTTTGGGCTTGGAAAAGTCGCGGATGTTGGCGGAAAAGCTGCGTAACGATGCACACCGGGCAGTCATGCAGTTTGGGAATCAAGCACGGCGGTTGCGCGAACTCGCGGATCTGATCGTGCAACGGAAAGCCTGATATGGAATTACTGAAAAATATTGACCAGCCGGCCGATTTGCGACGCCTGTCGCGTACGCAGTTGAAGCCGCTGGCAGACGAACTGCGCGCATTCGTGCTCGACTCGGTATCGAAGACCGGCGGGCACCTGTCGTCCAATCTCGGTACCGTCGAACTCACGATTGCGCTGCATTATGTGTTCAACACGCCGGAAGACCGCATCGTGTGGGACGTCGGGCACCAGACTTATCCGCACAAAATCCTCACCGGGCGGCGCGACCAGATGTACACGTTGCGCCAGTTAAATGGCATCTCGGGCTTTCCGCGCCGCGATGAGAGCAAATACGACACCTTCGGCACCGCGCATTCGTCGACCTCGATCTCGGCCGCATTGGGCATGGCGCTGGCCGCCAAAACCAAAGGTGAAAACCGCCATGCGATCGCTGTGATCGGCGATGGAGCAATGACGGCCGGCATGGCATTCGAAGCAATGAACAACGCCGGCGTGCATGAAGACGTCAACCTGCTGGTGATCCTGAACGACAACGACATGTCGATCTCGCCGCCGGTCGGCGC
>CBINHE010000065.1:0-22158 GCA_966250375.1 uncultured Oxalobacteraceae bacterium
TCGCAAGAGCACCGGTGCGCGGGGCGCACCCTACCTTACATCGGAGCGCAAACCGATCTAGTCGTGGGCGGGCTCATGGATTCTCGCCTGCGGGCTAATCTAATAGTCGGTCAAGTTAAATTAGCGGGAAAGAAATCGATGGATTTTTTCGCAAAGTATTGCAAACTTGTGTGCCTAGGTTAGCCTGCCTGCGGGAGAGGGGAGCAAAGCATGGCGCTTGCGGAGAATTACAGTTAAGGAAAGGTGCCAAAAACACAGGAAGATTTTTCCAATACCTGAAAAATTTACAAGCACTAAACATCCGTCGAACAGTCAAACATGCCGCGGTCCATGATGCCCGGCATTTCCTTTCCCCGATTTCCCGGCGCGATCACCAGCGGAAAATTGCGCCTCCGTCAAAAGTTGTGTTACTTCCGCATCCGTAATTTGCCCAAATTCTTCGTACCACAAGCCAACCGCATAAAATGGCTCTGGCGTACGCAAGCAAATGACCTCGTCCGCTTCCTGCACCAATTCATCGTAGCTTGCGCGCGCTGCAACCGGTATCGCGACGATCACTTTGGCCGGATTTTCCCTTCGTATCGCCCTGACTGCCGCCAGCATGGTGGCGCCCGTTGCTACGCCGTCATCAATCAGGATCGCGATTTTTCCGTGCAATGGCAGTGCCGGCCGGCCAGCACGATACAGCTTTTCACGACGCTCTGTTTCATGCAGTTCACGCTTGGCAATCGCTTCGATCACGTCAGTCGGTATATCGAAGATTTCGACGATCTCCGCTTTCACCACGCATAGCCCGCCGCTCGCAATGGCACCCATCGCCAATTCTTCCCGCCCCGGTACGCCAAGCTTGCGCACCTGCATGATGTCGAGCGGTACTTCCAGCTTTTTTGCCACGACAAATCCGACTGGCACACCTCCGCGCGGCAATGCCAGTACCACGACGTCATCCCGATGCTTGTAGGCGACGAGATGTTTGGCCAATAGTTCGCCGGCCTGCTGCCTGTTTTTGAATCGCTTTTCGTTTACCGTATTCATGGTTTCGTCACCGTGTTCGGTTCAGAGGGACGGCGCTACGCCGGCATCGTTCTTCGTCATCGAATCCATCGTATCGTGACGCTGCAAGGGCAGCAATGCGGGTCCCTCGATGACTTCGCCGTTGTAATTGAATCGGCTGCCATGACAGGGGCAGTCCCAACTGCGTTCCGCCCGATTCCAGTGAACAATGCATTTCAGATGCGTGCATACCGATGACAGGATATGCAAGTGATCGGCATCGTCGCGGTACACGGCAAGCTTGGCGCCTTCGATATCGACCAGGGCGCCCTCGCCTCGTTTGACGTGCGAAAAACTTTTCAACGCAACGCTCGTGGTGTAATCCTTGATGTAATGGCTGGCCACATTCAAATTCTCTTTCAGGAAATTGACTGCCGATTTCATCGGTGTGAAGCGCCGCGGCGAATAGAGTTCGGCAAACGGATTGCCGGTGCCGCAAATTTCGTCTGCAATGACCTTGCCGGCCACCGTGCCGTAGATAAGGCCATCCGTTGCAAATCCGGTCGCAATATACACCCGTGACGATCCTGCACTGCTGCCGATGTAGGGCAGGCCGTCCGCCGCTCGATAATGCTGTCCCGACCACTGGTAATCGATCGACTGCACGGCGAAGCGTGCTCGCAGCAATTCGCTCAAGACCCGGTAGGCAGCCTCGGGATCGTTTTTTTGTCCCGTCTTGTGCCGCTCGCCTATCATCATCACATACGATTTTCCATCCAGCGTGACCGCGCGCGTCGACGTGGCGTCAGGGCCGGTACTCCAGAAAATTCCGCCCGGCAGTTGCGGCGTATTCTGCAGCGCGGCCACCGCATACTCGCGATAAGGTCCGAGCTCGGTTTGCACCACATTGAAACCCTTGGGCGTATGCGTGGCCAGAATGATATGGTCGGCTTGCACCTTATGCGCGGCAGTATTGACGATATTGTTTTCCACATCGATGCTCAGCACTGCCGATTCTTCATGTATCTGGCATTGCGGCGAATGAATCGCCGCCGCCAGTTGCTGTACATACTTGAGAGGATGGAATTGCGCCTGGTTTCGCACCACCATGGCCTTTTTGATGATGCCGGGCAAAGGCAGATCGTTCGTCAGCCGCGCATC
Source organism: uncultured Oxalobacteraceae bacterium (assembly GCA_966250375.1). Taxonomy (GTDB): domain Bacteria; phylum Pseudomonadota; class Gammaproteobacteria; order Burkholderiales; family Burkholderiaceae_D; genus CAMLDH01. The sequence continues at coordinate 2,155 of CBINHE010000065.1, forward strand.
GAGTCCGGCGCGACTCGCCGCTTGGCATTCGGCTTCGATGTCATAGCTTTCGCTAAGTGAATCCGAAGTGGTGTACAAGGCCAGCGGCTGCCGCGAAAAATTGCAATCGAGATGAAATGCCCCGACATTTTGTTCGATCGTATTAATGGCACGAACGCGCGATTGCACAATCGCGGAAACTTTGTCGTCACCCCATTTTTTGGCCAGCTTGTACAAGTATTCATCGACTATGGCATACAGGTTGCCGGTAGAGTGCCCCGTCGTACCCGCTCCAACGCGCCGCGCCTCCAGTACCACCACGCTGCGCCCCGCGCCGGCAAGGTGCGCGGCAGCAGTAATGCCCGTAATACCAGCGCCAATGATCACGACATCCACACTTAAATCGGCATTCAGGGTCGGAAATGTCTGCAGCGTCGGTGCCGCATCCCAAAGCGACGGACGTGACAATCCGTCTGCTTCATGATCCTGCCTGTCACTGGTGATAGTCATAAAAACCGTTTCAATCTTTTGACGTAACGCTTGCCGTCATGACCAGATTCGCACTTGCTTCCTGTGCAGCCCTATCCGGCATCAGATTCTCATAGTCGGGTGACATTGCTTGGCAGGACATTGATCCGAAGAAGGCGGGGCCGTCTTGAGCGAATAGGAATAGATGGCTATCTTTACGCCATCCGAAATTTTCAGCATCGCTCTAGTCTTTGGAACAGGCGTCTCAGGCGGCGATGGTGTCTCCGACCGCTTGCATGCAAACAAGGAAAACACGCACAAAATGAATAACGACAAAGTCCGATTGAAAATCGCTGCACCACGCGATAACCGATCTTTAGAGTACGCCATGGTGGTCTCCTTCTCCTATTGAGTTATCGTACGGAAGATTCCTGCTTCGAAATCAACTTCCCAAAACCCATATTGGCGTGCATGCAAAATGCCTCTTTCAAAGTCATGCAAGCTATATGCCTGGCGCGGATTTCGGATGTAGATGGGTCTGTGCCGACCGCCTGAAATAATCGATCGTGCGCGCCAATCCTTTCTCGATGTCGATTTTCGGATACCAACCAAGACGGCTTTTCGCCAGCGCGATATCGGGACAACGTCGCACCGGATCGTCGCTAGGCAGCGGATGAAACACGACGGTCGAGCGCGATTGCGTCATTGCAATGATCGTATCGGCCAGTTCGCGTATCGTGCATTGCGCAGGGTTACCCAAATTGACCGGCCCGGCAAAATCGTCGGCGCTGCGCATCAAGCGATCGAAGCCGTCGATCAGGTCGTCGACATAGCAAAACGAACGCGTCTGTTGGCCGTCGCCATGGATTGACAGCGGTTGATGCTGCAGCGCCTGCACGATGAAATTGGACACCACGCGTCCATCGTTCGGATGCATGCGCGGCCCATAGGTATTGAAGATGCGCGCGATTTTCACGGTCAGCTTGTGCTGACGCCGATAATCCATGAACAGGGTTTCCGCGCAGCGCTTTCCTTCGTCATAGCAGGAGCGCAAGCCGATCGGGTTGACATGCCCCCAGTAATCTTCGATTTGAGGATGGCGGAGCGGATCGCCATAGACTTCACTGGTGGATGCCTGCAGGATTCTGGCTTTCAGCCGCTTGGCCAGTCCCAGCATGTTGATCGCGCCATGCACGCTGGTCTTGGTGGTTTGCACCGGATCGTTCTGATAATGCACCGGCGACGCCGGGCAGGCGAGATTGTAGATTTCATCGACCTCGACATACAGCGGAAACGTGACATCGTGGCGCAACAATTCAAAGTTGGGATACTGCAGCAAATGGACAATATTGCGTTTGCTGCCCGTGTAGAAATTGTCGACGCATAGCACGTCATGGCCTTGCGCCAACAGAAATTCGCACAGATGCGAACCGAGAAAGCCGGCGCCGCCAGTGACCAGAACGCGCTTGCAATGCGTTTCTTTCATGGCGCGCGCCTGGCAGTACCGGCCGCTGCCATTGTCTTGGCGGGAACCAGGCCGCCTTCGGCCCGGGTATTTTCCAGCAGCACTTCCTGCGCGTGGCGCACGACCGTCTCGACGCTGACGCCCAATGCGCAAGGATGCCCGATCGGACAGTCGACATGCATGCAAGGCCGACAGAAGATATCGTGAAACACCATGCGGTGGCGGCGATGATCAAGCGGTGCCCAGCGCTGCGGATCGGCGCCGCAGCAAATCACCACACTGGGCGTCGCAAGCGCTGCTGCCACGTGGGATGCGCCGGTATCGTTGCACACCACGATGCGCGCGCCGGCAATGAGCGCCGCAAACGCACCGAGCCCGGTTTTTCCGGCAAGATCAATTGCCGGCGCGCGCATCGCGGTTTTCACTGCCTGCGTCAATGGCGCTTCCTGCGCGGTGCCGGTCAATACGATTTGCAAGCCGGCCTGCGCCAGCGCGTCGGCCACTTCGGCAAAGCGTTGCGGCGGCCAGCGTCGGCTCGGCAAGCGTGCGCCGGGATGGATGCATGCCATCATTCCAGGCGCGGGCAGGATGTCATCCAGGCGCTGCAATTCAGCGTAATCCGCATCGGTCAATGGAAATTCAAGCGCCTCCCCTTGCGCTTCAAAGCCGAGAAACTGCATCAGGCGCAGCGCGCGCAACACTTCATGTTCTTGCTCCACCCACGGCAAAAAGCGCGCGGCATCCGGGCAATCGTGGCCAGGCATATAAAAACCCGCCACATGCTTGGCGCCCAGTCCCATGACCAATTGATTGGTAAGGATGCCACTGCCATGCAACTGGATCGCAAGATCGAAACGCTGCTCTCGCGCCGCAGCCATGAAGGCCGGCAACGCATCGTCTGTCGCCGCTTGTTCCGGCATTCCCTGCACGCCGGGCAACACCATGTGATTGTCCAGATAGGCGTCAAAACGTTGCACAAAAGCCGAGGCCCACGGCAGCCCGATCAAGGTGATATGCGCATCTGGTGCCGCCACCCGCAAAGCGCGCAATGCAGGCACCACGCACAACAGGTCGCCCAATTGCAACGCCCGCAGTATCGCAATCCGACGTGGCGCGGTGCGGCGCCTCATACCGGTTTTTCGAGCAGAAAGCTGCCGATCGCGAGTGCATCGAGCGGCGTCGTGCAAAACGATTCAAGCGCATCACGCGGCGTACATACGATCGGTTCACCGCGCGTATTGAAGGACGTGTTGATCAGGACCGGCACCCCGGTCCGTTGACCAAAGGCGCGCACCACTTCGTAGTACAACGGATGTTGCGCCCGATTGATGGTTTGCACGCGCGCCGTGTCGTCGATATGGCGCACTGCTGGAATGCGCTCCCGCTTATCGGGCGCCACGTTGAAAACGAATGTCATGAATGACGCGACGCCCACATTTTCAAACCAGTTGGCGGCCTCTTCTTCCAGCACCACCGGCGCCACAGGCCGAAAATCTTCCCTATCCTTGATCTGGTTCAGATGGTTTTGCATGGCCGCATCGATCGGTGACGCCAGAATCGAGCGCGCGCCCAGCGCACGCGGCCCAAACTCCATGCGTCCCTGAAACCAGCCGAGCACCTTGTTTTGCGCCAGCAAATCGGCACTGGCTTCGGCGATATTCGCCACACGCCGGTACTGCAATTTGGATTGCCGCAAAATGGCTTCAATTTCGTCGTCCTGAAAAGCCGGCCCCAGGAATGCATGTTCCATATGCCAGACGCGTTCGCGCCTCGTACGCTGCTGCCGATCGATCCACAGCGCCGCGCCCAAGGCGGTTCCGGCATCGCCGGCCGCCGGTTGCACCCATACATCAGAGAATTGGCTTTGGTTGCGCAGCATCGCATTCATCACGCAGTTCAATGCGACACCGCCGGCCATGCACAGCTTGTCGGCACCGGTTTCGCGATGCAGCCAGCCGGCCATTTTCAATACGGTGTCTTCCAGAACCCATTGCAGCGAGCGTGCAATGTCCATGTGATGTTCAGTCAGCGCAGTGCCGCGTTCGCGCGCGGGACCAAACAGTTTTTTCCAGTCCACGCGCATGATTTCGTATTCGCCATGCTGCCGGTATTGCACGATATCGCGGAAAATCGGCGCATAGCGCGGGGTGCCGAACGACGCCAGCGCCATGACCTTGTATTCGTCCGACGAATGCAGAAAGCCGAGATAGCGAGTTACGTCCTCATACAACAAGCCGAGCGAATGCGGCAAATTGATTTGCTTCAGGCGCCGGTATTGCCCATCTTCATACAGGCCGTAGCTGGTCGTGGCCGATTCGCCGCGGCCATCCATTGTCAGCACGGCGGCGTTGTCAAATGGTGAAGCCAGAAACGCGCTGGCTTCATGCGCCAGGTGATGCTCGACAAAATGCCATTGGTAAGGCGGGTCGGGCGTGTCGTGAGAGACAACGCGGAACCTGGCTTGCAAGTGATGCGGCGCACCGCCGGCAAGCTGGCGCGGCGCATTGACGAGATACGACAGAAACAGCGGCTGCCATGGCGATCTCCACTCGCTCACATGACGCGATGGTTCCAGCGGCAATTGAATGGTAGCGTCGTCGTTATGGACACCCAGCAGCAAATCGGGGTCATACGAATACGCTACATGATGCACATCGGCCAGACGGATGCCTGCTTCCTGTAGACAATAATCGATTGCATGAAATGGCAATTGCCACGTCGCAAATGGCACTGGCCGTTTGCCATGCTTGATACGTGTAAAGCGTTCCTCTTCTGCCGCGGCAATCACCATTCCATCTTGGACCAGACACGCGGAACAATCGTGATAGGCGGCATTGATACCTAAGGTGATCATGAAATCCCTTCTGCTCAGTACTCACCCATAAAATATTGTGAAAGAACAGCTCCTTCCCCTTCAAGGGCGCCCGGCGTAGGGGGAAGGTTGTGATGGGGATGAGTTACAAGCCACGACATTAAACCCATCCCCACCCTAGCCCTCCCCTTGAAGGGGAGGGAATCCACAATAAATAATTATGAGTGCCTATTTAATTCATGGCGGGCGGTTCGCTTGCGCCATTGTGTTGAACGACTTCATCGCTTCCCCGTCATGCAATTGACATACCTGCACCTGCGATACAGACGAACAGACAAACAGGATTGAGCCGATGTCCGGTGCCATGCACCGGTAAGCGAATAGGTAAGAACTACAGATCGGTGTAAAAAAGGCGAGGTCACACTGTATCTGCAATGTATCTGGATATCTTGCAACGGCAATCTGCCCGCTCGTTATCTTTTCTAAATATTTGGCACAGTTGCTGCTTGAGGAAAGACGCCGCCAATCAAGGTTGCGAGAATGTCAGGAGATTCAAGAAATGACAATCTGGATCAAGAAACGGTCTATCGCTTTTGCAGGGTCGGTTCTGCTATCACTAGGCGCGTGCGGAACAACAGGAAATTATTCCGGCATGCCGGTATCGACTTCATCTTCTGTTCCGTCTGGCACCAATGTGGCATCCGGTCGCGGTGTGGTCCAGGCAATTGACATGGTGCCGCGTGAGGAAGCTGGCATTGGCGGCATTGGTGTCGGCGCACTTGCCGGTGCCGCAGTCGGTGGAATATTGGGCAATCAGGTTGGGAAAGGCCGCGGCAATACCGCAGCGACCGTTGCTGGCGCTGCAGGCGGTGCGCTGATCGGACATGAAATACAAAAGAATGCGCAGCAACGCAATCCGGTATATCGGGTTTCGGTACGAATGGACGATGGAACAATGCAAACGGTCATCGTGGAAACCCAACCCAATGTGCGCGTTGGAGACCGGATACAAATTGCGAATGGCATGATTGTTCAAGCGTACTGAATAGAAAACAAGCATGACCGCCATCACCGACCTGCCGCACGGGCATGCTGCTGATCATCCGCATGGATGGCGTCGTTGGCTATACACGACCAACCACAAGGATATCGGCACCTTGTATCTGTGGTTTTCCCTGACAATGTTTTTTGCCGGCGGCGTACTGGCGCTATTGATTCGTACTGAACTGTTCCAGCCGGGATTGCAATTTTTTCGGCCGGAATTTTTCAATCAATTGGTAACAATGCACGGCTTGATCATGGTGTTCGGCGCCATCATGCCGGCCTTCGTCGGCTTCGCCAACTGGATGATTCCATTGCAGATCGGCGCCTCCGACATGGCATTTGCGCGCATCAATAATTTTTCATTCTGGCTGCTGCCACCGGCGGCGCTCTTGTTGCTGGGAGCATTTTTATCGCCGGGCGGTGCTGCTGCCGCCGGCTGGACGATGTATGCGCCGTTGTCGACGCAGATGGGCATAGGCATGGACATGACGATTTTTGCCATCCATCTGATGGGGGCATCGTCGATCATGGGCGCCATCAATATCATCACGACGATACTCAACATGCGCGCGCCCAGCATGACGCTGATGAAGATGCCGATGTTTTGCTGGACCTGGCTGGTTACCGCCTATCTGCTGCTGGCGGTCATGCCGGTGCTTGCCGGCGCGGTTACCATGATCCTGACCGATCGCCATTTCGGCACCACTTTCTTCAACGCAGCCGGCGGCGGTGATCCGGTGATGTACCAGCATATCTTCTGGTTCTTCGGTCATCCCGAGGTATACATCATGATCTTGCCGGCGTTCGGCATCATTTCGCAGGTCATTCCCAGTTTCTCGCGCAAGCCCTTGTTCGGCTATGCGTCGATGGTGTATGCAGTGGCATCGATCGCAGTGCTGTCATTCATTGTATGGGCGCACCACATGTTTACGACCGGCATGCCGGTGACCGGCCAGTTATTTTTCATGTACGCAACGATGCTCATTGCGGTGCCGACCGGCGTCAAGGTATTCAACTGGATTGCAACGATGTGGAAGGGTTCCCTGACATTCGAGACGCCGATGCTGTTTGCGATCGGTTTCATTTTCGTGTTTACGATTGGCGGCTTCACCGGCTTGATACTGGCTGTGGCGCCTATCGATGTGCAAGCGCAAGATACTTATTATGTGGTGGCGCATTTCCATTATGTGCTGGTCGCCGGCTCCCTGTTCGCGCTGTTCGCCGGTTTTTATTATTGGGGGCCGAAGTGGACCGGCTTCATGTACAAGGAAAGTCGCGGGCAATTTCACTTCTGGAATTCAATCATCTGGTTCAACGTAGGATTTTTCCCGATGCATTTTTTAGGATTGGCAGGCATGCCGCGTCGCTATGCGGATTATCCAGCCCAGTTTACCGACTGGAACATGGTCTCGACCATTGGCGCATTCGGCTTCGGATTAAGCCAGGTGTATTTTCTGTTCGCTATCGTGTTGCCGATGGTCCGCGGCGGCGCCAAGGCAGATGACCGGCCTTGGGAAGGCGCGCAAGGTCTCGAATGGACGATTCCCAGTCCTGCTCCGTATCACACCTTTGAAGTACCCCCGCTTGTCAAATGAATCGCACCGGCGCACTGCTCCAGCGCTGGCTTGATGTCCTCCATCCGTTGTGGCATATCCTGCTGATCTGGCTGCTTGCCGCTTTGTTGCTGCATTTCATGCAAAGGATGGCAGGCGTACTGAAAAATTACATCGCGAGCAAGACAGCGAAAACCGGGGACGCCAGGCGCATCGATACCTTGAGCAATGTATTGCAGCATACCGCAACCATTGTGATCATTTTGATCGCCAGCATGCTGACCCTCGGAGAAATCGGCATCTCGATCACGCCGATCCTGGCTACGGCCGGGGTAGCAGGTATTGCCATCGGGTTCGGCGCCCAAAGCTTGGTGAAAGATTTTTTTGCCGGTTTTTTCCTGTTGCTCGAAAACCAGGTGAGCGAAGGCGATTTCATTGAAGCAGGCGGAAAGGCGGGCCAAGTCGAAGAGGTCACCCTGCGTCACATCCGTATCCGCGATTACGATGGCAGCGTCCATTTCATTCCTAACGGGATCATTACCACTGTCACCAATAAAAGCCGCGAGTTTGCGTATGCCATCATCGATATCACGGTCGCACGGCATGCGGATCTGGACCGGATATTCGCGCAGATTCGCAACGTCAGCAAGGGACTGCGCAGCGATCCGCTATTCAAGCCGGATATTCTTGACGAAGTCGAGATCGAGGGCATCGAAAAAATGGATGATGCCTCCATTGTGATTCGATGCCGTCTGAAGGCAATGCCCTTGCAGCAATGGCGCTTGCGGCGGGAATTTCTGGTGCGGATGAAAAGCGCGCTGGATCCTTCCGAGGAAACAGAAGTCGAATCCGGGTAAAACGAATCCAGGTAAAACTTTACCGGCCGACCTGCAATCTTTACTCGATCCATAGTCCATTTCAAAAAACTGAATCGTCCAAATCACGCATCATCAAATACGCCGGGACCACGTTGCAGTAGTGCGCAAGGAGCAAACGATTGACATGCTTCTCTTGCGCTTTTTTTCTGTCAATCGAGTCGCAGCCTCGGGCATGGATGCTGCTTGACCTATCGACGAAGCGTATCGCAGTTGAGCTGCTTTACTCAATTCAACAATCTCTGTAAGGAGGAATGAAAATGGCAACAATCGATGTCGGTCATGGCGGTAATTACGCGGATTCGTTGATGGGAACGGGCTCTGCTTTGCGACGCCCTCTTTTTCCAGCCATTCGATGGGGGGCGATATGGGCAGGTGTTGCGGTCGGTCTATCGACCCAACTGCTATTGGCGCTGCTTGGCCTTGCAAGCGGTCTGTCGATGATGAATGTTACGGAAGGGGCTTCTCCGACCGGTCCGTTATTATGGGCGGGACTCAGCATGCTGATCTCGGCATTTATCGGCGGCTATGTAGCGGCGCGCATGTCGGGACTCAAGCGTAAAGCGGACGGGATATTACATGGCGCCGTATCGTGGGCGGTTACCACTTTATTGTTTGCGACACTGGCGACTTCCGTTGCCGGATCATTGCTAAGCGGCGTGTTCAACAGGGTTGCTCCCACCATGGCGTCCAGCGCCACTAGTGGCGTCGCCAACGGCGGCGGCACCTCGGCAGTCGGCGCCATGCTCCAAGGGCAGCTCGGCCCTAATGTCGACCCGACAACCATGCAACGCTTGCAGAACCACATCCAGGCGGGCCGGCGCAATGACGCGATCCAGTTGATGACAAGTTCGATGGGCATTGACCGTTCACGCGCGGAGACGATCACTGATCAAGCATTGATCATGGCTGGGAATCCGGATCAGGCCTCGCCGCAAAGCCGGGCCGCAGCGGAACGCGCAGTCGACACCGCAGGCACTGCAGCATGGATGATATTTCTTCCCGTTGCATTGTCTTTGGCATCTGGCATTGCCGGCGGCATGCTGGGCGCGCGCAATGCGCGACGCACCACGTGGAATGAGCCGAGGACGGAAGGAGGAGGATCTGTGGATCTATCGAGTAGTCGTCCTGTCTGATGGCAAGCACAATGCCGTTGCGTCTTTATGAAAAATCCATGATGGTGGTGGATTGCTGATGAAATTATAGTAACCAGGCAGGTGGTCAAAATCTTTTGACATGAGCGGTTTGTTTGACTCCCCCTCTTCCACGCAACATTAGGGGCCTGTCAAGAAATAAATTGTGCATTTGGGTGACCACAAGCAGGATGCAAAGCGGTGAAACATGGGTTTCGTGGGGCATTATCTGTGCCCCCCTAGAGGGTAGAAGTATCCTTGGCAGGAGAACACCGCTACGCAGGCAGACGGCATGGTGAAGCAGGGATTTCATGGAGCACCGCTCCATGCCTGTGGAGCGGTACCGTCTTGCAAGGCGATAATACTTCTTTCGTCTGAATTCCCTGCTACACCCCACACCTGCCAAACGGTATCCGCTTGAAAGCGGATACTCATCCCTCCGACGTGAATTTCCACATGGTATTTTTTATAGGAGCAGGCCTTGCCCGCGATAGGTGTTGGCATCAGCTTTTGAAAAGTTAACAGCCTTGGCAACGCAACTAACCAAGCTTGACGTACTCAAACAATGTGCCTATGGATTGTCGAAGTCAGCGGTGCCTTGTGGTGGTTACGCGCTGGGACAACCCGCATTTCTCTTGATAACGCAATTGCGTGTGCGGATTGTTTTGTTCAGGCTGTGTCGAAGTATGTCCTTTTGAATACCCTGCTGGACTTCGGCTCCGCATTCAATAAACTAGCGGTAAAGTTGACATGGGCCCATATTTAGAATTAGCACACGCCGCTTCCGGGGATTGGCTGGTGGACGACGGCGAGATGGGCGCGCTGATCCGCTCCATGGACTGGTCGCAGACCCCGCTGGGGCCACGTTCGTCTTGGCCTCACAGTTTGCGCACCACCGTCAATCTCTGTCTCGCGTCGAATTTCCCGATCTCCATCGTCTGGGGGCCGCAACGGGTCCTAATCTACAACGATGGGTACTGGCCTATGTGCGGAGCCAAGCACCCGTTTTCAATGGGGCAGGATTTCCGGGAATGCTGGCTTTCCGCGTGGCCTGTCATTGGCGAGGCATTCGACTTGGCTACGTCGGGACAGGCGGCGTTTCTGGAGAACCAGCGCATATTTCTCGATCGTATAGGCTATCTCGAAGAAACGTTCTTCACGATTTCCTTCAGCCCAATCCGCGACGAAAGCGGCGCGGTTGGCGGTTTATTCAATCCTGTCATAGAACTCACCCAGCAAACGCTTGCAGAGCGGCGCTTGAAGGTGTTGCGCACGCTCGCCAATAGTACAGCGGATGCCAAAACGGTCGATCAGGCGATCAGCCTGACGACCAGGACACTGACCGACCATGCACTGGACCTGCCCTTTCTCCTGGTCTACCTGCTTGACAGTGAGTTGCAGCAAGCCCGGCTTGTCGGCACGACGGGTCTACAGGCTGGAACAGCGGCAAGCCCGGAGTTCATTGACCTCGATGCCTCGAATGATCTGTCCTGGCCGCTGGCGAGCATGATCCACTCCCGCGATAGCAAGCTTGTGGAAGATCTGGAGGCGCGGATAGGCACCGTGATCTGCGAACCGTATCGGGAGCCAATGCGGCAAGCAATGATGCTGCCGATAATTTTGCCTGGCTTGGACCGTACGCTGGCCATCGTCGTCGCCGGCGTCAGTACGCGACGGCCGCTGGACCAGTTTTACCGCACGTTCTACGACATGTTGGGCGCGGGGATCACGACCGCCCTGTCCAATGCGCGCGCCTACGAACTGGAGCGCAAGCGTGCCGAGGCGCTGATGGAAATCGACAAGGCCAAGACTGTGTTTTTCTCCAATATCAGTCATGAGTTCCGAACGCCGCTCACACTCATGCTTGGCCCGCTTGATGATCTTCTCCGCGTCCCCAGCGGCGTGCTTGAAACAAATGATCGCCTGCAGGTTGAAACAGTGCATCGCAACGCGCTGCGCCTGTTAAAACTTGTCAATTCCCTGCTCGATTTTTCCCGTATTGAAGCCGGCCGCGCACAAGCGGCTTACAGGGCCATTGACCTTGCGCAACTGACCAGGGAAATGGCAGCCATGTTCGGCTCCGCGGTCGAGAACGCGGGGCTTCAATTGATCGTGGATTGCCCACCCTTGCCGCAGCCGGTGTATGTCGATCCTGACATGTGGGAAAAGATCGTTCTCAATCTTGTCTCCAACGCGTTCAAGTTCACCTTTGCCGGCACGATTACAGTGCGGCTGCAATGGCACAATGACAGCGCGGTGCTGACCGTGTCGGATACCGGCGTCGGTGTGCCGCCAGAACATGTGCCCCGCTTGTTTGAGCGCTTCCATCGCGTCGCGAATACCCGCAGCAGAAGTGAAGAAGGAACGGGCATCGGGCTGGCGCTGATCCACGAATTGGTCAAACTGCATGGGGGCACGATCAGCGTCGACAGTGTACTCAACAAAGGAACCACCTTCACGGTTACCATTCCAGGCGGTACTGGGCATTTGCCTGCGGAATGCCTCGATACGCGGCCAACCCTTGCATCGACCGCCATTGATCCGAATGTGTACTTGAACGAAGCAAGGCAATGGCTTCCCGGCAAAGAAACACAGAAGGCTCCAATAAGTCCGCCAGAAACGCATACCCTGCCAACGGCGCCATCGCCTAATGAGCCCCGTGCCCGCATACTCTTAGCCGACGACAATGCAGATATGCGGGAATACCTGTGCCGCCTGCTGGCGCCGTATTGGGACGTCGAGGCGGTCCCGGACGGCATGCAAGCACTGGAGGTTATTCGGCGGGAACCGCCGGATCTGGTTCTGACCGATATCATGATGCCGAATCTCGATGGCTTTGGGCTGCTATCCGCGCTGCGTGCCAATAAATGTACCCGTACCACACCGGTTATCATGCTCTCCGCCCAGTCAGGCGAGGAAGCACGGGTCGGGGGGCTCGAAGCCGGCGCCGACGATTACCTGGTCAAGCCGTTCGGCCCCCGTGAGCTGTTGGCTCGGGTCAAAACCCACTTGGACATTGCGCGGCTGCGCCGGGATGCGGTGGAGCTGGCTCAGCATGATGCATTGACCGGCCTGCCCAACCGCAAGCTTACCTTGGAGTTTGCGGAACAGTTGCTTGCCAGCGCCCGCCGGGGCGGCAAACGGATTGGCGTGCTGTTCATCGACATGGACCGCTTCAAGCCGATCAACGATACCCATGGCCATGAGGCCGGCGACGCTGTGCTCAAGGAGATTGCACGACGTCTCAAGGCTTGCGTGCGCGCCGAGGACACGGTCGGCCGGTTGGGAGGCGACGAGTTTGTAGGCGTGCTGTCGCATGTGCATGACTCATCCGACGCCGGGCAGGCAGCGCGCCATATCATTGACCTGCTGAACCAGCCATACTACATTGCCGGCCTTGAAGTGGATACCAGCCCAAGCATTGGCATCGCTCTGTATCCGGATGATGGCGCAGATATGGAGCAACTCATACGCAACGCCGACATCGCGATGTACCATGCCAAAGAAAAGGGGCGCAACAACTTTCAGTTCTATACACAGCAACTCAACGACAATGCGGCGCTGGCGCGTCACATCGAAAGCCAATTGCGAAGCGGTCTGGAGCATGGGGAATTCCAGTTGTATTACCAACCGGTCGTTGATGTATCAACCCATGCGCTGGTCGGCGTTGAGGCACTGATGCGATGGCCAACGATGGGTCTGAACCCCAGCGACTTCATTCCGGTAGCTGAAACAAGCGGCATGATCAATGAGATGGGAAATTGGACCGTGCATGAAGCGTGCCGCCAGATTCGTCAATGGCGCGACCGGCGGCTGCCGGAATTGCTCCTCTCAATCAATGTTTCGCCTTTGCAGCTTCAGAAAAACACGCTGTACGATGTGATCGTGCATGCGCTCAACGAGCATCATCTAGAGCCAGCAACGCTGCAGTTGGAATTCACCGAAGCAGTAGTGCTGAATAACAAGAAGGAGGCAATTTCATCCTTGCATGCACTCAAGTCCCTTGGCGTCAAGATCGCGTTCGACGATTTTGGCAAGAGCTATTCGAACCTGAGCTACCTGCAGCTTCCGCTCGATGCGATCAAGATCGACCAAGGGTTCGTGCACAATATTGCTTCTGATCCGGCAAGCGCGGCAATCACTAACGCGATCATCACCATTGGAAAAACGCTCGGACTGCACGTCGTTGCAAAGGGAATCGAGTCGGACGAGGCATTAACCATGCTGCGCGACAAGGATTGCCATGAGATGCAAGGCTATTACCTGTGTCCGCCAGTATCAGCCGAGGAATTGGAAGTTTGGTACCATCGTTGGCAAGCGTCCGAACATTTCAATCAACCTGTCGTGCACTAGTGGGTCACTTGGCAATGAAGTCGATATTGGCATAACGTTTGGTAGGGAGCATCGTGAGGCACCCTACCAAACGTTATGCTGTTTCTATTGCCAAGTAACCCACTAGTATCCAGTCAAGCTGAATTATTTCTTCTATTTAATCGGCAAAAATAAATGTTTGCCACGTTCGGCATGAACGCCTGCTTTCGAGATTGCACGCAAACACATTGCAACCGTACCTGCAAATGCTTCGTCGTACCACGGATCGGCACCGCTGGCACTGACGACGATGCCATCCAATACGACACTTCCCCATAACACGGTATCTTTTGCGGTCAGCAGATGGGGCCGCAGTTCCTGCACGACATGGCCATCCATTCCAGTACGCCATGCAACACGCGCCTTGGCATGGGCAAATGCCGCATAGTCGGCATCCCATTTGTCCCGGTCGCCCAGCGCATATTCATAAAGAACCGCATCTTCGAAAGAAGAATACAACGGCGTCAAGGCCGGATCCATGATGACGATATACAGAAAACTGCCCTCCCCCACCTCATGCCGATTCATCGCTTCCGTGATCATCGGCAAGCTCATCTCGACCGCCCTCACCGCACTTGTGCGGTCAATGAAATAGCTTCCTGAAGATGCCATGCGTTCTCCGTAGGTTAAGTAGTCATGCAAAAGAAACGGTGAATTTGCAGGAGCGGGCCTTACCCGCGATAGCTTGCATGTGCCGACACCTATCGCGGGGTGGAGCAGGGAATTCGTGCGGCTGCCGCACACCTGCGGAACGGTTTGCGCTTGCAAGCGGATCGCCGCCCGGCGCAAATGCGCCCTGCAAGGGAGGCCAGCTCCTACAAGAAATACCGCGTAGAAGCCACAACTAATTTTGCTCGGTTACTTAGAGGCTCCCTCCCCTTGAAAGAGAAGGAATACGGCGGTTGGAACACATCAGAAAAAATGTGCCGGACACTATTGTCGTAGGCATGATTTGCTCCTATCAAGTATTTTGTCCAATAGGGCCGCGCCCTGTACTGCGGTGCCTCAAGCGTCTTCCAAACACCTGCTTTTCCAATAATGGATTTGCCGATACATCGATTCAACTGCGAGCGGAATCACGCAGCGATTCTGTATTGCCCACGGCAATCCGCGCAATGCACTCGTCACAGTTGCCGCCAAAAGATCCCATTGGTACGCGGTGCGCAGTATGTCGAGCGTCTGCTTCAGCGCACACTTCCATGGCAGCCGCATCCAGGCGACCCATAGTGCATTACGCGCCAGTAATTTCCGCCGCAAGCGCATGTCGCGTTGCGCAGAGGGATAGTGATGCACGATCAATTGCGGCGCGTACAGTAATGTCCAGTCGCGCACAGCCAGATCGAGCGCAAGCAGCGCCTCTTCGCCGCCGATGAAAAAGTGCGCTTCATAGCCGCCGGCGTCGAGAAAAGCATGGCGCCGAAATACTGCAGCGCCCGCCAGAAATCCGAGTACTGCCCGCCCCGGCAGGTGTAACAACGCACCGCACGTGCTTTGGTCGGGCTGTTGCCCGACGTATCGAACGCAGCAGGCGTCGCATCGATGCCGGACTCTCGCAATACCGCCAGGCGCTGCTGCAACAAACCGGTGACGCGCCGGTACAGCGCATCTTCGTACATGAACCAGTTCAAGTGCGCAAAATCGCGCCGCGCCATCAATGCAGCACGATGCGTCAACCGATGGTCGGCGTGGAACAGACCTGCCGGCATCAGCACGCTGTCCGGATGCTGCGCATGCATCGCCACCGCAAGCGCGGCGGCCACACGCACGGCGTCCGGCCCAGCGCCGTACTGGCTGTCGCAAAAATCCAGCCAGTACGGCTGCGCATGCAACAATGCCAATGCCTGCCTGTCCTCTTCACGTCGCGCGGCCATTGCTTGCTGCGCATTCACGAACCCGGCTGCCGCATCCCATTCCGGCAAGGCATCGGAGAATGGCGGCACCGCTGCACAGATGGTTACGACTATCGCGCCGGAGACCAGCGACAACAACTCTGCGCACGAAAACACACCATCATCCAGATGCGGCGATAGCACCATGAGCTTGCCGAGCGCTGTCGTCGATGGGATTGGCGTCATTGCGTCACCAGACGCAATGCCTTGTTCCAATCGTCGATGAAGCGGTCGATGTGGAAGCGTTCCCGCGCCCGCCGCCGCGCGCCCTCGCCCAAGCGGCGCGCCTGCTCTGGATATTTCAACAATTCCTGCATTTTCGCGATCAACGCTGCGACGTCGGTATCGACATGGCCGGACACGCCGTTTTCAATTGCCGTTGCCATTTCAGTCGTCGCCAAACCGACAATCGGAATGCCGGCCATCATGGCTTCAATCACCGCAAGCCCCATGCTGGTATAGCGAATCGGGTTGAACAGGAAGCGATAGCGTGCGGCAAACGCCGGCAGTTGCGCATGCGTAATCTCGCCCAGGCCGCCGCATTGCTCCGCCCCCATACCGACCAGATCCAGCGACACCTGTTTGCGCACTGTGTCGAAAATGTCGCCGCCCAAGCGACGGCCGCGCTGCGCCAGATGATTGATCACCACCAAGCCGCGTTCAAGTTCACCGCGATAAACGACATCGTGCGGAATCATCACACCATGTTCGATGACGCGAGTGGTTACGCCCGCGCTGTCCCACATCAACGCATTGAAATGCGTTACATGCACCAGCAGCACGCTTGCATCGCTAACCGGATGCCGCATATCGGTCGGGTGTTCGCGCGGCGGATCGTGCTCCAGGTAAATGCGCGGCAAGCGGCGCTGTGCCGCGCTCAAATAGCGATACTGATCGTCCAGATACTGCGCATCGTCCTGAAAAACGATGCAATCGATGTCGCAATCTGCCGCCTGCGCAACCGGCAAGTCGATCACATTGTCGCCCCACGGCATGTGTCCGCAACGACCGCCATAGCCGGGCGGACGCCCGGGTTTCGACAGCACGTAAAAATCGTGCGGCGCCTGCGTCAAGTAATACAAGTAGCTGCCATGCGTATGCCAGGTCAGGATTTTCAAGCGGCGCATCGCTACCTTCGTTCCATATCAAAACGTCCCTGCATAGACCGCGCAGCCACGGCAGATTTCGGGCGGCGCATCATCCGATGCCAGTTTTTCGCGGAACGTGTTGTAAGCGTCGTTGTTCCAGATCGCCACCACGCCTTCGTTGGCCATGCTGCCGAAATTGATTCGATCGGGCGTCCCCACCATGCAGCAAGGCATGGCGCGGCCGTCATAACTCACATAAGAGCCGCGCCACGGCCAGTCGCAACGTGCGCGCCCAGTCACACCTGGTGCATGTCGTTTCGGTCGTACATTGGGCAAACGCAATTCAATGCCCAGTGTTTGCGCTGTCTGGCGTGCAAGCCCGAAAAAATCTTCGACAAGTGAAATATCTTCATTGAGCAAGGTTTCCTGTTCAATGAAGGCACGCATCGGCCGATATTGTTCCGGCAATGTTGATTCGCTAAAGTCATGGCAGAGGTGCTGTACCGACAGCACGTCGATGCCCTCTTCATGTGCAAGCCTTACCAAATCCGGCAATTCTGACAAATTGCTGCGCATGACAACGCATACCAGGCAGATATGCGGCAGCTCGCTTTGCAATTGCGCCTTGGCATGCGTAAGCCGCCGCAAATTGCGCAATATCTTGTCAAAATGCGCGCGCACACGAATCGCTTCATACACGGCCGCGCTCGCGCCGTCGATCGATACATGTAGCGTATGCAAGCCGCTACGCACACAATCCTCGGCGCGGCGCTCGCTCAGTATGGTCAGGTTGGTGTTGATCGACACCTGAATGCCGCGCGCCACCGCATAACGCACCATATCGAATAAATGCAGATGCATCATCGGCTCGCCCAGTCCCTGCAACTGGAGCTCGCTGACATTGGGAAACTGATCGATGATCTGGCAGAAATCGGTATAGCGCATGAACGCCGGTGGTTCGCCATGCGCCCCGTCAGTGCGAAATTGAATCGGGCACATGCGGCAACGCAGATTGCATTGGCCTACTGGTTCCATTTGCAAGAAGCCAGGCAATTCCATTGCCGCCTCACACAAAACGCGTGCGGAACTTGAGCGCACCGACCATGCGCCAGAACACGGCCAAAGGCGGAATCAGCACCGACGTCACAATCATTTCGGCGATGTGGGCGGGCGTTTTGGCGGTAAGGTGCAAGCGCCTCAGGCAAAACGACACGGTAAGCCCAACCCACAGGCTGCCTGCCGCAGCCGCTATCAGCGGCGCGCGCAACGCGACGCCCAATACACAGCTCAATAGCGCGAGCACAATGAAGTAATAGTCCCAGCGCGGCGTAGCGCGAATTTTTTCCCGATACAGCTCAGGATGTTTCTTGAACAGCAGCGCATCGAACAACACTTTGCGTTGTTGCGCGAGACTCACCCCCCATGAGGCCGGCCGGATAGGATGCACAACGACGGCAGTCGGCACGCGCGCGACATACGCCTTCATGCCCAGCAGCCGGAAATAAAGATCAGCATCCTCGCGCCACGCAAAGCGAAAGCGTTCATCGAATCCATTCAACTGTTCCAAGACGGATTTTCGGCAAAAGCAGTTGGCGGTGACAAACTCCGCGCGTTCCAGACCTTTGGCATCGAGTTCGTAATCGGTCGGCGTCCGATGCAAAGGCATCACGATACGTCCCCATGCCGCCTGCACATTGCCCTGAAAAGCATGCAATCCTCTTTCCAGCCAATCGGTCCTGGCTATCGTGTCATCGTCGGTAAATGCAATAATCTCGCCGCGCGCCGCGCGCCAGCCGAGATTGCGCGCGGCAGCGGGGCCATGCGGACCTTGCGATGGAATGTAAGTGATGCTCAGTCCGCAGCCACTTGCATGGGCTGCCCAATCAATCACCACGTCGCGCGTCTGACGGCAGGGTGCATCATCGACCACAATGATTTCAAAGGATGATGCATCGAAATGCTGCAGAATCAATCCGGCCAGACAGCGGCTCAACAACTGAGGTCGGCCACAAGTCGGCACGACAACGGACACCAAGATCTGGTCGACGCTGCTTTTTTTTTCCGAAGAATAAGAAATGCCAGATGCCGTGGGCACATACGTAGGCACATAAGCGGCAGAATCGCCATGTTTGGCTTCTCTACGATTTCTGGAGAAAGCAATAATCTTAGGCATCAGCGTCGTCCCATAAAAAACAATTCCGCTTTTTAATTGACTGACGCCACCTGTTTACTTACCTCGCTTGCGTACGAAAAAGAAAGGCCAGATCAGTCATTCAAAAGCGCGCTTGGAGCATGCAAATCCTGTTCCAGCGCTGCATTGCCACAAGACTAGTAGTCAGTCAAGTTGAGACGCGGGGAAGAAATCGATGGATTTTTAGCCAGACATTGACGAGGGAACTACATGGGCGATGGAACTATTTTCTACTTCGATCTCACTTAGAAGTCTGAAAAAAACCAAATTTCACCACCCTCATGAAACCCACCTTTCCCGGACAGCGTCCAGATTACTTCCATTCCCAAGAGCCGGAAAATAGCAATGCCAACCAAGCCGGATCGAGTTCCAATTCGCAGGAAGAAAATTCTACGGAGCAAATTAAGCCAAGGCATTCCGAACCGACAATTTACCGCCAGCGTTCTTTGCAAACAGCGCTTCTCGCGCAAGTGCTTGCTCGGACAAGACACCAAGAGGCGGAGTATTTTGCTGAATGGAATGCATGGGCACAGGCAAGTGGAGTCTCCGGCGAAAATCGCACGGAAGCTGTTAACAGGTTGAAGGCGTGGCTTATAGCTGATCAGTCTGATGAACCGTTATGCCTAAACGGCCTTGGATTGACGGTGCTGGAACGACTTTATCCAGAGCACTATGCTGCAACACAAACCATGCTGTACAAGGCAATAGACAAAGACGACAAAGACGAGATTTTTTCAAGCAGGCTCGAGGCATACCTGCAAGAACATGGCGACTTGCAAAACAACAGCGATGCTCAACGAGAGGGTGGAGTCAAAGTGGCAAAAGACATCGCTTATGAGATAAATGATCCATTAACCCGGCAGTTCTTGGCGGAGAAAAATTTGTCGCATCTGGTTGCCTTCATGAACGCGGACGAAAGCGCTGACGCCTCTCCAGCGGATGAAGATGAAGACGTATTCGTGGATGCAGTCGAAAACTTCAATCTCCCCCATAGCACGGATTCCCCCCGGATGTCGGGGTGAACCAGGTTTCTTTCGAGGTGCAGTGCTAAGCGCGAGGAGCACCGTAATGTAGTATCCGGTCTAGGAGTCTGTCGGACTTTCTCGTAGATATGCACGTCCTCCTTCGATAAAATT
>CBINHE010000066.1:0-22116 GCA_966250375.1 uncultured Oxalobacteraceae bacterium
GGCGGATCGCATGCGATCCGAATTCCCTGCTACGCCCCCTTGAAGGGGAAGGAGTTCGAACAGTACCCGTTGAATGTTTGCCTGTGTATTTCAAAAGCATCGCAGTTTTCAGGTTTATGTCAAAAAACTTTTGTCTACCTGCTTAGACACTAATTAACAAGGTACATAAGATGAAAAAACTACTTTTTCTTCCATTGCTTTTTTGGGCATCCACTGCGCATGCGGCGATGATTTTCGTGGGCTCGTTTAATGTTTACGATGGGCCCTACTGGGAAAATACTCCGACCGTATATTCCGCACGCGAAGCCGCTGCGTTGATCTTTGGCGGAAGTTATACCGACTATGCTGTTTCGATCGATTCGAGTCGTGATGCGGGCACGATCACCCATACTGCATATTACTCAGGATACGGCGATTTCAGCAGCGATCTCATTTTCAACGAAGACTTCAAGCTCGATTTGAGCGGTGGCGGCTATGGCTTTGGCGGTGAACCTTTTAGCGCCTATTCCGCTTATGTAAACGATGGAGTTTATGCGTTTAATTATGTTTGGAAGATGGGCGATGTTGTCGTTCCGGTTTCCGAGCCGGCAAGTTATGCGCTTCTATTTGCGGGACTTGCTTTGATGAGCATGGTTACGCGTCGTAGAGGCAATACCATATAGTCGTTGGCCAATTGAGACGTAAGTATAAATATATTTATTAGGGTGATGAATGTGATTAAAAAAAAGAAAATCGTACGTAACAATAAGCCGCTTCGAGCCGGCGGCTTTACCCTTTTGGAACTGCTCGTCGTAATTGTCATTATCGGATTGCTTGCCGCATACGTCGGCCCGCGCTATTTTGCGCAACTGGGCAAGTCCGAACAAAAGACCGCGAAGGCACAGATCGAAGCGTTCGGCAAAGCGTTGGATACCTATCGGCTCGACGCTGGACATTATCCGAGCACCGAGCAAGGCTTGAATGCATTGGTAACGAAGCCGAATGACGAATCCAAGTGGCAGGGGCCTTACCTGCAAAAAGATGTTCCGCTCGATCCGTGGGGCAAGGCCTATCAATTTCGTTCACCCGGTCAAAATGAGGAATTCGATTTGTTCTCATACGGTAAAGATGGTCAGCCGGGTGGTGACGCAGACAATGCCGACGTCTCTTATCGCTAGCATCGGAGTTGATGATGCAGTTCCAACTTCGGGTGCAGGGCGCTTCCGGTGCCGGGGGCGCGCAACGGATTTCGATTGACGCACCGAGTGAAGCGGACGCGATTCGCAACGCCGTAAAGAATGGCTGGCGTGTGCTGGCAATCGATCATGTGACCGATGCGGACACTCAACATCCGAGGACCGCGCACAAATTTCCCCTTTTACAGTTCAGCCAGGAAATGCTGGCGTTGCTGGAGGCGGGGCTGAACCTGACGGAAGCGATCACGACCCTGCATGCCAAGGAATCGCGCCCTGGTGTCAAAACGACGCTGGGCAGTATCTTGATGGCGCTGCAGCAAGGCCAGAGTTTCTCCGATACGCTGACTGCGTTTCCTGCCATCTTCCCGGATATTTATATCGCGACCGTGCGTGCCGCTGAACGTTCGGGCAATTTGCCGGAAGCGCTGGCGCGCTTTGTCGGTTACCAGCTGCAGTTTGATGCGATCAGGAAGAAACTGATTTCCGCCGCGATATATCCCGCCATGCTGCTGGTCGTTGGCGGGTTCGTGACGCTCTTCCTGCTTGGTTATGTAGTACCGAAATTCAGTGTCGTCTACGCGAGCTCGGGGCGCGATATTCCGTGGATGTCGCAAGTATTGCTGGGGTTCGGTAATTTGATTTATCAGCATGGCATTGCGTTTTTGATCGCTCTTGCGTGTGTTGTTGCGACCCTGGGCCACTGCGCCACGAATGCCGTGCTGCGACAGCGGCTGATGGAGGCAATTCTTCGCCTGCCGATTCTGTCCGCGAAAGCCGCCGAGTTTCGGTTGGCGCGTTTTTATCGCGCGCTTAGCCTGCTGCTGCATGCCGGCATTCCATTATCGAAAGGTCTCGCAATGGTATCGGCCATGCTGATGCCGGCACAGCAGGGGCAGTTGCAGCAGGCCAGGCGCGCGGTTGAAGAAGGACTGCCATTTTCCGTCGCCCTGGAACAGTTTCAACTGGCGACGCCGGTTGCGCAATCCCTTTTGAAGGTCGGCGAAAATACGGGCCGTTTAGGCGACATGCTGGAACGCTCGGCCAGATTCCATGATGAAGACTTCGCGCGCTGGGTGGACTGGGCATCGCGCTTGCTGGAGCCTGCGTTGATGACAGTGATCGGGGTCGTCATTGGTGCAGTGGTGGTGTTGATGTATATGCCGATCTTTGAATTGGCGGGAAGTCTGTCATGAACGCACGCGAACTGGCCGTTGCCCAGCCCGGTAAAACGTCCATCAAACCGATCACGCCGGCGCTTGTACAAAGCGCGCGTGTGAGCGCTCTCGCTCAAGGCCGGCGCCACTTGATGGTGCTGGAGGAAGAGTCGGGGCTTTCGCCTGAGAAGTTCACGCAGCAATTGAGTGACATGTTTGCCTATCCAGCTTATTCGATGGCGGAAATGCAGGCAGCCAATCCGGCTTTTGACATGATCGCTTTCACCGATTGCGCTCAACGTGACTGTGTTGTCATGCGCAACGCAGATGCTGCGCTGATATTGGTCATCAGCGACCCATTCGCCGAGGATGTGCTGCAATGGGCAAATCATGTGATCAACGCCCCGTTCTCGGTGGCGGTCGCGCATTCGAGCGATTTGCTGGCGTACTTGGCGCAGCAAGAAAATGCGCAGCAGGCGATGCAGGAAATGATTCACGATGCCGAAGACCTGCAAAGCCTGGATCAGACGATTGAAGATATTTCGCTTATCAAAATCAGCGAAGATAGCAGTCCGGTCGTCAAGCTGGTGAATTCAACCATTTACGATGCATTGAAATTCCAGGCCAGCGATATTCACCTTGAGTGCGACGTTGCCAGTCTCGTCATCAAATACCGGGTCGATGGCGTATTGGTGCAGGCCGGTCAGGTGCAAGGCATGCAGATGGCCGAGCAAATCATTTCCCGTATCAAGGTGATGGCGGATCTGGATATCGCGGAACGCCGGATCCCGCAGGACGGCCGGTTCAAGGTACGCGTCAAGGGCAGCGAAATCGATTTCCGTGTTTCCATCATGCCGAATATTTTCGGAGAAGATGCGGTCTTGCGATTGCTGGACCGGCGCGCGCTGACGGAAGCTGCGCAATCTCTTCGTCTGGAAAATCTCGGTTTGAATGCCGATGCAATCGAGCATATCCGCTGGCTTGCCGCCAAGCCGCATGGCATGTTGCTGGTCACGGGGCCGACCGGCTCCGGCAAGACCACAACCCTCTATGCGGCGATTACGGAGATTAACACCGGACGCGACAAGATCGTCACGATTGAAGATCCGGTTGAATATCGTTTGCCGCGCGTGCTGCAAATCCCGGTAAATGAAAAGAAGGGGTTGACGTTTGCACGTGGACTGCGCTCCATCTTGCGCCACGACCCGGACAAAATCATGGTCGGAGAAATTCGCGATGATGAAACAGCGCAAATCGCCGTCCAAGCGTCACTGACTGGCCATCTGGTTTTTACCACCGTGCATGCGAACAGCGTGTTTGACGTGCTCGGCCGTTTTTTGCATATGGGCGTCGATCCCTATAGCTTTTCCGCAGCGTTGAACGGGATTGTTGCACAACGCCTGCTGCGCTTGAACTGCGAGCATTGCGCCGTGCCGGTCGTGCCGACAGAAGCGGAATTAAAGGAAACGGGACTCAGCGCATCACAGACCAAGGCATGGACATTCAAAGCCGGCAAGGGTTGCGGCCATTGCCGCGGCACCGGATACAAGGGCCGCAAAGCGGTCGCTGAAGTCCTGATTTTGAATGACACCTTACGTGAAATGATCACTACCAAGGCGCCGGTTAGCCGTATGAAGGAAGAGGCGGCAAAATCGGGCCTGCGCCTGGTTCGCGATGCTGCGCTGGATTTGGTGCGATCCGGTGAAACGACATTGATGGAGCTCAATCGTGTCACTTATTGATCGGTTCACCGCCAAGACGCTTTGCATCGGCGTCACGCCTGCGCACCTGACCTGCGTCATTCGCAACGGGCGCAGCTTCGCCATGGAAAGTGCCCGCAGGATCGACATCGTCAATGAAAACAACGATTGGCGGCTGGTGTTGGCTGCGCTCCAGCGCTATCTGCAACAACCGGAGCGCCCCGGCGCTGGACTGCCGATATCGGTCATTTTGTCGAGTCAGTGGTGCCGCATGATGATCGTTCCGTGGAGCGATGCAATGCTAAAGGACGACAGCATGGCGCGCTTTCTGCAGTCACAGTACATGGCATTGTATGGCGACGAGGCACGCGACTGGGCGATTGCAACGGATGATGCAGGTTACGGACAGCCCCGGCTGGCTTGTGGGATGGAACGTGATTTATTGCAGGGATTGCAGCAACTCGCCTTGGACAATAAGCATGCATGTCAATCGATTGAGTCAGTCGTTTCCGTTGCGTGGCGCGCCATTGCCGATGTGTCGGGTGGCGAACACACAGCGTTTGCAGTGGCAGAGCCTCGCTGGCTGACTATCTGCAAGCTGGAAAAAGGGCGGATTACCGCTGTTCATTCGCAAGCTTGCGACTCTGCCTGGCCGGCCGAATTGGTTCGAGCCTGGCAGCGCTGGACCTTGCGCTTGCCGGAGTTGGCGGCCATTACGCAGGTCGCGCTGTTGAATTTGACGGGGGAGGTGCTGAAAGATGCTCTGCCGGCGCCGTTCAAGTCCGTATTGCTGCCATCGCATGAACTGCAATCCGCTTATGGTTTTGTTACTTGCGATAGGGGGCGATGATGCGCTTGACTCGTCTCAATTTTGTATCGAGTGCCGCACCGATTGGTGGTTGGCGAATGGGGATACTGGTGATTGGCCTAATAGCGTTGGCATGGGCAGGACTGCGCTGGGCATCACAACAGGACGCCACCGCTGCTGCAGAGGCGCAACTTATCAGCGTCCAGCCGCGCAGTGTCGCCGCTCCTGTGCGGTCGGCTGTGCAACAGCGTGAACTGGAAGCGCAGGCAAAGGTCGTTGGTGACGCGGTACGGCAATTGAATTTGCCGATCGGTGAGTTGATCAAAGCCCTGCAACCGCCCAAAGATATTCGCGTCGCGCTGCTTGCTTTGGATGTGGGCG
This sequence comes from uncultured Oxalobacteraceae bacterium, assembly GCA_966250375.1. Taxonomy (GTDB): domain Bacteria; phylum Pseudomonadota; class Gammaproteobacteria; order Burkholderiales; family Burkholderiaceae_D; genus CAMLDH01. The sequence goes on from CBINHE010000066.1 coordinate 5,219, forward strand.
GCAAAGCCAGTGAGGGCGACGGCGTTGGCGCCAAGGCCGATGGCATCCTCAAAATCACCGCAGAAGCGAGAACCGCTCAGGAAATGACAACCTATGTCGCGTTTTTGGACGATCAGGCTTTGTTTCGATCGTTGTACCTGATCAAGCATGAAATCAACGCCACCTCACCGGAAAAGCCTTATCGATTCTTGTTGGAGGCGCAATGGCGGGAATAAAGCCAGAAGCGGTTGCGATGCCACGCGCGGGTTGGAAGTTGCCAAGTAATGTTGGCGCCCGACTTGCGTGGGAAGGTCGTCGCGTGTGGCGTCGACTTGGATGGTGCGCCGGCATTGGAATTTTTTGCAGCGTTCTTGCGGTGCTTGCGCTATGGCAGACACAGCAGTCCGCACAACGGCAGCAATCGTTTGTGAAGAAGCTGCAAGCCGTATCGTCCATCTCTGCAGAAAAGCCGGTGAGTGAGGTGACACAAGGCGATATTGCACGCCAGGTCGCTGTTTTTTATGCCTATTTGCCGCCGCATGACGCTATCCCGGATCGACTTAAGCGCCTGATCAATCTTGCGGAGAAAAATGGCATGACGCTGACGCAAGCAGAATACAAGCCACAACCGGAAGTCAATGCTGATTTCTTGCGTTATCAAATCGTGTTGCCGGTCAAGGCCGCCTATCCAAACATTCAGAGTTTCATTTTGGACGCACTGCAGGAGTTGCCCACATTGACCCTGGAGTCGATCGCCTTCAAGCGCGACCGTATCGAATCTCCAGAGGTGGAAGCAAGAATCCACTATATCCTGCTGGTGAAAAAGTCTGGGGCAAAGGGAGCGGGCCAATGAAGCGAATGTTTCTTGGCCTGGCGCTCGTTGCTACGCTCGTTGCCGTCTATTTTGCACCGCGCGCAGATCAATCCAGCGTGGTTACACCCGCGAAGCCGTCTGCAAATGCCGTTCGTGAAAAAAGTGGTTCAAGGCGGGCAGGCGAACATGCTGTCGCAGCCGCCATGAATCTGCAAATCCGTCCTCGCAGCCCTGATCAAGATTGGGGGAATGTCTTCGTCAGTCAAACCTGGGCGCCGCCGCCGGAGGCTGTGAAACCGGTCAAGGAGGTGGTGATTGCACCGCCTCTTCCGGAAGCACCTGCCTTGCCGTTTCAATTCCTGGGCCGCTTGGTCGAGGACGGGAAGACCGCCTATTTTTTGCAATTCAATGATCGTAATCTGGTCATGCGGCCTGGCGACTCTGTTGATCAAACATATACGTTGGACAGCATCGACGGTGGTACGTTGACGTTCACCTACCTGCCGCTCAATAAAAAACAAACATTAGTAGTAGGGGAAGTGAATTGAATTCAAGACTGGTAACACGTATTTGCCGATGGAGCGCCATGACCGCCGCAACGCTGAGCTTGGCCGCCTGCGCGGGAATGCACGCGTATAAGGACGGCAATGCCTTACTGGCGGAAGGCAAGTTCGAGTCTGGATTGGCAAAGTTGGAGGAGGCGACCAGGCTGGAGCCGAAAAATGCAGAATACCGCATCGCATTTGCAAATCGAAAATTAAGCATCATCAACGGACTCAATGCACGCGGTGAAGCTGCGCGACAGCAAGGAAACTTGACCGAGGCGGAAAAAGCCTACAGTCAAAATCTGGCCATCGACCCCAACAACGCGTTTGCCCAGCAAGGTTTGCAGGCACTGAATGCGGAGCGGCGGCACAAGAAAATGATTGAAGAGGCGGAGTCGCTCTACAAGAAAAGCGGTGGCAATAATTTGACCGACGCGTTAGAGAAGCTGCGCCCTGTATTGACGGAGAATCCCGGCCAGCGGGAGGCGCTGAATTTAAAGGCCAGGATCAACGAACAGCAGGCGAAACAAAAGCCTTCCGAAGCCCAGCTCGCTGCCGCATTTCGCAAGCCAATCACGCTCGAATTCAAGGAGGCGCCATTGCGTTCCGTGTTCGATGTCATTGCGAAAGTATCTGGGCTGAATTTTTTCTTCGATAAGGATGTTCGCCCGGATCTGAAGGCGACCGTACTCACCAAACAAACGTCGATTGAAGATGCGATACGCCTCTTGCTGGTGACCAATCAACTTGAGCAAACCGTGCTCAATGCAAATTCAATCCTGATTTATCCCAATACGCCACAAAAGCTGAAAGAGTACCAGCCACTTTCAGTCCGCACATTTTTTCTGGCGAATGCCGATGTGAAGGCGGTATCCAACACCATCAAAACCATCCTGAAAACGAAAGACATGGTGATTGACGAGCGGCTGGGGCTGATCATCATGCGCGATACACCGGACGCGATTCGCATGGCAGAGCGCATCATTACGCTACAGGATTTGAATGATCCGGAAGTGATGCTCGAAGTCGAAATCATGGAGATCAAGCGCTCTCGCCTGACAGAACTGGGGATCCGCTGGCCCGAAACCGTGGGGCTGTCGCTGGCGCAAGCGACCACGACAACAAGCACCGGTATTGCCACCACAACGAGCACAGTCCCTTTGACCTTGGGCAGTCTGAGCGGCATTAATAAAGACAGCATCAATGCCGCGATCGGGGGCGTGACCATCAACGCAAGGAAGGAAGATTCCGATAGCAATATCCTCGCGAATCCCCGCATTCGTGTTCGCAACAAAGAAAAAGCGAAAATTCTGATCGGTGATCGCGTCCCAGTGATCACCACGACCTCTACGTCAACGGGTTTTGTTGCCGATAGCGTCAACTATGTCGATGTCGGCTTAAAGCTGGAGGTTGAGCCCAATATCTACCTGGACGAAGAAGTGGCGATCAAGATCAATCTCGAAGTCAGCAATCTGGTGCGGGAAGTGATCAGTAAATCGGGGACGTTGTCCTACCAGATAGGCACGCGCAATGCTTCAACGGTATTGCGCTTGAAAGACGGCGAAACGCAGGTGCTCGCCGGACTGATCAGTGATGAAGATCGTAGCGCCGGCAACAAGGTGCCGATCGTCGGGGAGTTGCCGATTTTGAGCCGGCTCTTCGGTAGCCAGAAGGACGATACGCAACGTAGCGAGATTGTGCTGTCCATTACGCCACGTGTGATTCGCAGTATCCGGCGGCCGGATTTGATGGCAGCCGAATTTGACTCTGGCACGGAAGCCAATATTGGCGGACGCGGATTGCTTCTCGGCGCGGCTGAGGCAGAAAGCAAGCCTGCTGGCGCCGGCAGTGTAAACGCCACGTCAGCGGTTCCGGCGAATCCGGCACAGCCGTCGTCTTCGCAGTCACCCGCCAATCCACCAGCCCCGATCAACAATGGAAATAACGAACCAAAGAATGCTGTCGGTGGGCCGATCAGTTTCAATTGGCAAGGGCCCAATCAAGTAAAGGTCGGTGACCAATTCAGTGCCGTCCTGCGCATAAACAGCCAGGGCGCTGTACGTGGGTTGCCTCTTCTTGTTGGATTCGACCCTTCAGTGTTGCAAGTGATGAACGTGCAAGAAGGGGACTTTTTGAAGCAGGCAAATGGCCAAACCGCATTTAATAATCGCGTCGATCCGGCGCAAGGAAAGATTTTCGTCGCGGCAGTGCGCCAAAATACCACCGGGTTGGATGCAGGGGTCAATGGCGCCGGCAATGTCATGATGGTGAATTTCAAGGCGATTAAAGCGGCACCCGCAGCCAAAGTGCAATTGCTATCTATTACACCGGAGCCGGCAGCATCGAGTCCGATTGCAGTGCCGGTGGATTTTACTTTCAAAGTGCAGTAATGATGAAGCTGTCGATGACACGCAATGGTTTTACATTCATTGAACTCATGATTACATTGGCGATCATGGCAACGCTTGCGCTTGTCGCGACACCGATGATGCAAATCGCGTTGCAGCGGGAGAAAGAGCGTGCGCTACGCAGTGCGTTGATCGAAATCCGCGAAGGCATCGATGCTTACAAGCGGGCCGCCGATCAAGGGCGCATACAACGTAAAGTCGGTGAATCCGGGTATCCGAAAGAGTTGGAGGATTTGGTTGAGGGGACACCAGACCAACGTAGCGTAACGAAGCAAAGCCTTTATTTTTTACGGCGCTTGCCGCGCGATCCTTTCTATCCGGACGACACTGCGCAAGCAGCCGACACATGGGCCAAGCGTGCGTATGCGTCGCCACCGGACGATCCAAGCGAAGGCGACGATGTATTTGATGTTACATCCAGATCTGACAAAGTGGGTTTGAATGGCGTGCCGTTCAAGCAATGGTGAGCATGATGCCTCTACTGCCAAGGACAACAACTGAGGTCTCCCAAGGCCGCGACGTCGGCGCATCCGGGATCGAAAGGCGAAAGACGAAGAAGCCGCCTGTATTTCAATCCGGCTTCACCTTGATCGAATTGCTGGTGGTGATGGCAATCATTGCATTGCTTCTGACAATCGCTTTGCCGCGGTATTTCGGTTCGCTGGAAAAAGCCAAAGAGGTGGCCCTCAAGGAAAACCTGCAAGTCCTCCGTACCGGCATCGATAAATATTACGCGGACAGAGGGCGCTATCCGGAAGCACTGGAGGATCTCGTCGAGCAGAAGTACTTCCGAACAGTGCCTGTCGATCCGGTTACCGAATCGGCTGCCACCTGGATTTTGATGCCATCGCTCGATACGGACAAATCTGGTATCGAGAATGTTAAAAGTGGCGCGCAAGGCAAGACGCGTGACAGCGTGCCGTATGAAGAACTCTAATTCTTTGGCGATGACGAGGGAGCATTTCATCAAGAGCAGGCTCTATGCGATAGCGCGTGTGCAGGGGTTCGCTTATCTGTGGACGCTGATGCTGGTTGCGTTCATGGGCGTGGCGCTGGTAATCGCGAGCGAGATATATTCCACGACGCTCCAACGTGAAAAGGAGCGGGAACTCATTTTTATCGGACATCAATTTCGCGAGGCAATTGGTCGTTACTACGAATCGAATATCGCAGGCGGGCAGCATCAATATCCCATGACACTGGACGATTTGCTTAAAGATCCTCGATCCCCCAATGCGCAGCGCCATCTGCGTCGCATCTATACAGATCCCATGATGGACAAGGCGACATGGGGTACGATTTTAGTCAATGGGCGCATTGCCGGCATCTATTCCTTATCCGACAAAGTGCCGATCAAGCAGGATAACTTCGACGTTACCGAAGCCGGCTTCAGAGGGAAGAACAAGTATTCGGAATGGACGTTCACTTATCCGCCCGAGTTGCTGCTGCCAACGATGAAAAATGGAACCGGTGTCAATGATGCGGTTGATAACATGTCACAGAAGAGCAAATAATGGGTCCGCGCATGCGTAAATACTACTTGTCGATAGCGCTATGCAGTACGGTGGCATTCGTTGCCGCAGACGTAATTGCGCAGGTTCCGATGACGGCAGATTCTTCGCAAACGCAAAATTTTCCTCCACCGCTACGGGACGCATTGAAGAATATTCCCGCTGCAAACGTCTCGTGCCGAAAAGACGATTATGTAGTCAAGCCGGGTGAAAGTGCGCAGCATGCTGATAGAGCGGCGGATCCGAGCTGCGCTATGACATTGGACCAATTATTCCCATCGTTAGGCAAGCCGGATACCGTATTGGTCGATACGCGATCAAAGGCGGCCTTTGATCGCTTTCATATCGATGGTGCGGTTAACTTCAGTGGTGCCGAGATTCGCACCAAAGCTTATCTGGCCGATAAATTGATCGTTCTATTAGGCGACGGCAAAGGCGACCAAGCGTTATACGCGCTTTGCGCCGAATTAAAAAACGCAGGGTTCAGGAAAACACGCGTATTGAGAGGTGGATTGCAAGCATGGGTGCTGGATAACAAACCGGCTATTGGCATCGCGCCGAATTATTCCGATTTTGCGAGCCTGAGCCCTGCGGAGTTGTTTCAGGAAAGTAAAATATCTGACAATGCCGTGATTGGTTTACCAGACACGCACAAGTTAGCCGATGTCTTGCCGATGATGGTCAAGGCAACCGGGAATGGCTCGGAGGCGATCAAAGCGTTTATTAAAAAACGCAAGAAGCCGAATAGTCTGCGTAACATTATCCTGGTGACGAATGAACGATTCGAGAATGGCCAATTGGCAGATCTTGCGAAGCTCGCCAAGCCTGACCCGTTGTTAGTTTATACCGGTTCAGAAGCCGCTTACCGCCAGTTTCTTCGTGTCCAAAATGCGATGTGGGCAAAGCAGGCAAAGGGGCCTACCAAACCGAGTTGCGGTGGAATGTAACTGATCGAAATAAACGAGCTTACGCAGCGGAGCGCATCAATGATGAAATCATGTTTTCTATCGCGCTGCTCTTTGCGCATTTGGTTCTGCATTTGCTGGATGGGGCTGATGTGCATGGTTGGTGCTGCGTGTCATGCAGCCGACGAAATTGAGGTATATGCGCAACCGCTGATCAATCCGATTCCGCGTCAAATTCGCATGAATTTGATCATTGAAAATCCCACCAATAGAACATTGACCAATCAAATAGTGTGGCTCTATGCGCCGGTCAAGCGCACTGCGACGCAACAACTGGAAAAACTGGACATCAACCTGCCTTATCAGCTAACGGAAGATGCGCTTGGAAACCAAATCATCAAGCTTCAGTTTGACCAGTTCCCGCCTTACGGCACGAAGCTCGTCAGCATTCGAGCCGATTTGCTCATGTCGGCCAGTCCGAATCCGAGTCAATTGAAGCGTAACGATCTTTTCCTGGATGAAGAGCGATACGTTGAATCAAATGATCCCGTTATCCAGAGTACTGCCGCACTTGTTCGGACTCCGCAAGCAGCCGACACGGTCGGTAGCATTTATCAATGGGTCAAATCGAATATGCATTATGCAGGCTATATAGCCGATGATCTTGGCGCGCGTTATGCGGTTCTTAACAAGCGCGGAGATTGCACCGAATATGCCTACTTGGTGACAGCATTGGCACGCGCGAACCGAATCGCTGCACGTACATTAGGCGGCTATGTGATGGATCGCAATGGTGCGCCACGAGCCGATGAATATCACAATTGGGCGGAAGCATATGTGGACGGCACTTGGCAGTTGCTTGACGCACAAAAGGAAAATTTTCAAATAAAAGCTGAGCAATATGTAGCAATGCGCATTATTTCCTCAACGGTAACGAATGTATTGGAGGCGTCGCATCGGTTCCGTGTGCAAGGGGCGGTTACCGTAAGGATGTAGCAATTGCTGCAGACAGTATAGGAGAGCTCAGAGCGGCATCAATTTGTCCAATGCCGCGCGCAGAGTTTCATCTTTTTTCGCGAAACAGAAACGCACAACACCGGACTCCTTGGGGTGATTGTAAAAAGCGGATACAGGTATCGCAGCCACGCCGATTTCTGCCGTGAGCCATTTTGCAAAATCCGCTTCTGGCAGTGCTGAAATTTCGGAATAATCCACGCACTGAAAATAGGTGCCATCCGATGGCAAGAGCTTGAAACGCGACGTTTTCAGCCCGTCACGGAACAAGTCGCGCTTGTGTTGATAGAATTTTGGCAAATCGAGGTAAGGTGCCGGATTGGCCATATAGGCAGTCAGACCATGCTGCACCGGTGTATTAACAGTAAAGACATTGAATTGGTGAACTTTGCGGAATTCGGCGGTGAGCGCAGCGGGCGCCGCGACATAGCCGACCTTCCATCCAGTCACATGATAGGTTTTGCCGAAGCTCGATATCACAAAAGAGCGCGCCGCCAACTCGGGATGGCGGCATATCGATTCATGCTGGTGACCGTCATAGACCATGTGCTCGTAGACTTCGTCCGACAGGAGCAGGATGTTGGTGTTGCGTACAATCTCGTCCAGCCTGCGCATATCGGCTTCGCGTAAAACGGAGCCGGTCGGATTGTGCGGAGAATTGATCATGATCAGGCGCGTCTTGCCCGTCACTGCCGCCGCGACCTTGCTCCATGGGATGGCATAGCCGTTCGGACCGATTTCCATTTGTACAAACACGGGTGTGCCGCCAGCCAGTTCAATCGACGGGATGTAGCTGTCGTACGCAGGTTCGATCACGATGACTTCGTCGCCGGCGTGGACGCTGCACAAAATCGCAGTCATAAGTGCCTGGGTTGCGCCTGCCGTCACCGTGATTTCGGTGGCGGCATCGTATCGGTAACCGTAGAGCGCCTCGATTTTTCTGGCGATTGCGTCACGTAGCGCGGGAATACCGGTCATCGGCGGATACTGGTTCATGCCATTCTTCATCGCTGCGGTGACAAAATCGATCAGCGCTTCGTTGCAGTCGAAATCCGGAAAACCCTGTCCGAGGTTAACCGCGTTTTTTTCTGCCGCCAGTGCCGACAAGACAGTGAAAATCGTGGTGCCGACTTTCGGCAGTTTCGATTCGAGATTGATGGTGGGCGTGGTCATATTCTTGCGAAATTAATGGAGAAATCCGAGACGCATTTTAGCGTTTTGCGGAATCGGCCGGAGATGTTGGTAGCGGCATTCATGTCGTCGCAGGCGGCCACTGCACGCAATCATTTCCAGCCGCGGTATCCTGTACCCACGCGTCTGGACGCATGATCAGGAACAGGCCCGCTCGGGCGGTTCTTTTCGCCAGTTTCAACAATGCCTTGTCTTTGGTGATCAGTACATCGGCGTGCGCATCGCGCGCCAGTTCCAGGAATTTCTGGTCATCTCGATCTTTGCAAACCGGCAGACGAGGCTCCGTGATGGAGATCGTTTCCGTGGGGAGGCACGTGATAAGCGCATCGAATTCCAAGGTGCTTTGCGACTTCGATGTGGCGTCCAGCGGCAGATGCGGATAATTCAAAACAATAAGCCATTCCATTCGGCAGTCGGCACGTGTTACTGCTTCGACATCGCCGTTCTTGAGCGCAGCAAGCAGCACATGCCAGCGTGGGTCACGGAAAACGAATAAATCCAGGCATACGTTGGTGTCCAGAACGATTCTCTTTGCTCTCAAGCCAGTATTCATGCGGTTCTATATCAGTTTTCCAAAATCTGTACAAAATTCGTACAATCACTTTACTGCAATTTCCTGCCATGCACTACCGCGTAAGTCGTCATAAATTGCAGTTGTTTTTGCATTTTTGTGGCCGAGAATGCTTTGCGCAAACTCTGCGCCGTGTTGCTCCCGGTGCAACCTCTCTGACAAAGACCTGATTTCATGGAACGAAGGCGGCGTCTTGCCGGCCTCTGCTTCTATGCCGACTTTCTCGCGCACCCTTGCAAAAGCATTTGTGATTCCGGCAGGCGCCAGCTTGTCGCCAGCCCTGAACGCCTTCTCTGTTTTTGCATGGTGGATCATGTATTTCGTAACAACCAGGTCCCGGCATTGCTTCACTGCATCATCAATAGACATGTCGATTGCGTCCAGCCGAATACGCGCATCCAGACGCAACTTTGTTTTACCTTGAGACTTCCCTTGCACGACATGGAGATACCCGGCGTTCAAGTCCTCAAACTTCATCTCTGTTAAATCTTCTCGGCGCTGAGCGGTCAACAACGCAAGATTCATTGCATTGACAAGCCAGACCGGCGCGGCATCCCGGATCGCCATGAACTGCTCAATCGATAGCCGGCCACGCGTTACCTCCTTGGCTGGCGCGTAAGTCGGTGTTACCGGGTTCTTGTCAGCGGGAACCAATCCCTTTGTCGCGGCTGCGCGGAAAATATCAGATAGCCGCGTCCGAAGTAGGGCGGCGACATTCGCGCTGCGCTCCTTGTGCGCCTTGTCAATAAAGTCTGATATGTGCTGCGTAGTTATATCAGACAATTGCATCCATGCAAACTCTGCCTTCTCAATATATTTCAGGTAGTCAGACACGGCAATAAGCGTGGATTTGGCCGGGCTCTCCCGCTCGATCCAAAGCTTCTTGTAAGACGGTATCCATTCTGCCAGCGAGTTTTGCTGCTTACCAATAACCCAATCGGCCAGAGATGATTTCGTGGTATTTGCCAGAGCCGCATTGGCCGCGCGCGCTTCGCGAAACGCAATCGCCTTATCCCTTCCCAATCCCTTTGTCTTACCGCTCTGCGGGTTGCGAAACCAGAAATACCCGTCTGGCTTGCAATACAGGTTATCTGGGAACCCCTTGCGGGCGGGGCTTCTGCGTCTAGCATTCATTAATCTGCCTTATATTCTGCTGTCGGTTCCACACGCCAACTTTTGCCGTGCTTCTTCGGTTGCGGCTGGATGCGTCCTTCATTGACCCATCTGCGCAATGTGTTTAAATGTGGTGGGCTATCGCCATACGCCAACTTCGCCCATTCTAAAAGAGATAACCATCTTGGCTGTCTTGGTGGCATAACTGCACTCATCGCATCCCCTCCAATTTCGCATCATCGCCCCCGCATTGCTCCTTCCCGGCCTGCTGCGCCATTGCTGAACGGATAGTCTTGTCGAATTCCTCAAGGCATTCACCTGCTCCGATTGCAGCCCATGCGACGTTGCAGCCTCGATCTCGCACGAATCGATACAAGTCGGCGTAATCCGCATCCTTGGCGCTCACCGCTGCGGCTGGCTGCGACTGGGAGGCGGCATACTTTCGCCAGTCACTCATTGGGATTGCGATATAAGCGTGGAACTCCTTCATCGGATCGCCAAGAATCAGGTCAGTCTCCCATCCACCGATTGAAAGGTTGTAATCACCTGGCTTGTCTGCGAACTTCTTCACGATCATGGCGACAATCTTTCGGAGTTCTAGCGGGGTATCCTCCTGCACCTGAGTAGCGCGCACAAGCCCTGTTACCATGTTGTCGATCTGCGAAATGACGCCAACCAGATCGGGCAGCGGCTTCCATTGCGTCACCTCTGGGTAGAACTTCCACGCCATGTTTGTTGCAAGCTGCGTTGCCCAACGGTGCGCTTGCCCACTATCCTGCGCCTGTGCTGGCTGATCTGCGCCACGAACAGCATGCGCGAACTCGATCAAGTCGCCTATCCCGCCCTTGATGATTAGCCCGCTCTTACTCGGCTCTAATGTGAGAAATTGCTCTGCAAGTTTGATGATCTGCTCAACGTCTAGCGGCTCCTGCGCCTGTGCCGGCTGCGGTGCTGCGAGGATCGCAATTGCAGTATCAATTTTCCGCTGCTGCTCTGTCACATCCACATCACGTGAACCGACCGCACCATGTTTCGGGCGAAGTTCATTCAGCAAATCTATCAACTCTTGCGCCTTGCATCCCTCAACCGATTGAGGCTTCTGTTCACTCATATTTGTTCTCCGGTGAAGGGGCGGCAGACTTAAATGCTTTGTAAATACGATCATAGAATGCGGTTGCTTGTTCGCTGGTTCTAAATGTCAACTTGACCATCTTCGTTTTGTTCGTCCAATGTGCCGATACGCACCCCTCCGGCATGGCTGGCTGCTCCCGAACCTGCGGTGAGTCCCTGCGCACAAGTTCAGTTACGGTAACGCCCTCATAGATTGCGCGGTAGTCGTCCGCGACGACCTTTCTACTTGAGTATTCCCGACGGTCACCGTGCGGCCCAGTGAATTCGATCAGCCACCCCTCCGTTTTGCGCTCGTCTGTCGGCTGCTCCCGAACCTGCGGGGAGGCGTAAAAAGCGCGCACTTCAAACCAAGAGGTTTTTCCATACTTAGAGGATTCTTGGAGGCTTGGAATCTCTTCGTACTGTTCTCGTGTGCACTCTTCCCAATCTGTATTTTTTTCCTTCCCGTCAATAATGAAACAACCACGGAACTGATATAGCGCTGGCTGTTCCGGCTCTGCTGTGGCGGCGAGGGCGGTTTCAATGTCGTAAATGGCCTCATTGGCAATTTCAAATACATTGCCTAGTGTTCCTCTGGCCTCGGACGGAAAACTATCGTCATAACTCGGTAGTTCATAAATTTCTTTGAATTTCTCCAGCGCCTTGCGCAACGCTTCTTGTGTGTTAGTTGTCATGGCGTATTCCTCCTGTTTTTAGTGCGTGCCTTCCAACGCTTGTCAGCATCCATTGGAATTTTTAGAGCAACGTAATTCGGGTGTTCCGCGAGTATTTTTCTAAAATTATCATTGCATATGGCGCGTATTGCGATACCTGGCTTCGAAGAAAATTTTTGTTTCCCGTTCAGCAGTTTGCTCAAGAAAAGATAGTTAGCGACCCCCATGCTGCTCTCCCATTTTTTCGCCAGAAAATACGCTTGGTCATCCTCAATGCTAGAAATGTCAACTTCTTCAATCCATGATTGGCTCAATTTGCTTTCTCCTGAGCTGCGCGGGCGGCGTTGATTGCGTCGTGCGCATCCATAAACTCACGCCACGGTAATCCGTGCAAATCAGCACCAGCTTTGAGCCATGCTTGGTATAGTTCATCCACCTTGTCCTGCTCACTTGCTTGCAACTTTTCACTTAGCGCCTTATTCGAGTGGTCTAGTTGCATGTTCTCCTCAAGCGTATTCACAAGTTTCTGCTCCAGTTCAGCCACTGTGAAATCGCCGGATGCTTCTAACTTCTCACTTTCTGGCCGTGAGGCTGGCTGGTCTGGGCACTGGAGGGCGCGAATATTGTCACCCACCCCATCCAACCTATGGACACGCTCAACAAACTGCGCCGCCATCTCTTTGCACTGAGCGAATCCGGCAGCGTTGGCGACTTTCACCTGCTTTCTCAGCTCGATGATTTCCGCGTCATTTTGTTCTGCGGTCTTCTTCCAGTTCATCATCCCTTGATGTTCGCGCTGTACGGTCGCCTCAAGGCTGGCGATACGTGCGTCATCCTGCGCTGGTGTGGCATTCAGGAATACCGGCATATCTTCTTTGAGCCCCCACTGCTTTAGCCATAGGTTCACCGATCCGCCGAACTTGCGCGCATGCTCAAGCTCGCCAGAATTGAGCCAGCCAAGCGGCTTTTGCTCTGGGTGCGCTGGTGCGATTGGCGCGGATGCGAGTGCAGCGCGTGCTTCCCATCCTTTCTCGAATGCATCAATTACGGACATTTTTCCGCCGATCAGCGCATGCGGGCCAAGATGCTCAATAATCGCAAAAGAGAGCGCCTCCTGCCAATCCGCCGCGCCAGATACCGACCCTTGTCTTGCCTGCTTGTTCTCTTCGCTCATCCCGATTCTCCCTTGTTAGGTGGAGCCTCCAGCACGCCTGAGTTTGTCGGCGAACCTAGCCAGAGGCTCCGTAAAGTTATGCTGCTCGATCCAATGCGCCAAGCGCCGAATAAGTGAATGCGAACACGCGCTGGTAATGGTTGTTTCCGTTCTTCGCCAAATCAACCGCTCTCAACAATCCGCAATCGACCAATCTGCCAATCTTGCGGCAGAGATTCGCTTTCGGCGGCTGGCGATAATCCTGCGGCCTGTCTGCATTAATCGTGAACCGTTCGCAGTCAAAATAAAGGGCATAGAGTTCGATCAGAAAATACTTGTCGCCCGGAGTCAGTGATTGGTAAGACTCTGAGTCCAGCACATCGAATGGGATCGGCAGATAATCCATGTCACGCAGCCTCACGCCTCAATAAGCACTCGTTTTCATCAACCATCTTCATGAACGTCATCAAATCAGTTTCGAGTTCGTTGATTGCGTTGTCATTCCGCGTGATTCGATGAATTGTCATTTCCTTGCCGATAGGCTCTAGGGCAGGGCACCATACGACCAAATCAATCCACTTCCGTCCAGTCAACCAAAGGCCGCCATTGCATTGATCCAGATACCCGCTAATGTCGTGGTTCCCGCATACCTTCAGAGCAACATCACCGCTAAGGATGGTTTTTATTTCCACCAACCCATCGGAATCTATTTCTCCGTCCGGCGAATATCCGAATCGGGAATCGTCTGTCGTGATGAATCCAACCTCATCAACCAGGTATCCTGTCTTGGCTTCGTATGCGATGCGCGCAAATTGCTCCTGCTCTCTTCCGTCTCGCATGTGCCAGCTCTCGAACGTCTTATCGACTGGCCGGCCTGCGATGCGCTCAAGCGCAACTTGCGCGGCATAGCCGATGCATTTTGCAGATGGCGCGCCGCCTTTCAGCCTGTCTCGCGCATCCTTGAACCGCGATGCAGTAATGACGCCGCTTCTGGCTTTGAGCCATGATTCAGAGCCTTGTTCGTGGTTGTGGTATCGCATCGATGATCTCCGGCTATTCAGGTGCGTATTCAGGGCCAAGCGCGGCAACGAATTCATCATCAATAGGCTGTGCTTGCGCTGGCTTTGCTGCTGGCATCTCAACCGTGCGCGCTTCGTCCGTTTTTTGTAGGTTCGCTCGATGCGTAGAAATTGCATCCTTCAGGCGCTTGTGATCGTTCGGTTGCTTTGAAAGCCGGCCATTATTTGCCTTCCAGTACGCCAGCGCATCCGCATCTGTCTTTGTAGCCGCAACTTCTAGAAGCATTGGCTCAATATCAACCAGGTTGACAACTTCAGCATTGCCCATGTCTCGCGGCGCAGCCCTGCCATCGCCTTCGGTGATACGTTCCGCTTCGTCCTGATCGAATATCCCAACATATCCGAATGCCAAGCGTGCGCATTGAATCATGGCCTTGTGGCGCAGCATTCGGCGCGGATGCGATTGCCAAGGACCGGCGGGGCGCTTGCATTCGGCCATGTATTCTTTTAGCTTGATCGGGTGACTGCGGTCCTTGCGGTAAATGACGCACTCAATCCAGTCTGGCATGTCGCCTTTGCCGCCTTCGTTGAAATCCATTCCGTCGAACTGCGGGTTCTCGTTAATTATTCGAGACCAGCCATCCACACCAACAACTGGAACAATCCCGTTGTTTTTGTCAGGGAAGGCATATATTTCCTTTGTCCACGGATTCAATCCGTACTGGTCTGCAACGATCATTAACGCGGTAATTTGCGCGTCAGTAGCCGGCCCCTTGAAGCAGGTCGCCTTCAATGTTGCAAGGACTTGGTTTTGATCGACTGAAAATTTCTCAGCGAATTTCACTACTAGCGCATTACTCACTTAAATCTCCCTTTGTTTTCAGAATCCGTGTTCCAGCGCATACCGCGTTTTTTTCAGCGCCAGCCACATGGCCCGCGCTTAGCGTGTTTGAAATATTTCAGAAAGCCGCGCATGATGAGCCTCCGTAGTTCTGCGTGATCCGCGCCACAGCATCACCGAGGTCTTTGCGCGACTCAGCCCATTGTTGATGCTCGGCCTCTTTGCTAGTCGGCTTGTATTGCTTGACTCGATCAGCGTAGGCTTGTGCACGTTGCAAGCGGATGCCTTGAACCAATTTAAAACGCTCGATTGAAGTCTCTACATTTGACGCATTGCTCATTCTTGCTCTCCCTTGTTATGCGTTATCCGAACACCGCGCGGACAGCCAAATCACCTATCCAGCCAATCGTCCCCATGAGCACAACTATCGCCGCCACTGTCGCCACTTCTTCAGCTGTTATGCGTGTCATGGCTTCACCGCGCTTTTCATCGCTGCACGAACCATGTTGATGGTCTCTGCTGAAACAACGCCGTCGCGCTCAATGTCTGCGTCTACTGCTCGGCAGGCTTCAAACAAGCGATCCGCACCCGCCCACAGCCATGCATTCGCAACCGCCTCACGTGTTGGTGTTAGTGTTCCGTCCAGACCGTATGCGGTCCCGATGTAACGAAATTCACTTTCATCCGCGCTCTCAAAAACGATGCGCGAGCCATTAGCTGATAGTCCTTTGGTATGCATGTCACTTCACCTTGTTCACTGTTGTCAGATGCCAGCCAAGTTCGCGCCGGATCTGCTCGGGCGTTTGCGGCGGCCTGCGCTGCTCTACCTCGCGGTTCAACCAGTGGCGCACCTCCTCTTTCGTTGGTTGCTTTGGTGCAGCCATAAATCCACCCGGTCCGAACATAGTCTTCTCCTTGGTTAATTGGTGTTGATGATCGGGCTACCTTCACTTTTACAGATGAACCGGCAGTATCAGACTAATGTCTCAGCACGGAATTCCGGTTCGGGTACTAGCCGAACAGATCCAGTCATGCGATCACCAACACAGAAACGCTAGTAGGTATGCCATGCGCCGGCCATTGCGGATGACAAACCGGATTTGCAACATTGCCAGCATCCCGCTTTCGCGCGCTGGGTGTATCCGGCTCTTACTGGAGCTTTCGCGTGAGGTCTGGTTTTCCTGTGCCCAGACTTCGCTACTGGCGTTTCTGTGTTGATCCTCGGGCTCGAACCGAGGTCGCGTTCATTACAGCGGCTGCATCACGTGGATTTCAACTGCTGGCTCCACCGGCTTTGGCTCAACTGGCTTTTCAAACCACACCTTTGCTTCAACTACCCCATATCTCGATTCAAGCTTGAATTTATTGGCCTCCATTCCCATGTCGGCAGCTCTATCAAGCAGCAATTCCCCTATGTCCTCTTCCGAAAATTCAATCTTCATGTTCAATCTCCTTGGTTAAATTGCTGTCGAATCACTTGCCGAAATTTGCGAGATACACGCAGTTACGCGCCCACCGGAAAAACACGTTAGCCACGCCATCCGTGATCTTCGATTTATCGCGAACCCATTGCAGCGCGACCTCATGTGTGACTGTCCCGCAATGGTTTTTGTACTGCCCCAACTCGTCCTCGATATCGCCAGTCATCGCAAAGCCCAAGATCCACGCTTCCGTTTCATCCTCAGTCACAACACGCGGTGCGCGGAATGTGTGGCATGGCTCTTCTTCGTTTGGGTCGGAGAAAACACATACAGATTGATCGTGGGCGTTTGCGAATATGCGATCTGGGACTGCGCTCATTTCGGCTCCTCTACAAATTCGCCGCAATTATTCAGGGAATAAAACACATCCGCCTTAATGCCGTTTTCACCAACCTTGCTTGACCGAATATGCCGAATATTCCCGTCGTCATCGTGGTTGCAAAGAACTATCGCGCCTCCATCGCCTACCTTTGCTTTGCCATGCGCACCAATATTCATTGCGACCGCCGCTTTGCCCGTTGCGCTGGATGCAGACCGGTCTCCCGTTGCGCTGGATGCAGACCGGTCTC
>CBINHE010000067.1:0-21926 GCA_966250375.1 uncultured Oxalobacteraceae bacterium
GGAAGAACAGGGCAGCGCTGTTCAGCTGCGGATGGTATCAAGACCGCAGCTTAAACTCTGGAAAAGAATGTCTTGACCGTTGGGTCCACTTTACGGCAGTCCGCGCATGGTGCGTGAATTGCGGCAGCGAGGCTTCATTGCCGGCAAGGAGCGCGTTGAGCGGCTCATGCGCGACAACGGCATCCGTGCCCGCCATAAGCGGCGTTACCAGGTCACCACGGACTCGAAGCATAGTCTGCCAGTGGCAGCGAATCTACTGGACCGGAATTTTACGCCGGCCGCGCCCAATCAAGTCTGGACGTCGGACATCACGTACTTGTGGACCGACGAGGGCTGGCTGTACCTGGCGATCGTTCTGGATCTGTTCAATCGGGAAGTCATTGGCTGGTCGCTCAAGCCGCGCATGACGGCCGATATTGTGACGGACGCATTGACGATGGCCTGGTTTCGCCGCCGGCCGGGAACGGGCGTCATGCATCATTCGGATCGCGGCAGCCAATACGCCAGCCATGCATTTCAGGACAAGCTCAAGGAATTTGGCATGATCTGCTCGATGAGCCGCAAGGGCAATTGCTGGGAGTCAGAGCACTGCTCTGACGCGCCGACAGGAGCTGGTTTAACAGTCACCCCTTTAAAGGTAGTCAATTTACCCGTCCTTCTTTAATAACCCGAGCGGTAGAGACATGACGTCGCGCCACGGCTGCGGGTGCATAGCCCTTCTTGTTGGGCAGCTTGGGGCCGCGCGGATGCTTGCGCAACGCCACCGGATCGGCGTGCGCCGCGATCTGCATTAACATTTGTCCCAATTGCTGCGCCGTCAGCGCCTCATACGCGCGCCAGGCCGCCACCCCAATCGCCACCATCATGCCCGCATAGTGCGCCTTGACTTCGGCGGCAAAGTAATAGGACGACAGTTCAATCCCGGCTGCCGGCAAATCGTGCGCAGCGCGCACCGCCGCCTGCAGCACCGCCAGTATGTTGTACGCCAATACCGCCACCCCAAATGCCAGCAGCGCCGCGCGCGGCTGGCCCAGCGATGCCACCTCGCTGCACAACACCGATTCCAGCCGCTGGAACAGGCTTTCGATATCCCAGCGGCGACGGTACAGGCGTGCCACTTTGCGTGCCGTAAAGGACGACTTCGGCAAATTCGTCAACAAGCGGATGACCGTGTCGCCGTCTTCGGTTGGACTATCCAGATGCAATTCGATGCGGCGCAATGCCAGCAACTGCCCCGCCTCATCTGTGATCGTCACTGGCTGCTCGTATACCGCGCCGGTCGCGATCCGGCCCTTGCGCACCGGCGCCTCGCAGGCTTGCGGATGGGGCGAGGCGCCATGTTCGCGCACGATAAAACCGCACCCCCGTTCGTGCCAGCCGGCCAGCAGCGCGCGGGTGCTGAAATTGCGATCACCAATCCACAGGTCGCCCGCCTGCGCCTGTTCCAGAAGAGGCGCCGTCAACGACCGCTCCTGGGCATGGCCATCTTCGCAGGGCACCAAATCCACCGCCATGTCCAGATCCGGGTCATAGATCACCAGCGAATGGCCGGGCAGCGCCGCCCCTCGAAATCCGCGCAGCGGCTTGATGCGCTTGTCGCTGGCGGCCAGATGGTTGCCGTCGACCAGCTTGACCCGATAATTTCTTGCCAGGGGGGATTTGCCTTCCTGCATCGGCGCCATGACCGGACGCAGGCGCTCGGCGCTGCTGCGCACCAGGGCGCGTATCAGAGCCGGTTCGGTGCGATTGATCTTGCCATACAGCGCCTGCAGCGAGACCGGCAAATCCTTGCACGCCTTGGCAGCGGCATGCAGCGACGGGCGCTGCCCCACCGCCACGACCGACATCAGTTCCACCGTCGTCGAAAACAATAATGTCCCCTTGTACTGCTGCTGCCTTTCCTGCTCAAACAGCGCATCCAGCCACGCCGGGTCCAACGCCCGTTGCAGCGCCAATTGCGCCATGACCGTGACCGGGCTTTGCTCAATGAAACGTTCCACCACCGCATCCATCACCATGACGTCACCTCCTGTCCGGGTTGGACGCCAAGCGCCTAAAATAGTGGCCGACTTTCGCTACCTTTAAAGGGGTGGGGCTCAAACCCCTCGCTGTCACTGCGTCGATGAGGTGATCACCTTGGCATTAGAGATACTCTGCTCTGAAAAACCAATTTCTTTCGCAAGAAAATATGCAGATTCCAATATAAACAAATGTTCAAATGATGTGTAGGCTTTCAAAGTGGTTTCATCAGTGAAAACCCAATCGATTTTTGTTACAGGCAATCACTTCAAATAGCAATTTTTGCAGCACCCTGTTAGGTACGTGACGCTCATCGAAGGCTTGGTTTGACGCCGCTCCAAACTGAGTTCATTGCGCCCACACCGACTGCCGCGCCAAATTTTTTCAATACGCGTTCCGGCAAACCTTCATGCTGCGTGTAGTCAACAAGATCTTCCGCTTTGAGAACATCGCGTGCGACGCTATCAATAGTGCCGAAGCCATCAGCCAAACCCATTTCAACTGCCTTGGCTCCACTCCAGAACAAACCGGAAAAGGTGTCCGGCGTCTCCTTCAAACGTTTCCCGCGACCTTGACGAACAACATCGATGAATTGCTGGTGAACCTCATTGAGCATCTCTTGCGCATACGTTTTTTGCTTCGAAGTTTGCGGGCTGAATGGATCCATGAAGCCTTTGTTTTCGCCTGCCGTCATAAGGCGACGTTCAATGCCAAGTTTATCCATTAGACCGGTGAAACCAAAGCCATCCATCAGCACACCGATCGAACCAATGATACTGGCCTTGTTCACATAAATTTTATCGGCTGCCGCGGCGATGTAATAACCGCCCGATGCGCAGATTTCATCGACCACCACGTACAGCGGCTTTTGCGGATACGCTTGACGTAGACGCCTGATTTCATCGTTGATCATGCCTGCCTGCACCGGGCTACCGCCGGGGCTATTGATGTGCAATATCACGCCGACCGAACCGCTGTCCGCATATGCGCTATCAAGTGCGGAGATCACGGTGTCGGCAGCACCTGCGCCACCCGCCTCGATCGCGCCATCGATAGTGATCAGCGCGGTATGAGGGCTGGAGATTTCCATATCTGTATTGCCCAAATCAAACGCAAGCCAGAACCCGAATGCAATTATTCCCAGCATAGCAAGCTTGAAGAAGATTCCCCATCGGCGGCGGGCGCGTTGCTCCTTGAGCGAAGCAAAGGCCAACTTCTCCAGTATTTCCCGCTCCCAGCCTTCTTTTTGTTTCGTGTTGCCGGTTAATTTTTTGTTTTCCGACACAGGCGAGGCGGATGCTTGTTCTTGCGGCCACTGCGGGGGTGTATTTTCGAAATTATCGTTGCTCATTGTTTTCGCTCGTGTTTTCTGCGGGAGCTTATGCTCGCACAGGTCTTACATATTCATCCGGTTGCCAGAATACCTGATTGTCTTTCTCTATGACTCTGATCGTACGCAAACGTCCTCCGCGACATGGACCACCCAAACAATGTCCGCTTTCCGGTGCATAAATCGCACCGTGCGTAGAACACATCAGATACAAGCCGCTGGATTCAAAAAACTCACCCTCCGACCAATCCAACTCTATCGGTACGTGCGCACATTGATTCAAATAAGCATGCGCAATATTGTTATACCTGACGACGAAACCGGTCGTATCCTCGCTGAAGATCGTGACAGGGAAACGGATGCCCTTACCTCTTTCTATAAGGTCAGCTGATTCACAAATGAAAATGGCATCGCCGGACATTGTCAAAAATCCCGGCACTGCAGGCACATCAAATACTTAGGCATTTTCGGTCAGCCATGCATGCAACTCCGCTACCGAGTTCGCTGCAAAAAGAGGATCGAGCACTTGCAAGTCATGTTCGGGGTGCGCTCCATAATGCACCGCGACTCCCGCTGCCCCAGCATTAAGCGCCATTTGCAAGTCATGTGTGGTGTCGCCGATCATCACCGTTCGCTTCATATCTTGGCCAAGCTCGCGTGTCAGTTCCTGCAGCATTGCCGGATGCGGCTTCGAAAAAGTTTCATCAGCGCAGCGTGTTGCATCAAATAAAGACAGCAACTTGACTGCATCGAGCGAGCGATTCAAGCCAACCCGGCTTTTACCTGTTGCTACCGCTAGGAAATATCCCTGCTGAGAGAGTTCGGATAACATTTCGCGCACCCCATCAAACAGTGTTAGTCCATGATCTTTCGCCAAATAATGGTAGCGATAACGCTCCACCATACGCGGATAAAATTTTGGGTCAAGGTCAGGTATCGCAGCTTGCATTGCATCTTGCAGGCCAAGCCCAATCACATAGGATGCAGCTTTGTTTTCCGGTATTGGAAGACCCAGATCTTTTGCTGCGGCCTGGATGCACTTAACGATGGTTGTAGTGCTATCCATCAACGTACCATCCCAATCGAATACGATCAGGTCAAATTGCTTTTTCGCCATATTCTTTGGCAACTCACGCTGCCAGCTCCTTCTGTTTTGTCGGTAACGGCTTATTCCTGTTTCTATTCTTCTTGATCGAGATATAGTCAAGCAGCCGTCTTTTCCAAGCTATTTACGAATTTTTCGCATTCGGGTGGCAACGGAGTTTTGATCGTCACAGGCTGACCGGTTTCCGGGTGCGTGAAAGTGATCTGGTAAGCATGCAAAAACATGCGCTTGAGTGCAACACGTTCCCCGTCGGCCTTGAGCAAAGCGCGATTCAATGCGAAATCGCCATATTTGTCATCCCCGGCAATCGCGAATCCGCTGGCTGCCAGATGCACCCTGATCTGGTGGGTCCGGCCGGTTTTCAGCTCGGCCTCCAGCAATGCGAAAGAATCATATTTCCGCAGCAAGTTGAAAACCGTATGCGACGCCAAGCCATCCGACTGTACTCGTACGCGACGCTCGCCTTCCGGAGTGCTGTATTTAAATAACGGCAATTTGACGTGCTGCTTTTGATTTTTCCAATCGCCATGCACCAATACCAGATAACGCTTGTCCAGCAATCCATCGCGGATTTGTTCATGCACGTTGGTTAATGCAGAGCGTTTCTTGGCTAACAGCAAAATGCCGGATGTATCCCGATCAAGCCGGTGTACCAGCTCGAGGAATTTTGCCTCTGGCCGCGCTGCGCGCAACTGTTCAATCACGCCGTAGCTGACGCCGGAGCCGCCATGCACCGCAACACCGGCCGGCTTGTTAATTACAAGCAAATGACTATCTTCAAGCAATATTTTGAATTCAGCACCAGGTGCTGACTGAGTTGCTTTCTCTGCAATGCGCACAGGTGGAATCCGGACAATATCGCCTTCTTCGAGCCGATATGTCTGGTCTATCCGGCCTTTGTTAACGCGCACTTCACCTGAACGCAGCACGCGATAGATATGACTTTTTGGTACGCCTTTACAGACGCGCAGCAAAAAATTATCGATACGCTGGCCAGCCTGCTCATCGGAAATCGTAACGAGCTGCACTTGCGCTTGGACTTGTGACGGCCGGGAAGGCGGGTGGGATTCAGCCTGCTTCTCAGAAAATCTCGCTAAGTCCTTCATTTTGAATATATAATTGTTTCGTAGCAGTTGTAAAACCGCTACAGGTGTAAGAATAAAAAACACATTCTACACAGGGGCGTCTCCATCGGCCTCGCCAATTTGCAAATTCGATGGAAAAGATGTGTATGCATCATCCTTTCGCGAGTCAAGGTTGCACCGTTGTTGTAATCGGATAACGCGCGAGGATGTTGAATACGATTATTTGGATTGTAAGGATAAGTCCGGCAAGCTCGACCGTTTGAACAGGTAGCTTGCTGGTTGGTGGTGTTGAAATCTTTTTGCCGATTCTGCTGAACCCTATGTTTTGTTCGGCTCAACCAAGTTGCTCGTCGCCTGCGATTTTGCCCTCTGCGCTCGAATCCTTCGAGAAGCACAGGGTGGATGCGGCGCGCACTCGGCATTCTGGTCGACCCCATCCGCGCCCCGTTGCAGCATCAGCGCATTTGCGCTGCCTCGCCGCACACTAAGGCAATTCCCTCCCCCAAATACTCCGTTCTCGCGTACATCCCGGTACTTAAAGATGACCTTCGGGTCACGGAGCAAAATAATATGAAACGCATGTTGTTTAATGCCACGCAGCAGGAAGAATTGCGCGTAGCCATCGTTGATGGGCAAAAACTCATTGATATCGATATCGAAACCACCGGACGCGAGCAACGCAAGTCCAACATTTACAAAGGTGTTATTACCCGCATCGAGCCTTCGCTTGAAGCCTGCTTCGTCAATTATGGTGAAGAGCGCCATGGCTTTCTGCCATTCAAGGAAGTCGCCCGCACTTACTTCAAGGAAGGCGTAGATGTCCGCAACGCGTCCATCAAGGATGCGCTGCGCGAAGGCCAGGAAATCATGGTCCAGGTCGAGAAGGAAGAACGCGGCAATAAAGGCGCTGCGCTGACTTCGTTCATCTCGCTGGCTGGCCGCTACTTGGTCTTGATGCCGAACAACCCGCGCGGCGGCGGTGTATCACGCCGTGTCGAAGGCGAAGATCGCCAGGAATTGCGCGAAACCATGGACAAGCTCGATTTGCCAACCGGCATGTCGGTGATTGCCCGTACTGCTGGAATCGGCCGCAACGTTGACGAGCTGCAATGGGATCTGAATTACCTGATGCAACTGTGGCGAGCGATTGAAGGCGCCGGTCAGACTTCTTCCGGCGCGTTCCTGATTTATCAGGAATCGTCCTTGGTCATTCGCGCCATCCGTGATTATTTCCAGCCGGATATCGGCGAAATCCTGATCGACACCGACGATATTTACGAACAGGCGCAGCAGTTCATGAGCCACGTGATGCCGGACATGGTGCATCGCGTGAAACGCTATCGTGACGACGTACCCCTGTTCTCGCGTTTCCAGATAGAACACCAGATTGAAACTGCCTACTCGCGTACCGTTCCATTGCCTTCCGGCGGCGCGATCGTAATCGACCATACCGAGGCCTTGGTGTCGGTCGACGTCAACTCGGCGCGCGCCACACGCGGCAGCGACATCGAAACCACCGCGTTCAATACCAACCTTGAAGCCGCCGAAGAAGTTGCCCGTCAATTGCGTCTGCGCGATTTGGGTGGCTTGATCGTGATCGACTTCATCGACATGGAAAACGCGAAGAACCAGCGTGAAGTAGAGACCCGTCTGAAGGATGCATTGCGGTATGATCGCGCTCGCGTGCAGATGGGCAAGATTTCGCGTTTCGGCTTGATGGAATTGTCGCGCCAACGCCTGCGTCCCTCGCTGTCCGAAGGCAGCCACGTGACCTGCCCCCGCTGCAACGGCACCGGCCATATCCGCGATACTGAATCGTCCGCATTGCAAGTCCTGCGCATCATCCAGGAAGAAGCGATGAAAGAAAATTCAGCCGCGATTCATGTCCAGGCACCGGTTGATGTAGCAGCATTCCTGTTGAACGAGAAGCGCGGTGAAATTCTGAAGATTGAAACCCGCCACCGCGTGGCAATCATCCTGATTCCGAACAAGCATCTTGAAACGCCTCACTACAAGCTCGAACGCATCAAGCATGACGATCCGCGCCTGGAAGAGAGCCACGCCAGCTACGATATGGTGGAAGAAGCCGATACCGATATCAGTTACGGCAAGCGCCAGAAAGAAGAAGTCAAACCGCGGCAGGAAGCCATGGTCAAAGGCATTACACCTGATCAACCCGCGCCTATCGTTGAACGCAAGCCAGTCGAGGTAGTGCCAGTGCTGGCCGCTCCGGCCGTTATAGCCCCGGCTGAAGAAGGTTTCTTCAGCAAAATTTTTGGCTTGTTCCGTAAAAAAGCGGTTGCCCCCATTCCGGCCCCAGTGGTAGTGACTGAGAAGCTGCAGCAGAATCGCGAACGCGGCGAGCGCAGTGGTAATGGTCGTGGCCAACGCAATCGCGGCCGGGGTAGTCGTGGTCGCGACAAAGGCGAGGAACGTGAAACCGATCGTGCAGAAAATCGCGAGGAGAGTGTAAAGCAAGCCGCCATCGCAGTAGCGCCAACAGCGCGTCCCCCGCGCCCGCCACGCGAACCACGTGAACCACGCGAAGGGAATGAAGGCCGTCGCGAGCGTTCGCCACGTCCGCCGCGCGAAGAGCGTAACAAGGAAGCTGTCGCCGAGAAAAAGGTCGAGGAGATATTGCTGAAAGACAGTATCGTAGTGACCGCTGGCCCCGTAACATCGCTTGCGCCAGTTGTATTGGCGGCGAATGAAGAATCGCTGCCGGGTGTCAATGTCGCTCCTGGAGAAAATGGTGAACTGGGCGAAGAGCCGCGTCGCCGTCGCCGCCGTGGAGGCCGTAATCGCAATCGCCGCGACCGCGAGAATGGTGATGTTATCGAGTCCGCCAATGGTTCCGAAGTGGCTGAACCGATCATTGCAGGAGACGAGTTCCGGCAAGAGGAAATCATCGTAGTAGCCGCGGCTATCGCTCAACCGGTACCGGCTGTAGAAATCGCTGCCGCACCAGTCAGTGAAGCGGTCATGCCGATAGAAGTCCCAGGGATTAAAACACCTGAAGTCGAACGGATGACGGCTGAGTCTGTAGTAGAAGCAGCCCCTGCGGTAGTAGCAGTAGCACCGATTCCGGCACAGCGTATTCAACAGGAAATCTCGTTCCAGCCTGAACCCGCTCCAGAGGCAGTGATGCCTGTGGCGGCAGTTCCAGTGGAAATGCCTGCCGCAGCCGCAATACTCTCTACCTCTGTTGCACCGGCACCGATGCAATTGGACTCGCTACGTGATGTACTTAGCGCCGCCGGTTTGACACTAGCGTCGACCGATCCGGAAAAACTTCGCGTGGCACAAGAGGCTGCTACGAAAATTGAGCCAGCACAACGGGTACCGCGGGAGCGCAAACCTTTGCCACCAGCATCGACCGAACCATTGGTCCAAGTTGAAACACGGCATTAATCGTGAAATATTTTCCTCGTTGAGATGAGGGAAATTTTCGATGAAAAGGAGAGCGTTGCGCTCTCCTTTTTTTACATCTAATGCCAATCTGAATCCATAACGTGATTATGGATTCAGATTGGCATTAGAGAACGGACGTCACAATGCCAACCACTTTACAACGCCCTCATGATGTAACGCTATACGAAGCGTTCTGCTATTGGCTCAAGCTCGGTTTTATCAGTTTCGGCGGTCCTGCCGGGCAAATCGCATTGATGCATACCGAGCTGGTTGAAAAACGGCGCTGGATCTCGGAACGGCGTTTTCTGCATGCATTGAACTACTGCATGGTGCTGCCGGGTCCGGAAGCGACCCAACTTGCAGTCTATATCGGCTGGCTCATGCACCGCACTTGGGGTGGCATTCTTGCAGGCGTCTTGTTCGTGCTGCCATCCATGGTGATCTTGATTGGATTGTCATGGGTTTATATTGTATTTGGCAATGTACCGATGGTCGCCGGCGTACTGCATGGCATCAAACCTGGAGTGGTCGCCATTGTATTGGCCGCCGCATGGCGCATCGGTTCGCGAACGCTTAAAAATGCGTGGCTGATTGCAATCGCCGTGGCTGCATTTCTAGCCATCGCTGTGATCCACCGTCCCTTTCCTTTGATCGTACTGACCGCAGCAGTGCTGGGCTTGATCGGCGGCCGCATGATGCCCGACAAATTCAAAATTGGTGGCCAACACGCGGCCGCACAAGTCTCGTATGGAACGGCGATTATCGACGATGAGACGCCGACGCCGGCGCATGCACGCTTTGCGTGGCGCAAACTGGCCACCGTTTCCATTGTCGGTATCATGTTAGCAATCGGCGCCTGTGCCAGTCTTTCCGTAATCTTTGGCGTTGACTCTTCATTTGCACAAATGGGCGTATTTTTTACCAAGGCGGCATTGCTCACATTCGGCGGCGCCTATGCGGTATTACCTTATGTGTATCAAGGCGCCGTCGATACTTACCGATGGCTGACGCCAACACAAATGATCGACGGCTTGGCACTGGGAGAAACCACGCCCGGCCCCTTGATCATGATTGTGACATTCGTCGGTTTTGTGGGTGGCTGGACTAAAGCGGCAACCGCGTTGGCGGGCGTCATCGGTGCTTGCATTGCAACGTTTTTCACATTCCTGCCGTCGCTCATTTTCATTCTAGCGGGCGGGCCTCTAGTCGAATCAACGCGCGACAATATCAAGCTGACAGCACCGTTGACCGCGATTTCAGCAGCTGTTGTCGGCGTCATCGTCAGCCTTGCCCTGTTCTTTGCCGAGCATATATTCAATCTTGCGCAACCGATATCGCAATGGGATTTTGCGGCAATGATGATTACCGCGGCGGCATGCGTCGCATTGTTCCGTTTCAAGATAGGAACCATCAAACTGATTGCCGCATGTGCGTTTGCGGGGCTCGTGGTATCGTATTTGCGTTGAACCGAATACCGTTTCGGATCGTGCTCATTTTGAAAAGACATCATGGCCGAGAAAGTCATCCCCGTCGCCGATCACCGCACCTTTCATGCGGTACCGGCGATTCCCTCAGCACTGGAAACTCCCACAGGAAGCATTGCCGATACGCTTGCGCGTCCATTGCACGATTTGCGCATCTCGGTAACAGATCGCTGCAATTTTCGCTGCGTGTACTGCATGCCGAAAGATGTTTTCGGCAAGGATTATGCATTCTCGCCGCAAACGTCGCTGCTCTCGTTTGAAGAAATCACGCGCATCGCCAAATTATTCGTAGCGCATGGCGTGAAAAAAATCCGCTTGACCGGCGGCGAGCCGCTGCTGCGCAAGAATGTGGAAAAGCTGATCGCGATGCTCGCTGCATTAAAGACGCCTGAGGGCCGCGATCTGGATTTGACCTTGACCACCAACGGTTCTTTGCTCGCAAAAAAAGCGCAGTCCTTGAAGGATGCCGGTCTCAAGCGTGTCACCGTATCGCTCGACTCGCTGGATGACACCACCTTCAAACGCATGAACGATGTCGATTTCCCGGTTGCAGATGTGATGCGAGGCATCAATGCTGCGCACCAAGCCGGCCTCGGCCCCATCAAGATCAACATGGTCGTCAAAGGCGGCATGAATGATCAGGAAATCGTGCCGATGGCACGCCACTTCAAGGGTTCACCATTCACTCTGCGCTTTATCGAATACATGGATGTGGGCACCAGCAACGGCTGGAAAATGGATGAGGTAATTCCATCCGCCGAAGTGGTCCGGCGCATTGGCGCGCTCATGCCGTTACAGGAAATCGAACCGAATTACAACGGTGAAACGGCTGAGCGCTGGCGCTACACCGACGGCGGCGGCGAAATCGGCGTGATTTCCAGCGTCACCCAGGCATTCTGCCAAAGCTGCACGCGCGCCCGCTTGTCGACCGAAGGCAAACTCTTTACCTGCCTGTTCGCAACCAGTGGACACGACCTGCGCGCATTGGTGCGAGGCGGACGCAGCGATGAAGAAATTTCCACAGCGATCGCGCACCTGTGGCGCGCTCGCGCGGACCGCTATTCGCAGTTGAGAACTGCGAATACGGAAGGACTTGCACGTGTAATAAAGCGTGTTGAGATGTCGTATATCGGAGGATGAGGATATGCCGATTACCGGGCTGATCCTGGCCGGCGGCCGCGGCTCGCGTATGGGCTCGATCGACAAGGGCTTGCAGGCGTTTCGAGGCGAGCCTATGGTACGACACGTGATGCAGCGGCTGGCGCCGCAAGTGCAGAATCTGATGATCAGCGCGAATCAAAATCTGGGGACGTATGCGTCGTTCGGCGTGCCGGTCTGGCCGGATGCCATGCCGAACTTTGCCGGGCCGCTGGCAGGCTTGCAGACGGGGCTGATGCGCTGCACGACCCAATATCTCGTCACCGCACCGTGCGACTCGCCGTTTTTACCGGATGATTTTGTTGCGTGCATGCGCGCTGCGCTGGAAGCGCAGAATGCCGACCTCGCGATCGCGATGACCGGTGCGGGCGCGGAGCAACAGGCGCACCCGGTATTCTGTCTTCTGAAAACGTCGTTATTGCCTCACCTTACTTCGTACTTGCACAATGGGGGGCGCAAGATGCGGGCTTGGTACGCGCCGTTAAAGACTGCGGAAGTGCATTTCGCGGATGAGGCAGCATTTTGCAATATCAATACGTTGGAAGAGTTGCGCAAGTTGGAGTTGAATTGAATAACTGCAATTTAGTAGAACGTCGAGATCAATTTGTGCGCATCACGATGCGCCCTCCTTTACCCAACTGCTTTATCTGGATGATCTGCTACGCGTTTGCACAAAACCATTAGGCATTCTTTATGAACTCCCCCACTCTTTCCAGCATCATCAGTTGCTTGTCCGGCTACGATCCCGATGCACTGCCCGTTGCGCAAGCACAAGCAATCATTCGTGAATTCATCACACCGATTCACGCAGTGGAAAAAGTGGCAATCCGTACCGCACTGGAGCGGGTGCTGGCGGCGGATATCATCTCGCCGATCAACGTGCCTTCACATGACAATTCGGCGATGGACGGCTACGCGTTACGCGCGAACGATCTCGGCAAGGATGGTGCTGTCATGCTCAAAGTTGTCGGTGTCGCTTATGCAGGCCGCAGCTATGATGGACTGATTGGCGCAGGTGAATGCGTGCGCATCATGACCGGTGCAATCATGCCAACCGAGTGCGATACAGTCGTGCCGCAGGAATTTATGCAATCGGCATCCGAAACCGCAGTCACGATCCCGGCCGGCGTGGTGAAACCGGGCGACAACCGCCGTCTGAAAGGCGAAGATCTGCTGGCCGGAAAACCCGCGCTTACCAAAGGAAAAATCGTGCGACCGGCCGACCTCGGACTGCTCGCGTCACTCGGCATTGCGGAAGTGCCGGTGCAGCGCCGATTGCGCGTCGCATTCTTCTCCACCGGCGACGAATTGCGCTCGATCGGCGAGCCCTTGGATGCAGGCTGCGTGTATGACAGCAATCGCTATACTGTCTACGGCATGTTGACGCGGCTCGGTTGCGACATCATCGACATGGGCGTGATCAAGGACGATCCCGTATTACTGGAAGCGGCGCTCCAGTGCGCTTGCGAAAATGCGGATGTCATCATCACGTCCGGCGGCGTCTCGGTCGGTGATACGGATTACACCAAACAGATGATGGATGCACTGGGCGACGTGCGCTTCTGGAAAATCGGCATGCGGCCGGGGCGCCCGATGGCCTTTGGAAAAATAGCATCCAATGGCAGGATCGCGTACCTGTTCGGCCTGCCCGGCAATCCGGTCGCGGTCATGGTGAGTTTTTATTTCTTTGTGCGCGAGGCATTGCTGCGCATGATGGGTGCGGATTGTGATCCGCTGCCATTGATGCGCGTGAAGTCCGCATCCGCGATCCGCAAGAAGCCGGGGCGCACCGAATTCCAGCGCGGCATTCTGTCAAAAGATGCGGATGGTAATCAATCGGTGCGCATCACTGGCGCACAGGGATCGGGTATTTTGCGCTCGATGTCGGAGGCGAATTGCATGGTGGTTTTGCAGCACGATCAAAGTGGCGTGAATGCCGGGGATGAGGTAGATGTGGTGGTATTTGAGGGCTTGTACTGACTTCCACCACGAGAGAGTGTACGCTTCAAAACAACCTCGCCATGCATGACTACCCATCCTTCAAATGCGAAAACGCTTCCTCCGAACTCCCATACAGCGCTGCATCCCTATTGTGGTTTCGTAACGCATTGCCAAAATAGCTGCGCATGAACGTGCTGGTCGTATAACGCGTCACCCGGCTGTAAAAACGTTGCGTCAAATCGTGCACCATCTCGACGTAGGCATCCAGCAAATCCGGTACGATCGAAAAATTATCATAGTTGACGATGGCGGGCACTTTCTTGCCGAGAGGCGCCAAGCGTTCGGTCACCATGCGATGAATGCTTTCGAGGTCGCTCGCGGCCTTGACTTCGAAGCCTTCGAAATTGGCGAAGAACACATTGCGCTCCGCGTCATAGGTCAAGCGCTGCTCCAGCGGCAGATACAAGATGTCGCTGCGTAATCCCATCGGCCATGGCTGAAAGATGCGCGCATCCATCAAGCGCAATTGCGCGCTCACCAGCGGTTTGAAACTCATCTGCGCCAGCACGTCGCGATCAAGATCAATGCCGGGCGCGATTTCAATGACCTCGAGACCATCCGGCGCCAATCGAAACACACAGCGTTCGGTAATGTAGAGCGCGGTCTGGCCACGCTGGATCGCGTAGGCGCCGCTGAAGGTGCGATGTTCGACTTCATCGACGAACTTGTGCGCCAAGCCTTCGTGCAGGATGTGCAACTTGCCGTTGTCAATTCCGATTTGCAAACCACCGGCGGTGAAGGTGCCGACGAATGCCACTTCCTTCGCATTCTGGCTGATGTTGATGAAGCCGCCCGCGCCGGCCAGGCGCGAGCCGAACTTGCTCACATTCAGATTGCCGCAGCGGTCGGCTTGCGCCAATCCGAGGAAGGTGACATCAAGTCCCCCACCATCGTAAAAATCGAATTGTGAAGGCTGATCGATGATTGCTTCGGCATTGGTCGCGGCGCCGAAATTGAGGCCGCCGGCCGGTATGCCACCGATCACGCCTGGCTCGGCCGTGAGCGTGATCAGGTCCAGAATCTTCTCTTCCGCCGCGACACTGGCCACACCCTCCGGCATGCCAATGCCGAGATTGACCACGTTATTGGGTTTCAACTCCAGCAGTGCACGGCGCGCGATGATCTTGCGCTCGTTCATTTCCATCGGATGAAGCGATGTTATCGGCACCTTGATTTCACTGGCGAAGGCGGGACTGTACTGCTCGATGAAGGTCTGCATGTGGTATTCGGGTTTTTCCGCAACGACGACGCAGTCAACCAGTATGCCGGGGATTTTCACGTTGCGCGGATTGAGCGAACCGCTTTCGGCAATGCGCTCGACTTGCACGATTACGATGCCGCCCGAATTATGGGCCGCCATTGCGATGGCGAGCGCTTCCAGCGTGAGCGCTTCTCTTTCCATCGTCACGTTGCCATCGAGGTCCGCTGTCGTACCGCGAATGATGCCGACATTGATCGGCAGCGCTTTGTAAAACAGGTACTCGCTGCCGCCTATCGACATCAATTCCACCAGCTCGTCTGTGGTCGCCTCATTGATTTTTCCGCCGCCGTGACGGGGGTCAACGAAGGTACCCAGGCCGACCGAGCTCAGCAAGCCGGGCTTGCCAGCGGCAATGTCGCGAAACAGGTGGCTGATCACGCCTTGCGGCAAATTGTAGGCTTCGATCTTGTTGGCAATGGCCAGTTGCTGCAGCTTCGGCACCAACCCCCAGTGACCGCCAATCACGCGTTTGACCAATCCCTCGTGGCCGAAGTGGTTCAGGCCGCGGTCCTGGCCGTCGCCCTGCCCGGCTGCATACACCAGCGTCAAATTGCGCGGCTGGCCCAAGCCGTCGAGCATCTCGTCTTCACTGTCCAGAAACCGTTTTTCCAGCGCGACGGCGATATTCTCGGCGAAGCCGATGCCGACAAAGCCGCCGGTCGCAATGGTGTCGCCATCGAGAATCAGCCGCACAGCTTCGGCAGCGGAGACGACCTTGTTGCGGCTGGATGGGCGTGATCCGCCAGCCATAGGGTGCGGGATGCGATGTGCCATGAATTCTTTCTCCGCGATTGCCTGATGTCGGACATCGTCACTTATTGAGCATTCCATAATGGATGACAGTCAGAACACTCAATCTCTCATCCCGCCCTTCTCCCCGAGCAAGAGGGTGAGAAGAGCCGCAATTCGCTGCTGCGAATTACGGAAAGATCAACAACAAAAGTTGCCAATAAATTATGCATCAAAAGCCGGCAGCGTCTCGCGCTTTTCCGCACGCAGTTTACGCAAGAGCAAATACATTGCGGACACCACAAACATTGAGAGCAAGGGCGCCGTGATCATGCCGCCCACCATCGGCGCCGCAATTCTTTGCATTACCTCGGACCCGGTGCCGGTGCCGCTGCCCCACATCACCGGCAGCAAGCCGGCGATGATCACCGCTACCGTCATCGCCTTGGGACGCACCCGCAGCACTGCGCCTTCCCGGATTGCGTCGAGCAAATCGGTATCGCCCGTCTTGCCGTCCTGCACGCGCGCATCCCATGCATGCTTCAAGTACAACAGCATGATCACGCCGAATTCTGCAGCTACGCCCGACAGCGCAATAAATCCGACCACGCTCGCGACCGACATATTGTGTCCGAGCAGGAACAACAGCCAGAATCCGCCGACCAGCGCAAAGGCAAGGTCGCCATGATCAAGCATGCTTCATCGAAACGCTGGAACATGAGATACAGCAATAGAAAGATAATCAGCAGGGTCAACGGCACTACGATCTTCAGCTTGGCGCTGGCCCGCTCCAGATACTCGAACTGTCCCGACCACGATATTGCGTAGCCGGCCGGCAGCTTGATTTCTTTCGCCACCGCTTGCTGCATGTCGGTTACCGCCGATTTCAGATCGCGGCCGCGAATGTCGACATAGACCCAGCCGGACAGGCGCACATTCTTCGACTTCAGCATCGACGGTCCGTCCATCACGGCAACGGCTACCACGTCCGCCAGGCGGATTTGCGCGCCGCGCTCGGTGAGGATGGCGAGATTGCGAATTTTCTCGTCCGAATCGCGCACCTCACGCGGATAGCGCACGTTGATCGGAAAGCGCTGCAGCCCCTCTACCGTTTCGCCGATGTTGTCGCCGCCGATCGCGGCCGACACGATGCTCTGTACATCCGCAATATTCAAGCCGTAACGGGCTGCCGACTCGCGGTCGATTTTTATATCGATATAACGCTCGCCGCCCAATCATTCCACCAGTGCCGACGACACACCGGGTACCGATTTGACCACGCGTTCAATGTCGCGCGTGATGCGGTCGATCTCCTGCAAAATTCGCGCCCCCCCCACCTTGATGCCGACCGGGCTCTTGATGCCGGTCGCCAGCATGTCGATGCGGTTGCTGATCGGCGGCACCCAGATGTTGGACAATCCCGGCACCTTGACGATCTGATCCAGCTCTTCGACCAGCTTGTCGGTTGTCATGCCGGCCCGCCATTGATCGCGTGGCTTGAACTGGATCGTGGTTTCCAGCATCACCAGAGCGCATCACAATCACGCCGCCGACCACTTCGCCGTCACCATCCAGTTCTGTAATGCCGCGCCGCATTTCGGGACCGATCTGCACATGGACGACATCACCCACGCGCGCCGGCACACCGGCCTCGGTGGTCATCAACGGAATCTTCCTGAAGTCGTCGAGCGTTTGCAGGTAGCCGGACGCGCGCACCATGTACTCCGCCTCGCCCAGTTCCAGTACCGAGCCGCCGGTTTCCTAGGGCGTGTCGTCAATTACCCCTCATCAAGTAACTCAAATACCAGAGGCAGCGAGATGAATGGCGGCGAGGAAGTTGCGAGCGGTCTTGTCATAGCGAGTGGCAATGGCACGGAATTGCTTGAGTTTGCCAAAGAAGTTCTCGATCAAATGACGCGCCTTGTATAAGTGCTTGTCGTACCAACGTGGATTTTTACGGTGGCGTTTCGGCGGGACCACAGCCGTTTTTCCCGCTTGTTCCAAGGGGGCGATGAAGCGCGCATCCGCGTCCTAGCCTTTATCGGCAATGACGGTGTCGGCCGTGATGGCCGGCAGCAGGCGCTCCGCCCCGTCCAGACCGCAAGCTTGCCCCCCCGTCAAATGCAAGCCGGTTGGATTGCCCAAGGCATTGACTGTCGCATGAATCTTGGTACTCAAGCCACCTTTGCTACGGCCGATGGCTTCATCCGGATCTTTTTTTTGAGGGCGCCGGCACTGTGCTGATGGGCACGAACGATGGTGCTATCCATCATCGCGTATTCGTTATCCGCATCGGCTGCCAAATACTTGGCCACCCTTTCCCAGACACCCGTTTGCGCCCAACGACTGAATCGCTTATGCCCATTTTTCCAATCGCCAAACCGCAGAGTGCATCTACAATCCTCGGCAATTCTCGCGAAAATCAATCGACCCGGTCGGACTGCATCATGACAAGCCTTTCGCGCAGGCATCCTGCTCTTCCCCTACTTCCGCCATATCCGCTCCCAGTAGCCGCTGCGCCGCATCGGAAGGCAGTGCTTCCACCGACTTCAGCTTGCGCGCCATTTGTCGGCTGCGCGTTTCCGCTTGTTCAATATTTTTTGCGGCGCGCTCCAGCGTCGTCTTGGTTGCCGCCAGCACATCGCCGAATTTGCCGAATTCGGTTTTGACCGCACCCAGCACTTGCCACACCTCGGACGAGCGTTTTTCCAGTGCCAGCGTGCGAAATCCCATTTGCAAACTGTTCAGCAATGCCGACAGCGTGGACGGACCGGCAATGCTGACGCGGCATACGCGCTGTAATTCATCGGCCAGGCCGGGCCGGCGCATCACCTCGGCATAGAGACCTTCCGTCGGCAAGAACAGGATCGCAAAGTCCGTGGTCAACGGCGGCGACAGGTATTTTTCCGCAATCGTCTTGGCCTCGCCGCGTACTACCCGCTCCATTTCGCGGCCGGCCAGCGCGACCCCTTCCGCATCGGCGCGGTCGGCTGCTTCCGCCAAGCGCTCATATTGCTCCTTGGGGAATTTCGCATCGATCGGCATCCAGACCGGAACGCCGCCGTCTTCCTGGCCGGGCAGCTTGATTGCGAATTCGACACGCTCGCCGGTGCCGGGGATGGTTTCCACATTCTTTGCATACTGATCCGGCGTAAGCACCTGTTCCAGCAGCATCCCCAGTTGCACTTCACCCCAGGTGCCGCGCGTCTTCACATTGGTCAGCACACGCTTCAAGTCGCCGACCCCGATCGCCAGTTGCTGCATCTCGCCCAAGCCCTGATGGACCTTGTCAAGGCGGTCCGATACCAGCTTGAACGACTCTCCCAGGCGCTGCTCCAATGTCGCATGCAATTTTTCATCGACCGTCTTGCGCATTTCTTCCAGACGGCAACCGTTGTCTGTTTGCAGATCCTTGATTTTGGTTTCCAGCGTCAATCGTATTTCCGCCATGCGCTGGGCATTGGACTCGGTTAATACGTTCAAAGTCTGATTCAGCGTGTCGCCGAATCGCTTGAACGCAACCGCTTGTTCTTCGCGTCCATTCTGCGCCTGCAAGGTAATTGCTTGCCGCATTGCTTCTAGTTGTTGCGCATTGACTTCATTCAGTTTGGCAAGCTGTTGCGCGAAAGCATCGATCTGGCCGCTTTGCAAGGTTGCGACACTCGTCAGTTGCGCCGCGAGTGTTTGTTGGAACTGCGCAAAATTGCCGTTCAATTCCAGTCTTGTGCTTTGTGCAGTGGTTTGCACCTGCGTACGCAACTCGCGTTCGGTACGTTCGCTGGTGTGCTGTTGATGTTGCTGAAGTTCGCTTTGCAATTTCACCAAGTGGGGCGATGCATCCGCGCCACGCCCGCGCAAAAAAACCGCGATTTGCAGAACAGCGACTGCTGCAATGAGCAACAAGATAACAATTTCGGCTAGAGTCATGGAAAGAATTCTGGTTAATCAAAAATGTTCACATCTTGCCGGAACTTGGGCAACATAACTACCCTTCTTTGTTCCGCATCCAGTCAGCAGTTTGATAAAACGATTGCATCAATCGCTCTTGTAAAGTTTCATCAATGCCGCCATCCTGCATCGCCCACGCCATGCAGCGCAACCACTGATCGCGCTCACTCGATGCAATCGCATAGGGCAAATGCCGCGCACGCAAGCGTGGATGGCCGAAGCGTTCAGTATACAAACTCGGCCCCCCGGTCCAGCCAGACAGGAACCAATAAAGTTTGTCGCGTGAATCGTCCAGTGTTGCCGGGTGCAATGCACGAATCCCGGCGAATTCCGGTTCCAGATCCATCAGATCATAGAAGCGGTCAACCAGCTCACGCAGCTTGGCATCGCCGCCGATGAGTTCAAAGGCGGATGGTTGTTGAGAGTCTTCTGTTTTCATGGGAGGAATGATAGCGCATCGGTGGCTCGCGTTGGCCTCCGGCATGAGGTCGGAATTGAATCAATTCATTGTCACCAACGAATAGCAATAGCGGAGCAAGAATATAGGCTGATTCGACGTCTCAATACAGTGCCTGCAGTGCAGTTTCAGCGGTGCAGTTTCAGCGGTGCAGTTTCAGCGGTGCAGTTTCAGCGGTGCAGTGAAATGCATTTTGGGCAAAATTTAAATACGCCAAGAGCAGTTACACCCTCGCAATTTCTGCCTTGATACTGCTCAATTCTTCACCAACTCTCCATTTTTTGGCGACGTAAGTGAGTACTATCGGTTAAAAGGTAATGCCTCTCTCTATCAAAAAACCCTATAGAGGTTGGACGATGGCCAGCGTTGAATTGCAGGTAGGCGTATGCAGGACTTAATTAGCAGAAATTCCTCGCGCTTGGAATTTTCAATGCGCTTGTTGGATGTAGTCGTGTTGAATATTGCGGGCCAGCTTGCCTGGCTGATTCACTTCAATACATCGCTGGCCGACGCGGAGCCAATTCATACAGTTCTACTCTATTTTTGCTCTGGCCTCGTGTTCTTCCTGTTTCCGCAGTTCGATGTGTATACGTCCTGGCGTGGACGTTCGATGCCGGAAATGATATTGCAGCTTGCCGCATCATGGGGCCTCGTGCTGCTCATTGCCGTCATTTTCAGTTTCTTGATTCACCATGTCGGTGCTCTTTCGCGATTTTGGGTGCTTTACTGGTTTCTGTCGGGGCTGATCTTTCTCGTGCTTTCCCGAGCGGTCGCGTATTCGACTCTTAACTATCTTCGTAAAAAGGGCTTGAACAGCAAGCGTGTGGTCATTGTCGGTTACGGATCGATCGGGCGCGAAATGCACCGGCGCGCGTTGCAGCAAGACTGGTATGGCTATGAAGTAAAAGCCGTACACGCGGACGTTGTGGATGCAGGCGCCCTGAATGACCCATCGATCGCACATCTAGCTGCGCTGGCTGACATTCCAAGGTATGCGGCAGCCAATGAGATAAACGAAATCTGGATTACCTTGCCCATGAGCGCATCGGCCCAATTGCGGGAATTGCAGTACCTGTTGCGCAATGCACTGGTCGATATCCGCTGGATTCCGGACACCTTGAGCATGCAAATGCTGAGCAGCAGAATGGTCGATTTTCTCGGTTTTCCCACGGTGGAATTGAACCGTCCGGTTTCCAGCGGATTGAACGGCATGGTCAAGGATGTGTTCGATAAGGTATTCGCCCTGACCGCACTCGTCCTGCTGGCGCCCTTGTTTATCGTGATTACCGCATGCATCAAATTTTCGTCGCCGGGGCCGGTATTTTTTAAACAGCCGCGGCTCGGCCTGAATGGAAAGAAGTTCAACGTCTACAAATTCCGCTCGATGAAAGTCCATCAAGAACATGACACTGTTACCCAGGCTACGCAAAACGATCCGCGCATCACCCGGATCGGCCAATTCATCAGACGCACCAGCCTCGATGAGCTGCCGCAATTCATCAACGTGTTAAAAGGTGAAATGTCGGTCGTGGGGCCGAGGCCGCATGCGCTGCAGCACAACGAAATGTACAAGGACCTGCTGGAACTGTACATGCTGCGGCATCGCGTCAAACCCGGCATCACCGGATGGGCGCAGATCCATGGCTACCGAGGTGAAACCGATACTGTCGACAAGATGGCGAAACGGGTGCAATTCGATTTGCACTATATCCGGAACTGGTCGCTATGGATGGATTTGCAAATCATTGTGTGGACTGCCTTTAAAGGGTGGACAGGGAAAAATGCATATTGAGATGACTACTGAATTTTCAGGGAGTAAATGACAGAGTCGCGTATTGAAGCATTCGCCCCCCCTTGCAGGGCGCACACAGGCTTGCAAGCCTGTGCCGGCCGGTCACGCACATCGGCATCGTAAAACGGCATGTCGCATCCGGTAAT
>CBINHE010000068.1:0-21784 GCA_966250375.1 uncultured Oxalobacteraceae bacterium
CAGAGGCGCGTTGTCGCTCAATCGGATGGGCCAGTGATTCCTGGCAAAGAATATTGGGTCAGGTGTAGAGCATTTCGCTACGCGACCGGTATGGTGTTTTTTTTAAAATATTTGCATTGGGAATGGAACTGTTCTTTTCATTGCGCTACTTATATTGATCGTAAGAAAAATATTAGAGACGCCACGGCAATTGGATCCATGCGCTGTCCCATCTATTACTTCAAACAATAGCCAATAAGGAATATTTCCCGTGAGCATAAAATCCTTTTTTACTACTCGACTGCCTGCTTGGGGTGGGGGTGTTTCATCTACGACCGTTTCACTCACACCATTTCATTCTCATACAAAAACGCCGGACGCCCAGAACAAGCGGATGTCGCCTAAGGATAATAAGGTTCGGCCCACACTGAAGAACAACAATAAAGTGGCGC
Organism: uncultured Oxalobacteraceae bacterium; assembly: GCA_966250375.1. GTDB lineage: Bacteria > Pseudomonadota > Gammaproteobacteria > Burkholderiales > Burkholderiaceae_D > CAMLDH01. The sequence continues at coordinate 432 of CBINHE010000068.1, forward strand.
CCCCCCCGATACACCAAGGCAATGGCACCTCCATCCCCACAGCGCAGTGGAACATAGATAAAAAGTATAGAAAGAATAATCTTGTAGAACAGCTGGATACCACCCTTCATGACGATGCCGCCAATAATTATCGGAAACTTTTGAATAATCGAGATTATTTTGATTTTGAATCATCCGGCCCTCCGATGAGAAGGCTCCACTTGACTCATGAGTTGGGTGAGGCGCTGGCTGAGGTAAAAGACCATCTCGGCGATAACACGGCATTGCCTAAAGAGATGAAAGGCGCCGAAATGATGGTGCTTACCCAAGCGGTGGCGCTCGCTTGCAAGGGTGGCGATTTGTCGTTGGCTGCGCGCGGCCTGAAATGCTTGCGTGAGGTAGATCTGCGTAAAAACATTCTTGTCCCGGAGGCGGCGCTTCCTGAAGGCTTTACCAACCGGGAACTTGACTGTGCCTGGCGCATTGCCCAGGCTTTGGAGAAAACACCTATCGGATTCGCTGCTCTCAAAAGGATTGCACAACCCATGTATGGGAATCGCAATGTGCATGCGAGCGTTCAAGGCCATGACGACACCATGCTGCATGTTTATTTGAGAGCCAGTCACGAAAAACACCGCTTGGCCAAGAACATTCCCTCTCATCCGGGAGGGATTTTCGGCAAGGTTCAGGACCCGCCTACAAGTCTTGTGGACAAGAGTCTGCTAGCAGTACAAAACCACCTCGCACAATCGTATCGTCATGTGCTAAACAATCCCGATGGCGCCTTTACCGCAACCAGGGATGCCAACGAATGGACCATCGGCGCCATACGCAATGGCTTCTATTCCGATGACCTTAAGGATGCCCATGGGAAGCCTACTCTCTTTGCCAAGGCGGAAGGCCGCATTAATAAGTTGAGCAAGTGGATATCACGCGCCAATGGCACCAACAATCGCGATATCGACGGTTCCAATCATGAAGCGATTGGCAAAAAAACCTCTACTCCGAGGAAGCTTTCCCGGCGCATGAGAAACATGCTGCTTCCCAAAATGAAAAAAACGCCGTTCAATGCTTTCAATAGGCAGCCTCCCGAGCAATTGCTGCCTTATGTTGGCGCCACCACACCGGGTAGCGGGTTTAAAAATTCCGAGGAGGGAAATATAGCCGAAGCGCGCGCCATCAAAACCATGATTGACAACCTGGTGAAGGGGCTGAAAGCAAACGGGATCGACTTGCCTGAGCAGAGCCCGGCCACTCCGCCAGAGGAGACGGTGAAGTGCCCGGCCAATCCCTCAGCGGCGAGGCTGACGGACATGGTGCGTCTGACCATCCTGAAGCAAGTCATAGGGGATACCAAAATTATGCCGGATTACGTCAATATCGGGTTGACTGACAAGGCGCGAACAGAGGTGAAAGAGAAAATTTATGCGGTGCTGGACGGACACAAGGCTGGACAGAATGAGGACACGATAAAGCTTATCAATGACTTGATCGATAAACAGCATACGAACCTCACGCCGGAAACGCTCATCGACTGGGCACGCGAGATGGGCTGCCCCCCCAATTCCATTCCTGACCGATTAGCGCAACTCGCTCCAGACCAGCCCGACTGGCACGCCTTCACGGTGGCGGCAAAACGTGTGACACAGCCGGTGCAAGCAACGCCTACGCCCAATCTGAAAACCATTACCAAGGCGGAAACGGCGGAAATGCTTGGGAATAGCACGAAAAACCATGAACTAGGCTCGAGAATCGTCCTGTATAGCGGTGGCGTATTTGGTTTTAGCACCAAGGGACTCACAGCGATGATTAGCAATATATTTTCATTTGGCGCGCTGCAGGTGGGCGCCGATATTCGTGGCGAGCGGGCTCGGTATGCGAGCATGGAGATTGGAACCGGTGCGCAGGGAAATGAATTGTTCTTGGGTACCCAGAAGATTGTGAGAGGACAAGTCGGTGGCAGCGTCGGTAGCGGCGCGGTTGCGCCTGTAGAGCCGGAGAGCAGTATGCATTTGATGGGCGGAGGCGTCAATGCAGCCATAGGAGGAGAAGGGTTAGACCACAGGGGCGTAATGATTCGGTTCGATCGGTTGAAGGGGGGCGTACCGGGAGACAAGGGGAATAATGAAAAATTGGCGCGCGTGATAGAAAAACTGATTGCGCCGAATGCGCCTCCGAAAGGAGATCCCTACGCCAATGCACAAGGAGAGGACGCCACTTCGAAGTTGAAAAATCTGTGGCAAGAATGGCCCGAGGTATCGGTGGGCATGGTTGGCATAAACGACAGAGTGGGGCAGGCGCGCGCGTCGGCGTCCTTCGGATTCGGGGGGCGCTTCGGTGATGCCCTCCGACTTGGCTTTAATCGTGCCGGTATTGGCGTAGAAGGTAAATTCAAAGGTAAAAATACCTGGAGGGAAACCGGCGGCTCCCTTCATGTTGACAAGAACACCAGTTACTGGAGTGCCAAAGTCAACGTATCCGGGTCGTTAGCCTCTGTTAACGCCATGGTGCCGGTTGAAGGAGAAGAAGACGTTGATGTGGACCTTAGCCCAGGAGAATTTTTTGGAGGCGGCGTGGATATCTGGAAGAACGGCTACTCGGTAAAGGATATCCTGATCGAATACGAGGGAGAGCTTAAGAGAAGCTCCACGAGAGTCAAGAGTTATCTGAATGCGCAGACATTTGTCGACAAGGTCGCTCGCAATCTCGATAAATGGGCGGAAGTGAAAACGAAAAGGTTTTACCCGAAGGAATATGGGGCTCAAGTCCCCGCCAATGAAACGCCTGCGCAGGAAGCGGAAAGGATACAGAAGCGCAATGCCGCCATTGCAGCGGAACACAAGAGATTAAGCCAATATCTTCAGCGGTCGCTGGATTCCGCAGCGCCGACGCAATCTTTTTGGGAATTTCTGGAGGTAACAGAAGATGCGGCGGCAGCGGCCAATGCGGCCAAATCCATTAGTGCGATGGCGGAGGAGTGCGGCGACACGAAGGGGGCACGGGATTGCGCCAAGTATCGTGAAAAGCTGTTGAAGAGCGAGACGGCGTGGGAGCCGGCATTCTTGGTAGACAATGAAAATACGTCTCAACAGCGGACCTTGTCGGTCTCGCCTTTTTTAATTAAATCCGCGCAAATCGACGGCATTATCGCTTCCAACATAAAAACATTCACTTAATTTCGATCATAAGATGTAAACCAGCGGCTTTAGCCGGCGGTTATTTAATATGTGGTGGCAATCGAAAACAAAGGCGTAGTTCGTCGCACTGGTTTTCGGGAGCCTAGGGTCTGTTAACAATTACCAAAATGTGTTTACATACGGTATTTAAATAAACCCATACTGAAGATGCAAGAAATTAGAAAGCTGTTGCGAGACGACCAATGGGAAAAGCTGGAACCGCTATTGCCCGGCAAGGTGGGGGATCGCGGCGCGACGGCCCAGGACAATCGCCTGTTTGTTGAGGCAGTGTTGTGGATTGTGCGTACTGGCTCACCGTGGCGGGACTTGCCTTATGATCGGCATCTGTATAAAGACCGCAATTTGGTCGAACGTTTTTTTTAACCGGATCAAGCAATTTCGGCGGATCGCAACACGTTATGAAAAACTGGCGCGCAACTACCTGTCATTTCTTAACCTCGTCTGCGCTTACATCTGGATCGCTTAATTGTTAACAGGCCCTAACGGACATGGCGACTGGCGCCACCCCTGAGAATGAAAGAAACTACGGGGAGGAAGGAGACGGGAGGAGGTCGCGCATTACTTTGGCGGTCGCACCCCGACTCTAACGTGACCGGCCGAACTGACTCGCACCCCGGATTGCTTCCCTAGAGAGCGCACGTTAAACAGGCCGTTGGCGACTTGTCGCCTTCAGGCATTTTCAGTTCAGCACCTGTCCCCTTCCATTGCTTATTTTATCGGGAAGGGAGGGAAGATGGAATTGACAGCGTTACACAAGCGCGTTATCGGACTCGATGTCCATCAAGCGCAAATCACGGCCTGTGCGCTGATCGAGGAAGTGGATGGGTCCATGCGCATCGAGCAACGGCAATTTGGCGCCTTCAAGCGGGATCGGCGCGCCTTGGCCGAATGGGCTGCCGCGCTGCAGCCCGATGCCGTCGTCATGGAAAGCACCGGCATTTACTGGAAGAGTCCGTATGCCGCGCTGGAGGCGGCAGGCATTCGCGCCCAGGTCGTCAATGCCCGGCACGTCAAGAATGTGCCGGGACGCAAGACCGATGTCGGCGATGCGCAATGGCTGGCCACGCTGGCACGGGCCGGTCTGCTGCGCGGATCGTTCATCCCGTCGGCGAAGTTGCGTGAACTGCGCCTGATTGCGCGGCAACGGCAGAAGCTGGTCGGGCAATTGGCATCCGAGAAGAACCGCCTGCACAAGATTCTCACCGATGGCGGCATTCGGCTCGGGGTCGTCGTCAGCGACATTCATGGCCAATCAGCGCGCGCCATGGTCAAGGCGCTCATCGAGGGGCAGCCACCCCATGAGGTGCTGCAGTTTGCCAGCCGACGACTCAAAGCCAGTCGCGAAGAACTGTTGGATGCCTTGCAAGGCGAACTGACGCCGAGCCACCGCTTCGTCCTAGACGAGTTGATGCGGCACATTGAGGAAATGGACGCGCGCATCGCCCGCTTCGATGCGCGGCTGCTGGAAGGGTTGGCCGACGAACAAAAGGTGCTCGCTTTGCTGCAGACATTGCCCGGTGTCGATCTGATCGGCGCGGCAATGTTGCTGGTGGAAATCGGCACCGATATGGAGGCCTTCGGCAGCGCCGATCGGCTCGCTTCCTGGGTCGGCGTTTGCCCGGGCAATAACGAGTCGGCGGGAAAGCGCAAATCCGGCCGCGCCCGCAAAGGCAACCCCTATGTCCGCCGCCTTCTGTGCGAGTTCGCTCATGCCGCCAGCAAAACCCGGTCGGTCTTCAAGTCGAAGTTCCAGTCGCTCATCGTGCGACGCGGTCACAAACGGTCCATCATTGCAGTCGCGCATAAGCTCTTGCGCACCATGTTCTTCATGATCAAGCGAGGCGAATATTACCGGGATTGCGCCACTGACTATGAAGCACTTTCCGTTCAACGCAACGCCCCTCGCTGGATCAAGGCGTTAAAGCAGTTCGGATTTATCCCCGCAGGCGCCTGATTCACCTGCCTCCGACTTCGAGACCTTCAGTGGTCAGGCCTGTGCTCGCCCTTGAAGTGGTTTCTTTCACGTTATATCAATCCTCCTAAAAAACTGTGAGTGTCTGCGGCTCTGGCGGCGCGAGCACCTTGCATCGCATCCGGCCAAAATCGCATCCATCCCACAGTTTTTTATGCGTGGGTACTTATTGAGAATTTAGAAGTTCATGGGTGAAGAAGTTTGCACCGGGATGGCCTTAACGCCGATGTCTTTCTGCGCATGGTGCAAAAGATCGCGCAACGTGCGCGCCGTCGCAAAACAGTCATTGATTTTCTTGCAGAAGGAGGCGAGATTCAGCGTATGTGCGTCGATACCCTTGCAATAAAGGAAGCTGTCGTTGTCGACGTCGTATGCAATTGCGCCGCCGTCGACGTTTTCCGGTTCTGCGTTCAGCAACAGCGCGGCCGCCAACTGATAGGCCTGCCCCTCAGACAACAATTTCGTCAACCGGATAGTGACGGCGAATATCTCGTTGTCGGAGTTTGTGCATGCGATTGCCATCTCCTGTTTGTCGGCATTCGAATGCAGCCAATGATCCGGCTTGTCTGCGCATGGTGTCGCACCCAAATGGACGGGGTTGATGCGCAGCCGTCTCATATTTGTTTCCACGATAGATTCCTCTATTAAAAATTGAAGGCATTTGATCTGAGCGGCATGCTGCGCTGACCAGGTAAAACACCGTAGCTATTGTTTTTTTTGCGAAGTGCAGTTCAATTTCAGTGTGGCCTATACACGGACCAATCCCGTATTGGGCTCTGAAAATCCAGTTCAGGAGCTATGCTCAACTTTATTCCTCAACTCGCATAACAAAGTGAGTCGATAAAACGCTCCACCAAAGGGGATTTTTATCATGTCGGGTTCATTGAGCGAGATTGAAAAATATTCGAGAATGGATAAAGTCGAGTTATGAGAGATACATCAAAGTCCAGCCTGCACGTCGCATTAGTGGCACTGGATGCAAAGCGGTTCCATCCTCAAACGGTGAAGAGAGAAATTATTGCAAGTCCAAACTTTGCTTTCCTTGGTACGTTTAACGACATCGGCGTTGATTGAATGCGCGACGGCAGATGAACGAATGCCGCAAATCGTAAATGCGTGACGCCCGATGGTGTACTGATTGATGTTCGATGAGACCGGATTTATCAAGACAGCTAGCCATTCATTCGGTGGGCGTGCAGCGCCACTACAGCGGCACGGCCGGCCGCGCCGGATGGGGTGGGGATTTGCGACGAAGCCGCAATTGGCGCAGCGGATGATGAAATGCGCCGTGGCGGCACAGGCCCATTTGCATGGGTTGCCGAGGACGATGTGTATGGTGGCAATTGCAGCTGGCGCGTATGGCTGAAGCAGCAGGGTTTGCACTTCGTGCTTACCGTGCGCTGCAATCAGTATATGTGGCTGGATATGACTGACCAGATACCGTGCACAGCTGGCGGTGACGGGACATTGCAAGACTACTTAGATTACCTTGTTCGCAGGAGATGGCGCCCAAGGATCGCGCTTATGCAGGCGCCGTATCCCCCTCATCTGGTCCCCCGCTTCACGGTTAATCCCAATGGTTGCCTTGTGGCGGAAGCAAGCGCCTTACAAGGAAGCAGGCGATCAGCCAAAATTCATTGTGAAAATTGGAACTATGCGTATAACAGCGGCTACTTATAAACGTATGGCAAGGTCATTGCCGTACAGATGACCTCAACTATATGCCCAGGAGAGAAATATGGCCTCAATTCCACCATCAATGCCCCCTTTTATGCCATCTACACCAGGAGTACTACCACCACCACCACCACCAAAGGATGACGAGGACGGAGGGGCAGTTGGTTGATGATGAGAAAGTCTGATGGCAAGAGGTATTAAGTAATCTCCATTCTTTTATCTCCAGCATCTAAAGCGACCAAGCCCCGCGTATGTTCCTCGGGGCTTGGCACCGGCAGATAACTTCATCCTGAGCCTGAGTTCCGGCTAATGATGTTATTTCGTGACTCGCACGGAATGTCTTTCACCCGCACGACAACAACCCCAGCCTGACAGTCCGAAAAAATGACAGCGTGTTTTCTTAACGCTTGCCGTTCAGCATATCGTGTAATTCCAACCTGTCGTAGGCCGCGCGCATCGCATCTTTTGAAGTGACGAGTTTTTTTGTAACAAGTTGAACAAGTGAGTCGTTCAGCGTCCGGGACATGTTGTCTTGTTTTGTTTTCATGAAGTCGGCCAACATATGCACCTTACCGAGATCGTTTATGTAGGGGGTTGCTTGGTTATTATTGTTGAAGATCATTTCGCTCGCAAGTACGAAATCATCGCCATTTTCATTCGGCAAAAGATGCTGGTAAATAATGCCGACGAGTGCTTCGGAGAGACTGGCGGCGCGTTGCGCTCGTTGTTCCTGTGGGAAGAAGCCCAACAGCTTTGTAATGGCGCTGATGGCATTATTGGTATGCATGGTGGCCAATACCAAATGCCCCGATTCCCCAGCGTGCAGAACGGTGTCTGCCGTATCAAAGTCACGAATTTCACCCACCATCAAAATATCGGGCTTCTGGCGCATGGCTTCCCGCAAACCGGTAGAAAAACTGGGGGTGTCCGTTGGCACCTCCTTCTGGGAGAGGATGGACTGCTTGCGTTCAAGTACGTATTCGATCGGTTCCTCGATCGTGATGATATGGGCGTTTCGAGTAGTGTTGAGGTGGTCGAGCATCGAGGCAATCGTCGTTGTTTTACCGGATCCCGTAGGTCCGGTGACAAGGATGATGCCTTTAGTGGGTTCGAGCATCGATTTTACATAAATAGGTAGCCCTGTCTTGTCCAATGTGACAGGCTCGATCGGGAGGCGCCGGATTGAAATCGTTACTTTTGCGCCACTCGCAAGGCGATAGATGTTGCAACGCAACTGAGATGCCGTCAAAACAAAACGGCGGTCAATCGCGCCGATGAGAATTTTGTCTTCCCAGTCTTCATCTATCGCTTTTAACAGAGGAGTCATATCCTTCAGCGTTACCGGGCTGGCGCTTCCTTGTCGCCATCCACGAGGGGACTTGTACATGATCGGCGAGTCCTGCTCGATATGGATGTCGGAAAAAATTTGATTATTGTTGAGGGATTGAAATATTTCAGAAACCAGGTCGCGGCCAAAAAGAATTTCTTTATGCATGATAGTGTTCCCGGATTAAGGTGCTTACATTCGAACGGCATTGCGAACATATTTTGAGAGGTGGATCCAGTCATATCCAAGCCGCAAAGAAATATTGTTCTTTCGATAGCTTCTGTTTCTATGGTGCTATTGCTAATTGGCAACAAAGATGATTGTACTGATGTCCTAAAAGATATTTCTCAATAAATGTCACCGTGGCGCCAACATTGCTATTATTCAATAAAATCAATGCACACATTTTGATCACGACAAGCGATGGAACTGAATGTTTCCCTGTTGCCACAAAATGACATGAATAATCTTTCTCCCCTCTCTCCCTATCTGTCGGCACAGACCCCTCAAGCGTTTGGACTGGGAGGCGTAACCGCGCAGCCCGCCAAGATGCCAAATGAGCTGGTTGAGATGTCGGAATTCAATCAGCGAGCCGGCGTACATCAGCTTTTGCTCAATTATTATCTGAGTCAAAGAATGGTGCCGCTGTCACAACGCCGTTTGTCGGGCGCGCTCCGGCGTGCAAGTGAATCGGCCAAAAATACGATTTCTATTAGTGGCGAACTCGAAAGTGTTGCGGGGAAGGTTATCGAGGATCTGCAAAACAGCGGACGATCGGAATTGGAAGCCCGCCTGACAGCTTCATACGATGTGCTGGAACGACACACGCTGTTGCGCGCGGCCATGAGTCAGCTCTCCGATAAAGATCTCAGCTCGGAGGAGGAGGATCGTCTTAGGGGCACGCTGGAGGAGATGCTGGACCAGCTGATGAAGACGGATGGCGATGCTATCCGGGAAGGGTTAAAAGGCGCTGAGGCTTTCGAAATCACACTCGAGGCAATGGAGGAGTTTGAGCAAAAAAACGGCGAAACACACGTACCAAACACGCTCAGTGCATTGCGGTCGCTCTATAACAACAAATCCGGCCGCAGTGGCGGTATGGAAGAACCGCTGGCGCCATTGGCGCTGGCGAAGGAATTGCTCAGCAGGTTCGGCCCCGAAAATTTCAGCTCCTCCCTTCTTACTCTGCGTTCCAGGATGGCTGTTGATCTCCGTTCTGCGCGAGCCATCGATACTGGCCCACGGCTGTGGCTTTCATTGTCCGACGCAGCCAGCTTCAACGCCCTGCAATCCTGTTTTGCGATTGCAGGGGATTTTCGGCGAAACCTGTCGGAGCGAGCAGCCATTACCCCCGGCGGCAACCAGGTAGACACTGCCCTTGTGCTGTTGGCGCTTCCCGGGTCAAGTGAGCAGGCTGAGCGCCTTGCCAACAAAATGATCGTTCAGAAGCAGATGAAACCGCTGCAACGCATTCAGATGTTCATGCTGATTCGGCATGCGGTTGAAAGCTTGTCGATATCGATGTGGGACCCCAGGCTGTTCCAGCAGCGGCAGGCGTTGCTGACTGACTTGAGAGCGGCGACTTTTGCCATAAGTGACAAGCTGGTGCGCTCAGTCTCCAGGGAAAAAGAACTTGAGCAGCAACTGCGGGAAGAACGTGACCGGAAAAGAAAACGCAATCGCAACGGCGAGGAAGAGGAGGAGGAAGGCGGCGACGAAGTAAAAAAATGAAAATGGAAAGCCCTTGGCGGAGGAGATATGGAAAATCTGGAAGAGCTGTTAACTGAAGCGGCTGAAAAAGCCAACTCCGAAAAAATGGTGGCGACTCGAAAGACATCCAGCGGGATGCAATTGCTGGTGTATCCGATGGACGATAATCTACTCGTCGCTTTGGGCTTTGAGCCCGAGCGAGGCAGGCAGGTTCGGGCCGAGGAGGTTCTACGCAAGCGTTCGCGGAACATGGCGCGCTATGGAGCATGGTTGCCGGCACAACTGCTCGATGGGAGCTGGTATGTGGTAAGACGGCTGTATACCCCTCATTTCTCACAGGGGGAACTGCTCCTGTCAAACAACGATTTGAGTTTCGCACAGGAGTTGCTGACATGAGTACGCAAAAGAGATCCAAGATCGAAGCGATCAATCCCAGCGAGCCATCGCGGCGTTCACGCTACATCGGCGATAACGTCCCCCCCATGCCATTTGATCCCATCGAGATACCGATAGCGAAGGATCAAACGCCGCAGGTCGATTCGACTACGCCAATATTCCACGCATTCAACGAGGAGAACCCGGCGATCGCGCCGCTGACGAATTTCCTTGGCACGTTGCTGACAGTCGCCAATCCGGTCTGGATGAGCGATCCCGTGCCGGGCATGCGTATGCTCCAGAAAAAGCTGATTGCTCACGCACTCACATTGGACGAAAAAGACCGCAGCGAATGCATGGATGCCATTGCGGTCGTGGACAATGCGGTGCAGCTGCGGTTGCGGTGGCAGCAAATGCGCATGACAGAGGAAGAGTTGAATGTCAAACCAGAGACTGTAAAGAAGCCATGAGAACGATCATTAAACCTAAAACGGCGTTATCGGACGAGCTGACCTTGGCAATAGGTTTGATCTGGGGACATCTGAGCGTAGGCCAGTTTGAGCTGGCCGACCTGCTTGCTCGGGGCTGCTTGCGTATCTGGCCGGAAGAAGAACACCTGGTATTGATGGCGGCCTATGCTGCAGTGGAGCTGTCCATGCCATTGAATACCCCAACGCTCAGCATCTTGAAAAAGGCGGAGTGTAGGGAATGGACGGAAAGAGTACTGTGCCGCGCCGGAATAAAGGTAGATGCTTTTGCACCCGCAACATCAGACTCGATAGGATCTGGCAATGAATAAATACGCCTCAATCTTCAAACTGCTCACGCGAATCAACAAATTCACTGCGGGCGCGGCTAAACGCGCTGAAGTATTTGCTGCAATGTTCGTGATCGCGATTGTATTCATGCTGGTTCTGCCGATGCCGATCTGGCTGATAGACATACTGATTGCATGCAATCTTTGCATATCAGGTCTATTGGTGGTTGTGGCGATGTATGTGCCGGGAGCGACGGGTTTTACGACCTTCCCGGCAGTACTGTTACTCACCACGCTGTTCCGCCTTTCGTTGTCGGTGGCCACTTCTCGACTTATCCTGCTGCAGGCCGATGCCGGCCACATCATTGAAACCTTCGGTAATTTTGTGGTGGGCGGCAATTTGGTTGTCGGTCTGGTGATATTTCTGATCCTGACGGTCGTGCAATTTCTAGTGATCACAAAAGGGTCGGAGCGGGTTTCTGAGGTGGCGGCACGCTTTTCTCTGGATGGTATGCCTGGTAAACAGATGTCAATCGACAGCGACTTGAGATCCGGCATATTAACGCCAGACCAGGCCAAGGCGAAACGAGCCGAACTTTCGAAAGCGAGTGAGTTGCACGGCGCAATGGATGGCGCGATGAAGTATGTAAAAGGTGATGCCATCGCCAGTATCTTCATCGTGGCAATCAACCTGATCGGCGGAATCTGCATCGGGATGTTCCAGCTTGACATGGAACTCGGGCGTGCCGTGGGTCTCTATTCGATTCTGTCAATCGGCGACGCATTGATTGCCCAGATTCCCGCTTTGCTGATCTCTCTGTCTGCCGGCATGATCACAACCCGGGTCGCGGGAGATGAGGCAAAAGAAGGACAGAATCTCAGCAATGTGGGGCAGGATATCGTCAAGGATCTTTTCAGAGAGCCCAAGGCCTTGTTGACGGCAAGTATGTCCATGTTTTTATTCGCTTTCATTCCGGGCATGCCGACGACCATCTTCATACTGCTTGCCCTGTTGCTTATCGGAATAGGTTCTCTCGGGGTGCTTAAACCGCTAGTGGAGGCTACCGAAAAGGTGAAGCAAGGAGCAAAGGACAAGGCCAATGCGCAGATCGTCGATCTCACCAGTTTCGATGCCACCCTGCCATTCATTGTTCGCATGCCTGAAACGATGCGCAATACACCGGCAGCCGAAACCATCTCTAATTCGGTTCGCATCATGCGCAACAGAATGCTGGAACATAGCGGCATCCCCGACCTGCAGCCTATTTCCTTTCAATTTCATGGGACGGTGCCGCCGGACAGGATTCAGTTCCTGCTGGCGGAGGTGCCGCTGCTGAATGATGAAATGCGGCTCGGCTGGGTCGCCACCACGGAAAGCGCCCAACGCATGATGGAACTTGGGTTCACGGTTGAGGAGGAAACAGTTGCGGGAAGTCGTCGTCACCGTGTCTGGACGGAGAACAAGCCGGATCAGCTGAAAGCAGCCGGGATACGCTATATGCCATGGGAGTCCGTATTCGCCGAGGATATCAAAGTCGAGATGCTAAGGAACTGTCAGATGTTCGTCGGCGTACACGAAGTGCAGCGCTTTACACGCTGGGCAGAGCGCATGTGTCCGGAGTTAGGACGAGAGCTTTCCAAGACAGTCACGTTGCCGCGCTTGGCTGAAGTGGTGCAACGGTTGGTGCGTGAGGGCATCTCTCTTCGAAATGCTCGTCTGCTTCTGGAGTCGACGCTGGAATGGGCCCAAAAAGAACGGGATCCGGACGTTGTGGCAGATTACGTGCGGCTCGCATTCAAGCGCCAGCTTTGTCATGAAGCGTCACGCGACGGTTTGATCGAAGTTGTTCTCCTGTCGCCAGAACTGGAGGAAAAACTGCGTGGGGCGATTCGGCAAACAAGTCAGGGGACGTATCTCGATCTCGATCCAGAGGTCGAACAGGAAATTCTCGATCGTTTGGGCGAATTATCCGGTACCAGCGGTACGCCGGCATCACCGCCGATTCTGGTTACTGCGGCCGATATTCGCCGTGTTGTCCGCAAATTGATCGAAGAGGAATTTTTTTCGGTACCCGTCTTTTCTTTTTCTGAACTCACCCAGCATAGCCGGGTGCAACCGGTTGGAATGATCGAATTGAGCGGCGCTTGAAGGGCCGGCGGTGTCGCTGGCGGTTTGAAAAAGGCATTTAGGAACGTGTACGGGATAAGGCGATTTCCTGAAAAGAAAATACCCCCTTGCGCCGCGCTGGCGGGCGCATTGCTGCGTTGCCCCTCGCTAGTGTGGCTCGCCACACGTCGCTCGGGGCGCCTTGCACTGCATCCCGCTAGCGCGGCGCAAGGGGGTATTTTCTTTCCCGAAAACCGCCTAACTTCCCGATTATTGGGGCGTAGCGGGCGGGATGCCGGACAAAGAGCTCGGCCTTGTCAGGCAAACCGTCTGTCACGAAAAGTCTCGCAGAGTTGAAGTTTGCAGGAAGGACCGCAAGTTATTCTCCTGCTCTTAAATTACCTCGAATGTAATGGAACTTTATATTTAATAGGTGCCACTTATAGGCAATCCCATCTGCATCTCAAAGAGGGAACACCCTTTCAGGGTAACAACAATTAACAGAATTACTCATTCACATGGATATCCCCGCATTAGGCAGTCGCATTTTATTTCCGCTCACGTCGGAAACAACAGGTCCAGCCTCTGCCGGCTCGGCAACCAATACGTCGCGATCTTCCGCCAAGCCTGATGCGGAGCAGGGCGCGCCCGCTACGTACCCTGTAGCAGGCGATCATTCAACGCGCAACCGGCTCCCCGGCGGAGAAAGCCTGCAGGTAACGAGCGCAAGAATCTGTATACGTAAATGGCAACAAAAGGCAGATAACGCCATGCCGTTAAACTTGAGCAGGCTGCATCTGAATTCAGGCGATTTGCGTAAGGTGATCAAGAGCGAGTTCGACGCCATGCAGCAGGTGGAAACGCTTTATTTGCACCGCAATAGACTTGAGAATATACCGGCCGAGATTGCTCAGCTGACCAATCTCAAGTGCCTCAACTTGGAGCAAAACAAGCTGTCCTCGCTCTCCGAGCCAATTACGAATTTGTCAAAATTGAAGGAATTGCACCTTGGCGGGAACCAATTGATAGCCCTGTCCGCCAAGCTCGGGAATTTGCATAACTTGCGCGAACTGAGTCTATGGGAGAACGCGATCACGGAGTTGCCCTGGGTTGTGGGCGAGTTGCAGAGCCTCGTATGGCTGGATGTGGAGAAGAACGCATTGCAGCAGTTCCCCGATGGTATAGGTGGACTAAAGAATTTGGAAGGCTTGCAGGCGTCCGCCAACGATATTGATGCGTTGCCTGACGATCTCGGCAATCTGTCCAAGCTCGAAGTTCTGGAGCTACGGGATAATTTGATCAGTCGATTGCCTGAAAGTATTGGCAAGCTATCTCGGCTGAAAAGTCTGATCTTGTCTGGAAACCCCTTGTCGGAGCTGCCTGTCAGTATCGAGCGGCTGCAAAATCTGACCAGGCTCGAAATATAGCGAAGACAAGCGTGGGCCGGTTTGTCCTTCGCGGAAAATTATTGCCCTGCCATCCGCTTCCCGGGAAATGGTGCCGACTGCCTCCGTTCACTACTCATGCAATCGTGGAGGGAGGCGCATGAATTATGCTGCCGCAAGGCGGCTTTATGGGATGGCCTCACAGGGTTGCCTGGCGCGGTGCAAAGCGTGTTCCCCCAAGCCTTGACGCAACTGTGCATCGTGCATCTGGTACGCGCCAGTCTGCGCTATGTCAGCGACAAGGATTGCCGGGCATTAGTGAGCGCGCTCAAGCGCATTTACCGCTCGGCCACCGCGGACGAAGCCGCGCGTGAACTTGATGCCTTGGAAGCGCAATGGGGCAAGCCCTATCCATCGGTCGTGCGTCTGTGGCGCAACCATTGGGACAACATTATTCCATTCTTCCAGTTTATGCCGGCCATTCGCAAGATCGTCTACACCACCAATGCCATTGAATCCATGAACATGGTGCTACGGAAATTCACCCGCAACAGACGTATTTTTCCCAATGACGACGCCGCTCTCAAAGGCTTGTTTGTCGCTATCAGGGAGGCCTCAAAAAACTGGAAAACCATCCAAAACTGGAAGCCAGCTTTGCAGTCTTTTCAGATCATGTTAGGAGAAGATCGGGTACCTTTATCTATGCTTTGAAAAATGAGTTACACAGTTGGCTTGACAGACTCGACACCGTTGCGCAGGCGTGGGAAAGGAGTATTGCCTTGCAAGGCAATACCGTTACTCAGGCGGATCGCATGCGATCCGAATTCCCTGCTACGCCCCCTTGAAGGGGAGGGAGCTCGAACAGTGCCCGTTGAACGTTTTCCTGCCTATTTCAAAGGCATCGCAGTTTTCAGATTTATGTCACAAAACTTTTGTCTACCTGCTTAGCTTGAAGGCACAAACGAGGAGGGGGGCACTGGAACACCGAAACAGCCAGACGGAAAAAGACACGTTTTCATGTCACGTCATGGCTTCATGTCACGTCATAGCTTCGGATTGGTATTGTTCTGACGCAGCAAATTTCCCTCAGAAGCGGCCGTTGGACTGATGTGCCGCCGTGCATTGTGCTGCTGCAGCTCGAATGCCTTTACTTCGCGCTCCTGCTGAATTTGCATAAGCCGGAGCAGTGCATTGTTTCGCGCCTCCAGAATGTTTGCTGCCTGTTCATCAAGGCTTCGCAGTTGCCAGCGGATTGCCACGCCGCGCATGAATCTCACCATTTCTTTCATTATTTAATGACCTCCAGTGGAACGGTTAAAGAATGAGTCGCGCGGCCGACCGTCCGGCGCTCGCAGGGGTTCAAGCCATCGAGATGGCTATTGGGTAGGACGTTGGTATCCTCGTGCGACGCACAAGGAGAGGGCAGTTCATTGCATGCCTGCGCAGGGGAGGCGAGTTGGAGGGAGGGCAAGGGAATGCTGCTTGACAGCCGCAATCCGCCGCTCTCCAAAGTCTTCGTTACGCTAGCGACTAGTTGTTCTGGGCCGCGCTCAATAACGGTGCTTTCGGTGCCGTGCAACCCGACCCAGGCATCGCGTCCACTGCGCTTGGCGGTGTACAGGCCGTGATCCGCGATTTCTACGGTCTGTTGCCAGGACATGAACCCGGGATGCTCCGGCAGGAATGGAAAGCAGGTGAAGCCTACCGAGCATGTTTTAGACAGATACCGTTCTCCGCCAAGCGCAAAGGGCGTACCGGCAATGGTGTGCCGAATACGTTCGGCAAGCTGTTCAGCCTTGGTCCGGCTGGTGGCACGGGCAACGACCAGAAACTCTTCGCCGCCCCAGCGGACCAGGTAATCGGATTCCCGGAATACCTTCTCAAGCCGATCGCGCATCTGAATCAACACCATATCGCCGGCAGCGTGGCCATACTGATCGTTGACCGATTTGAAATGATCGATGTCAACCAGGAAGAACACCAGATCGATATCTGGTGCTTGCGGCGTATTGCCAGCCTTCTTCCATTCTTCATGCTGCCGCATGGTGATTGCGATATCTGCATCAAGTTGCTGCTGCAGGAAGCGTCGGTTGCGCAGGCCGGTTAGCGGGTCAGTGAGGCTGACTTCCTCCAGCGACCGATAGGCATTCTCAAGCCCTTGGTGTTTCAGGGCCAGCTGCTGCTGCGCCTTTTGCAGCTGAAGATATGCCTCGGCGTTATCAAGCGCGACCGCGACATAGCCCGCCAATATTTGCAACATCGCAACGTCAAAGTGCTGGTAGGCGTGCGAATTTGAACTGTAGAGGCAGAGAACGCCGCGCCTGTTGTTTTTTAAGTTCAATGGGACACAGAGCGCGGAGCGGACCGGCAATGCGGTCGCACCGGATTCTGCCTGGAGCAGGCGCATCTTTTGCAGCTCCTTGAATTCAAGAGTTTCTGCGCCACTCACGCTATGAATGCATATTTCACGCTGGAGCAAAATGCACTGTACCGCAGGATGATTTGCTTCCTGCATGTCAAGGTGAAAGGGTTCGCTACACTTGTTCCTGGCAAGAGAGAAACGAAAATCAATATGCTCCTGACCTGGTTGCTGTACCCCTGCCGCAAATACCTCGACGTCCATCAACTCACGAATCTGCTGGTACGTGGTGGCGAGAATGTCTTCAATATTCAGACAGGAGGTGATCGAGCATCCCATTTCGCCAAGCTGCCTGCTCTGGTGTGAAGTCTGGTTTAAGCTGTTTTCCTGATATTTGGTTGCCTGCCTTTGATGGAGAACCGGTGCAAGGTACTCTCGCGTTTTCAAACGTGCATTACCTGCCGTAGAGCGATGGACGAGCTCGGCTCGCGCTTGCTCACGGCCTCTTGTACCGCAAAGGAGACCGAGGAGGTATAGAGGCCACGAGAATGATAGGCGAGGGTGGAAGGACATGATGTGTGGACTAGCGAACGTGATTCAGGAGCAATGAAGAAGCCGGAAGTCGATCCGCGACTCGTTGGCGGTTTCTACCAAGCGCAGATGCGCGGGAAACAGTTCAATGTAAAGCATCGCAAAACCCCTTCCTTTCCAAGCAGTGCATCAAATGTCTTTGATCCAAACTATTCAGCATGAGGATGTCGTTTTCTTTTGGATTTAAATGTGCCTGTTGTCTGTATGTGGAAGCTTGCACCGGGTAGTTCCACCTCCCCCCTCCATGCTGGATCTGGTAGCCGGCATCCGGATTGGATGGCTGCCGGCATCGCTGACATGCGTTGCGGCTTCTTTCAGGGGCTCATCGTCAAGGGGAAAAACAAGCGCGGGAGCGCACCAGCGCGCAGTTTGCCGTACCGGCTTGCATGGCTCTATTGTCGTGAAACGTTAACATTTTGGCAATATTGCGCACGAGCAGAGTTGCGTTTTCGCGTATTCGTCGTGCGGTTTGTTGATGAATGTTGAGGGAAACTATGAGATGATAAAAGTGATTTACGGCAACATTTCAGATGGGTAATATTGCTGCAGACTCCATCTACCCTGCAAAATATTTTCTAATGCCAATGCCCATTAGAAACGGTAGTAGTTTTCATTATGGCGGCATGCCATTGAGGACAATTGAGGAGGTAGCCATATGCGCATGAATCGCACGCAGCAAGGCATAACGGTCATTGACACATTGGGAGCGCTGGCCATCGCCACGATGTTGCTGCTAGGGGTGTCCGCGATGATCGACTCCTCCCTGGACGATGTAAAGGGCCAGCAGACCGCGCGGCACCAGGAGCAAGTGGTAAATGCGGCAAGCAAGTACATCTCGGCCAACTATGCGGACCTGATGGCCAGTACCGCCGGCGGCACGACCGCTACGATCACGATCGCGCAACTGAAAGCAGGCGGCTTCCTGTCAAACAGTTTTTCCAGTACCAACGCCTTCAACCAGACACCGTGCGCCCTCGTCCGGCAACCCATGTCCGGCAAGCTTGACACCCTGGTTGCGACCTATGGGGGAATGGCGATCCCGGATCGGGACATTCCAATGGTGGCGATACTCGCCGGCCAAGGCGGCGGCTACATCAGCGCTGCGGTGCCGGGCACGGCGCGCGGCGCTTCGTGGGAGCTGACCACCACCAGTTACCGGAATGTGGCATGCGGCAGCACGACGGTACTGACGGGCGCCAGCGCCAATGACGGCGGTCATCTGGTATCAAGCCTGTTTTACGACGGTCCCGATCAATTGTCCACGGAATTTTTATACCGCAATGCCGTGCCGGAACGGCCGGAACTGAACCAGATGAACGCGCCGATACACATGGTGCCGGGCACAAACGCACAGGCAATCGAAAACGATGCGACGGATCCGCGCTGCACTGTCGCCAGCGGCACCGGCAAGATCGCTGTCGATGCATCCGGCCAGGTGCTGAGCTGCCAAGAGGGCGTGTGGAAGCGTCAGGGATCGGGCTTCTGGAAAGATCCGGTAGCGGCGTATGCCGATCTTCCGATAATCGGCAACAATGTTGGGGATGTATGCATGGTGACCGCGCTGGGCCGCGCCTTTAGCTGGAACGGTACATCCTGGGCTGGACTGGCGGTCGACCAGAACGGCAATCTTCTGATGTCCGGCATGCTGACTGCCAATCTTGTGAAATTGAACCAGACAGTCGTGAATAATACCCCCTGCAGCGACAATGGCATGATCGCGCGGGATGCGACCGGGTTGACCCTGTCCTGCCAGTCCGGAAGTTGGCGCAGTCCCCTGACGGCTCGTCCTACCAACCTCGTTTACTTCATGGGATGGGAACTAAGCCCCAGCGACGGCGTGCGGAATGTCACGATCGACCTTGCGTCGCTGCCAGGGGCTCATCCGCTGTATTTGACAGGCTACACCACCTGCAATGCGTCGGGGCCTGCGCCAGCGTTTACATACGCCGAGATGCAGGATGCAGCAGGTACCACCATCGCCTATGCAGGCGGCTGCCTCTCACAGCTCGGAAGTGCTGGTGTAGAGGTACAGAACCTCACGCATCTCGGTTTGCAGAAGATCCCGGAGAATGTCACACAACTCCAGCTTCATATGGATCCGGGCAGCGCATCGGGAGACTTCGCTAACCTCCTGCTTAGGATATACAGTGAGTAGAAGACCAGATGCGGCGAATCAAATCGTGACTTCCGTGATTGTCGTGGACAAGCTTCGGAAACATCGGCATCGGGCGGCCGCCTCCATCCACTGTGGCCATTCCGATGGAAGCCCGGTGCGGATGGCGGCAAGCAATTGAGGAGATAGCCATGCGCATGAATCGCACGCAGCAAGGCATGACGGTCATTGAAACCATGGGAGCGCTGGCCATCGCCACGATGTTGCTGGTGGGGGTGTCCGCGATGATCAACTCCTCCCTGGACGATGTAAAGGAACAGCAGACCGCGCGGCACCAGGAGCAAGTGGTAAATGCGGCAAGCAAGTACATCTCGGCCAACTATGCGGACCTGATGGCCAGTACCGCCGGCGGCACGACCGCTACGATCACGATCGCGCAACTGAAAGCAGGCGGCTTCCTGTCAAACAGTTTTTCCAGTACCAACGCCTTCAACCAGACACCGTGCGCCCTCGTCCGGCAACCCATGTCCGGCAAGCTTGACACCCTGGTTGCGACCTATGGGGGAATGGCGATCCCGGATCGGGACATTCCAATGGTGGCGATACTCGCCGGCCAAGGCGGCGGCTACATCAGCGCTGCGGTGCCGGGCACGGCGCGCGGCGCTTCGTGGGAGCTGACCACCACCAGTTACCGGAATGTGGCATGCGGCAGCACGACGGTACTGACGGGCGCCAGCGCCAATGACGGCGGTCATCTGGTATCAAGCCTGTTTTACGACGGTCCCGATCAATTGTCCACGGAATTTTTATACCGCAATGCCGTGCCGGAACGGCCGGAACTGAACCAGATGAACGCGCCGATACACATGGTGCCGGGCACAAACGCACAGGCAATCGAAAACGATGCGACGGATCCGCGCTGCACTGTCGCCAGCGGCACCGGCAAGATCGCTGTCGATGCATCCGGCCAGGTGCTGAGCTGCCAAGAGGGCGTGTGGAAGCGTCAGGGATCGGGCTTCTGGAAAGATCCGGTAGCGGCGTATGCCGATCTTCCGATAATCGGCAACAATGTTGGGGATGTATGCATGGTGACCGCGCTGGGCCGCGCCTTTAGCTGGAACGGTACATCCTGGGCTGGACTGGCGGTCGACCAGAACGGCAATCTCCTGATGTCCGGCATGCTGACTGCCAATCTTGTGAAGTTGAACCAGACAGTCGTGAAAAATACCCCCTGCAGCGACAATGGCATGATCGCGCGGGATGCGACCGGGTTGGCCCTGTCCTGCCAGTCCGGAAGTTGGCGCAATCCCCTGGAGTTTCGTCTTACCACCCTCGCTTACGAAAATACATGGAGCTTAAGCGGTAGTGTCGGTATGCAGTTGGTCTATCTCGATCTTGCGTCGGTGCCAGGGCGTCGTCCGCTGTATTTGACAGGCTACATGCACTGCCAAGCCTCAGGGGATCCAAGAGCGTATGCGAACGTTACCATGATAAGGGAATTAGGCATTCCCAGCTTCGTCTATACAGGCGGTTGCATGGCGAAGCTCTATAGTGCAGGTATAGCTGTACGGAACAACGGGTTTATCGGGTTGCAGCAGATTCCGGATGATGCTACCCAAATCCAGTTTCATCTGGAGGTGGAAGCGGGCGCTGCACCGGAAGACTTCGTCGACATGGCAGTTAAGATATATAACAGCGAGTAGAGCAGAATTGTGGCTTCCATGTTGAGACAAGCAATCTAGCCGGCATCTACTGAGTATTTAGGAGATAACTGACAGAACTGAGCGGCAATTTTCCCTGTCAA
>CBINHE010000069.1:0-21394 GCA_966250375.1 uncultured Oxalobacteraceae bacterium
GGAAGAACAGGGCAGCGCTGTTCAGCTGCGGATGGTATCAAGACCGCAGCTTAAATTCTGGAAAAGAATGTCTTGACCGTTGGGTCCACTTTACCGCACATAAAAAAGCCTGCTTCAACAAGCAGGCTTTTTTTATTATCCGAGATTCGGCAGTTGGACAGGTGCGAGTGTGCATTTTTCCGGCTCTCTGGCTAGGCGCCATCCGTCAAAGCAGTGCTTTGACTCCCCATCGCTTCTCCCGCTTGCGGGAGAAGGGTGCAAATAGCTTCCCTCTCCACTTCGTGGAAAGGGATTGAGGGTGAGGCCGGACGACGCAGACTGTATTCCAATAGGAGAAGCAACGCCTATGGCCCTGTAGGGCAGGAGTGTTCCCTTGCAGGGGGACACTGTTGCGCGGGCAGGCGACATGTCGCCTGAATTCCCCGCTCCACCGCCAGAGGGCCGGAAAAAGTGAAGCAGGGGTTTCGTGGAGCACTGCTCCACGCTTGCGCAGCGGTATTGCCTTGCAAGGCAATACTCCTTTGCCACGCCTGCGAAACGATGTTCGCTTGCAAGCGAACATGCGCCCTGCAAGGGTGCAATCGTCCTTGCAGGACGCGTACTGGCTTGCAAGCCAGTACTGCTACGCAGGCGGATCGCATGCGATCGTTCGCAGGCAGACAGAAGGAGCATCGCCTTGCAAGGCGATGCCGTTACGCAGGCGTGCAGCATGCTGCACGACCCCTGCTTCACCATGTTGTCTGAAACCCCTGCTCACCCCCTGCTACGGCCTGTAGCGCTCTCACCCAATTGATGAACGCTATCGAGCAAAAGAAAGTCAATGTTCATGCGACTTTCCTGGCAAAAGTAAGCGGTCAACTGCCGAATCTAGGATTATGGGTTCAGATTGGTATTAAAAAATCTTGGTTCCAATCCACCACGCAATCGCGGCCACAAATGCCGACGCAGGAATCGTCAACACCCATGCCCACACGATGTTGCCCGCAACGCCCCAACGGACTGCAGACATTTTGCGCGATGAACCGACACCGACGATTGCGCCCGTAATGGTATGGGTCGTCGACACGGGAATGCCAAGTGCAGTCGCAAGAAACAGCGTGATTGCGCCACCGGTTTCCGCGCAGAAGCCGCCGACCGGTTTCAGTTTCGTGATTTTCTGCCCCATCGTCTTCACGATGCGCCAGCCGCCGAACAAGGTGCCAAGACTGATCGCACAGTAACAACTGACGATCACCCACCATGGCAATGGATCGCTGGATGTCGAATAACCTGCGGCGATCAACAGCATCCAAATGATACCCATCGTCTTTTGTGCATCATTGCCGCCGTGTCCGAGACTATACATCGACGCAGACACCAGCTGCATGCGGCGGAACCACTTGTCCACGCGGCGTGGCGTGGACCGCACAAACAGCCACGACACCAGCACCATCATGATCGAACCAAAGATAAAGCCGAGCAACGGCGACAGTACGATAAATGAAATTGTTTTGATCAGGCCGGAGGAAACCAGTGATCCGGTGCCTGCTTTGGCAACTGCGGCGCCAATCAGGCCACCAATCAATGCATGGGAGGACGATGAAGGAATGCCGTAATACCAAGTCAACAGGTTCCAGAAAATCGCACCGACCAGCGCACCAAAGACAACATAATGATCCACCACCATCGGATCAATCGTACCCTTGCCGACAGTTGTCGCCACTTTCAACTGAAATACAAAGATCGCGACGAAGTTAAACAGCGCCGCCATCGCCACAGCCGACTGAGGTTTGAGTACGCCGGTCGACACGACCGTTGCAATTGCGTTCGCGGCATCATGAAAGCCATTCATGAAGTCAAACAGCAGGGCCAGCGCAATCAGGAGGGCGAGGACGTAGATGCTGATCTGGAGGGTATGCATGTTTTTTTTGTCTTGTTCAGTTCAATTGCAATAGAGACTTTATTTTTTTATTGCGCCGAAGGACGAGCGCATCGACACGCACTGCGGCGCACCGGCGTCGTAGAGAAGGAGACTAGGGATTGCAGACGTCTCAAGCGTTTTCGACAATGATGCCTTCGATGATATTGGCGACGTCTTCGCAACGATCGGTGACAGTCTCCAAAATCTCGTAAATAGCCTTCAGCTTGATCAGATTGCGCACGTCCGGCTCATCGCGGAACAACTTGGACATTGCGGCGCGCATTACATGATCAGCATCCGATTCGAGGCGATCGATTTCCGCACAAATCGTCAAAATGTCGCGCGAATTGTCCATGTTATGCAACAGGCCTACTGCCGCCTTTACTTTTTCGGTGCACCCCAGACACAGTTCAGCCAGGCGTTTAGCCTCTGGCGTAATCGCCTTGATGTCGTATAGCGACATCGTTTGCGCAGCGTCTTCCAGCAAATCGAGAATATCATCCATGCGCGTAATCAGTTGATGGATGTCATCACGGTCCAGCGGCGTAATAAAGGTCTTGTGCAGCAGCTCGATCGTATTGTGCGTGACTTTATCGGCCTGCTTTTCGATTCCTTCGATCGCATGCACGCGATTTTCGAGGTCGTCGAAATTCGTCATCAGCGCTACCATTTCTTTTGCGCCCTTGACGCACAAGTCGGCGTGCTGAATGAAAAGGTCAAAGAATTTGCCCTCGGTAGGCATCAGTCGTCCAAACATTGTCGTTCTCTCTTAAAGTTAAAGCATTGAATCTCTTGAATATATTGCGCTGCTTGAAACGGTCGCTGTGAAACCGGCATTGCAATGAACCATCGAACATATCGCAGTCTGCAATCAGTCACCCTGGTAAAGCGCCGCGCTGCCGGTGTAATTATCGAACTTCGTATACTGACCAAGGAAGGTCAAGCGCACTGCGCCGATCGGCCCGTTACGCTGTTTGCCGATAATGATTTCTGCGGTGCCCTTGTCCGGCGAGTCGGGATTGTAAACCTCGTCGCGATAGATGAACAAGATCACGTCGGCATCCTGCTCGATCGCGCCGGATTCACGCAGGTCGGACATCACCGGACGTTTGTTGGGACGCTGTTCCAGGGAACGGTTCAACTGCGACAATGCAATTACGGGGCAATTGAGTTCTTTCGCTAGACCTTTCAAGTTTCGCGAAATTTCGGAAATTTCGGTCGCGCGGTTTTCTCCTGCAGAATTAGCCGACATCAATTGCAGGTAATCGATGATGATCAAGCCTAACTTGCCGCATTGGCGCGACAGGCGTCGTGACCGTGCGCGCAATTCAATCGAACTCAAGGCTGGCGTCTCGTCGATATACAGTTGTGCATCATTCATTTTCTGAATCGCATGGGTCAGCCGCGGCCAGTCTTCATCGGCTAGGCGGCCAGTACGCAGTCGGTGCTGATCGAGTCGCCCGACCGAGCCCAGCATACGCATCGCAAGCTGCGCACCGCCCATTTCCATCGAGAACACCGCGACCGGCAGGCCGCTATCAATTGCGACGTTTTCACCGATATTGACCGAGAATGCGGTCTTACCCATCGAAGGACGGCCGGCCACAATAATCAGATCGCCCGGTTGCAAGCCAGATGTCATGCGATCAAGATCGGCAAAGCCGGTCGGCACACCCGTAATATCATTCTGATTGTCGCGGTTATACAACTCGTCGATACGCTCGACCACTTGCGTCAGCAAGGGCTGGATTTCCTGAAAGCCTTGTGCGCCGCGTGCGCCCTCTTCCGCAATCGCGAAAATCTTGGATTCGGCTTCATCCAGCATTTGTTTGACTTCCTTGCCTTGCGGGCTGAACGCCTGGCCGGAAATCTCGTCGGATACCGTGATCAGTTTGCGCAGCACACCGCGGTCACGCACGATCTCCGCATAGCGGCGGATATTGGCGGCGGATGGCGTGTTCTGCGCGAGTGCATTCAGATAAGACAAGCCGCCTATCTCATCGGCCTTGCCGGTCCCGGTCAGTGATTCGTACACCGTAATGACGTCGGCCGGGCGCGAATTGTTGATCAGCTTGACGATGTGCTGAAAAATGATGCGGTGATCGTAGCGATAGAAGTCATCTTCACGCACGAAATCCGCGATTCTGTCCCATGCGGCGTTGTCCAGCAACAATCCACCTAGTACGGACTGCTCTGCCTCAATCGAATGCGGCGGAACACGGAGAGAATCGATTTGTGGGTCGGAGCGATTATTCATGGCGCGAATTATACCTGCTCACCCTACGCAACAGAATTGAACGAAGCGGAATATTCCACTGCTGCTAGTTTTCGTTATGGGTACATCAACTTAATTTCTGCTCAAGTCAGTGGCGGATATATATCGTTCAACACGCAGGCCAAGACGGGCCATGGCTATTTGCCCCCTCTCCACCCCTATGCAATGTTTACTTCTGCAATTTTCAGTTTGAATACTTACGGCGCAGCGCATAGCACAAGTATCGCTGCCTATACGCAAACATTGATGAGTGATCCTTGGATTTAACAATGTTAAAAATGGTTAGATGCTGTTCGGTGCGAAGCCGAGGTCATTACAATGTGCGAAGCAGGCACCACATAATGACAATAGGAGTCCATAAAAAACAAAAGGCCGGGAAACCCCAGCCTTTTTTCTTAGTGCAGATGGGCAGTATTAAGCATGCTCGCCCAGCACAGCAACCGTGACATCCACCACGACATCCGTATGCAATGCAACGGAAACAGCGTGATCACCAACGATTTTGAGCGGGCCTTGCGGCATGCGAATCTGTGCTTTTTCAACCGGGAAGCCCTGCTTGGTCAGCACCTCGGCAATATCGAAGTTCGTGACGGAACCGAACAAACGACCATCGACGCCGGACTTCTGCGGAATCTGAACGGTCAGTCCGCTCAATTTTTCGCCTTGTGCTTGTGCGGCTGCCAGTTTTTCGGCGGCTGCTTTTTCCAGTTCAGCGCGCTTTGCTTCGAATTCAGCGACAGCAGCAGTCGTCGCACGACGTGCCATGCGTTGCGGGATCAGGAAGTTGCGAGCATAACCGTCTTTGACACGAACGACTTCACCGAGATTGCCGAGATTAACGACTTTTTCCAACAGAATAACTTGCATGTTTTTCTCCTATTTTCAGTCGTCAATTACGCGTTATGCAGGTCAGTGTACGGCAGCAACGCGAGGAAGCGTGCGCGTTTGATTGCGGTGTCCACTTGACGCTGGTAATGCGCTTTAGTACCTGTTAGACGTGCTGGCATAATCTTGCCGTTTTCCTGAACAAAATCCTTCAGCGTATCCACGTCTTTGTAATCTACTTGCGCGACGTGTGCTGCTGTGAAACGACAGAACTTCTTGCGCTTGAACAATGGGTTTTGCTGTTGGCGTTTTTGCTTGAGCTTGCTTTTATCGAATTTTTTACCGAATGCCATTTTTGGCTCCTGTATCTAAACTGTATCTAAATTGGGTGTCTCGAAATCAGTGATGTGAAATACGAGGCTTTTGCTATTGCGACTCTTGCGCGCCAAAAATCCTGTGAACTGAAATATCTCGCCTAATTCGACTTGGTTTAATCGACCTGAAATTTCACCTGCGGCGAGCGCACTCATTTCAAATTCGACCAATCGCTGGACGGTTGCTTCTAGTTGTTGCGAGCTGTGCAGCAACTTGGCTGACACAATTGGGATACCTGCCGGCGTATAGCGCAATACGTCGCGCTCGGCAATGCTCGCAATGATTCGAAGCTGATTCACACTCCTGGCTTAACACAATGAATCACGAAATCAAGCAGCTGGCGCCTCAGTACGATGGCTCTTGGCAGCATCTTCTTTCTGCACAACCTTCATCATCGGCGACGGTGTGGTTTCGGCCTTCTTCATCTTGACGGTGAGGTGGCGCAAAACTGCATCGTTGAACTTGAAGCCGGTTTCGATTTCGGCCAGCGTTTCGCTGTCGCACTCGATATTCAGACAGACATAGTGGGCTTTTGCAAGTTTCTGGACCATGTAAGCCATCTGGCGACGGCCCCAGTCCTCAACGCGATGCACCTTGCCGCCGCGAGCGGTGACGATGCCTTTGTAGCGTTCGATCATTGCAGGCACTTGCTCGCTTTGATCCGGATGGACGATAAATACGATTTCATAATGACGCATGTAAGCTCCTTTTGGACTGATTGAAAAATCGCCCACCTCGGCGTCAAGACGAGTGTGGGAAGAGGAAAACCCGCAACTATACGCTGAAGTACCGAAAAATTCAACGCATTCAATTGCTTACTGCTTTTTTTGGCTACGGAGCTGACGATATAAATTAAACCGTAAATTTGCTTGCGTTTCCAAAAATACTGTACAAAAATACATGCTGTGCATAAAACCAGCATTGAACTGTCATTTTCGCAAGGCCAAGCCCATGATTAAACTTACCGCTCGCCAAGAACAAATCCTGAATCTGATCAAGGATGCAATCGAAAAGACCGGTTTTCCGCCAACCCGCGCGGAAATTGCCGCTGAATTAGGCTTTCGTTCTGTTAATGCCGCAGAGGAACATCTGCAGGCATTGGCGCGTAAAGGCGCAATCGAGATTTCGCCGGGAACGTCACGAGGCATCCGTTTGCGCGACATCGGTATGGAACGAGGCTTGGAGCGCTTCGCCGGTAAACAAATGGCGTTACCGCACCCATCGCACATGCAATTGAATCTGCCGCTTGTGGGCCGCGTCGCTGCTGGCTCACCAATTCTGGCGCAAGAACACATCGAAACCACCTACAACGTAGATCCATCGCTGTTTTCCGCAAAGCCGGATTACTTGTTGAAAGTACGCGGGATGTCGATGCGAGATGCCGGCATATTGGATGGCGACTTGCTTGCAGTTAAAAAGGCCGACAATGCAAAAAATGGGCAAATCATCATTGCTCGCTTGGGCGATGACGTGACCGTCAAACGCTACAAAAAGACCGGCTCCTTGGTTGAACTATTGCCAGAGAATCCTGATTTCGAACCAATCCGAGTTGAACTGCAGCGCGATGATTTTGCACTGGAAGGTTTAGCTGTAGGATTATTGCGCGCTTGGGGTTAATCGGTGATCGATTTTCTGCTCTATGAGAACTGAGAATCAGGACACATCTACAAAATCAAACTGACGCCTACTGTTGCGCAAATTTTGTATCGATACCAAGACAGGAAATCGATATCGAAATGCCACACGGATGCGAAGCCGAAACCGTCTCGCTCGCTATTGATCCGGCACGCTGAAGTCTCTATTGAACAGCGTTTCCCCACAGGGGAAAATGAGCAAATATATTCAAGACATAATCGTGCCGGGTCAATAGAGAGTGTTATAGATTTAGATTAAGCAATTGATTTAAAAGAAAAATTTCCACGAGCTTAAATTATTACTTCATTGATTAATAAACGAAAAAACATAAGGTTCCAACCCGCATGGCTGTTTCGAAGTTTTAGTGGAATGTGCTCGCCATTGCATAGCTTGCCATGCTGCCTTCTCGTGTATTGCCAATTGAAAAATTCATTGATTTTCTTTAACGGAGAATTGACTGGATGCGGTACTAGTCGGCTGAGCACATTCCTGCAATTACGGGACATGCACCAGCCCTTTCAAGGTGAGTTTTTCGCCTTTAACAGAAGCCTCGCAGTCGAGACATGCGGCTCGTTTTTAGATGACGTGCGAGGCGGCGCTTTTAGCTTTGGCCCTCTGCGGTGCTTTTTGTATTTTTCGAGTTGTACGTTTTGCGCCAACTGTATGAGTACGTCCACAAAGAGTTGCTGTGTCATGGTTTGAAATACCGCCCATTCTTCCGGATCCACCACGATGGTCATGCCTTCATGCGTTCTGCTGATTTCTCCTGCCAGGTAATAGCCCGACACTTCATTTCTGATTTTTTCCTCGCCATGCACCTGGCGCAAGGCCGCCTTGACGACTGCCAGGACGTTGTAGGCGATCAGGGCGACACAAAATCCAAAGAGCGCCGCCTGGGGATAGCCCAGTGTATCGATCTCCGACTGCAGGTGGGATTCGAGTTCCTGGAACATCGTCTCGATGCGCCATCTTTTGCGGTACAGATCGCTGATCCGGATGGCGTCGGCAGCCGATTCCGGCAAATTGGTCAGGATGACGAGTTCCTTGTCGCCGTCACGGGTGGCTTTGTTGAGACGGACCATGATACTGCGCCACTTCGCTGTGTTGCCCTCCTCGTCGCTCACTTCAATCCATTGCTCATACACCGTCCCCGTTTCCGTCTCTCCTCTCTTTTTCAGTTCACTCAGCGCCCGGCATGGCATCTGCTTGTGATGCCGGCAGATGAAATAACCGCCTTTGCCAGCGATCTTGAACAGGTGGCTGCGCACGCAGAAATTGCGATCCATGACGAACACGTCCGCAGCTTGCACGCTGTCCTGGACGCGATCGAGCAGCGAGCGCTCTTGTGCGTGGCCGTCTTCACAAGGCAGCACGTCAATTGCCATTTCCAGGCCGGGATCATAAATCACCAGCGATTTGCCTGGCAACGCGCCGGCACTCTTGTCGCGCAGCACCGCCAGCCGATGTTGTGTACCGGCGAGACAATTGCCATCCAACATTTTGACCCGGTAGCCCGGCAACAAGGCTTGGCACGGCGCGTTCAATTGCGTCATCAGATGATCAAACTCGGTGGCCGTTTCCTGCACCAACGCGGCCGGCACCTCGGTTTCAAGACCATTGAGTTTGTTATAGATCGAGGTAATCGATACGCCGATGTTGGCTTGTTGCGCCAGGTAGGCGGCATTGACTGAGGGGAATGCCTTGAGCACCACTAAACTCATCAATTCAAAAATCGAGGAGAACAACAACTCTCTTGTGTATTGCTTTTGCGTGACTCCAGCGAAGCAGGCATTGAGCCGCTCGGCATTAAGGATTCGTTCCAACAAGGCCCTTACCATCACTGGGATCGGGCTTCTTTCCATGAATCGTTTCAGGATTGCGCTCAGTTCCACTTCGCCACCCCGCTTTAGAGATTGATAGAGTAGGAAATTTGCGTACGTTTCTCCGTTTTTCAACTACATTGCTTTTCACCCTTGTCGATGGTGACTTTGGGAAATTTACTCACCTTGAAAGGGCTGGGGACATGCACCCAACCAGACATGATGACACGCGCACTACGCGAGAGAATGGCTTTGTCCATTTGCCATCCGTCTGCCCCCTGCCGCACCGTGGCACCGATTGTCAAACGTCCTGACACATGCCCGAATCGAACGCTCTGGTGCGCTTGCGCACCGAACGGTGGTTGCATGTTTCTTGCTACGATGGAGCCCGGTAATACGGCGGCAACCGCCAATGCAATTGCACCGGTACCGGTAAATGCATGATGCAATTTTCCCATCGACAGGATGCGGGCAAGTACATCAATCTCATGTGCGCCAATTCTCGCACCGGCGCTGGTAACATAATCAGCCGCTGGCGCGATCCAGGCTAACTTGGGTGTGGCCGGACGGTCGCGGGTGGCACTTGCCGCATCGGTCGCCAATTCCATCATGACTGCCGCATGCGCACGAATCGCCTCGCATTGCGCAAGCAGCACGGTATCCGCGTTTACGCCATCTTGCAACTCCGTCCCGAGCAAGCCAAGCGTCGCAGCATCAATGAAAATTGTCGGATTCCCCGCTGTCAACAAGGTCGCTTCAATCCTTCCTACACCAGGGACATCAAGAATATCGATAACATTACCTGTCGGGAGCAAGGCAATCTTTGAATTATCTTCTTCGATAAATTCCAGTACGATCTCCGCACAATTGAATGCAACACCATCTTCTCGAAACTCACCGGTATCCTGCGGCACACCATTCGCGACAGGAACGTGCGCGACGATGTGCTGACCTATATTCGCCTGCCAGATATGTACTTGGACGATACCGGCGTCGACGCGATTCGGTACGGGTGTCAGCCCCATATGGATCGCGGCTGGATCGACTGCGGCGGATAGATTCCCGCAATTGCCGGACCAGTCGATCAGCGGCTCCCCAATTGCCACAGCGCCGAACAGATAGTCGACATCGTAGCCCGGCTTCTGCGATTTTGACAGTACAACAACCTTGCTGGTACTGGAAGTTGCACCTCCCATTCCGTCAGAGTGCTTCTCATAAGGATCAGGGCTACCAATCGCACGTAACAGCATTGCATCGCGTTGCTGCGGGTCCACAGGCAAATCTGCGGAATTGAAAAACACCCCTTTGGAAGTA
Organism: uncultured Oxalobacteraceae bacterium; assembly: GCA_966250375.1. Lineage (GTDB taxonomy): Bacteria > Pseudomonadota > Gammaproteobacteria > Burkholderiales > Burkholderiaceae_D > CAMLDH01. The sequence continues at coordinate 10,145 of CBINHE010000069.1, forward strand.
CCGCCACGCATATATAACGCTGGAATTCGCTTCAATTTCGCTCCCGAAAAATAATTTGTCGCGCAATGGGAGAAGCAGTTATTACTCTGGCGCAGCGCGCATGACCAGACGAGGACCCGGCAACCTTACTTTTTCTGCAAAATCTGTTTCGCGATTCCCCGCAAAATATTGACTTCTTCCGTCTCAAGCTGCGTGCGCGAAAACAGCCGTTTGAGTCGGGGCATCAGCTTTTTGGGATTTGCCGGATCCAGAAATTCGATCGCAACCAACGCCTGCTCCAAGTGCTCATACATGCCATTGATTTGCGCTATACCGGCGGTCTCGCCCTGGAAGCCGATATCGGTCGCCGGCAGCGTATCCCCGCATGCAGCTACCCGGCATTCATATGCAAGAACCTGCACCGCTTGTGCCAGATTCAGCGATGAGTATTGCGGATTGGCAGGGATATTGATCAAAACATTACACTTTTCGACGACGTCGTTCGGCAAACCAAAGCGCTCATTCCCAAACAACAGCGCCCCGTGCAACCCGGCATCGCCCGCCATTTGATCGGCCAAGACTCGCGGCATGACTACCGGCGGTGAAAATTCGCGCAATCTGGACGACACCGCAGCGGCGAAATTGCAATCGGCCAGCGCTTCATCAATCGAGCCGACGATGCGCGCCGATGCCAGGATATCCTGCGCACCACTGGCAAATGCAACTGCCTCATCCTGCCGCACTGCGTCGGGAAAGCGCGGATTGACCAGAACCAAGTCGGAAAATCCCATGGTTTTCATTGCGCGGGCGGCGGCGCCAATGTTGCCCGGACGGCTGGTTTCGACCAGTACAAATCGCAGGCGTTTAAAAAGAGAAATGCTGACTTGGGACAGGTTCATTTAAAATAGCGGTATTGCGCGGTAAAAATGGTTGTAACGGCCAATTTTCGCCGCATCGCTCATTAATTCATTTTATGTGGTTCCGTTAGCGCTACACGCAACGGCACCGCCATTTTAACGGAACTTCTATGCATCCCATGCTCAATACGGCGATCAAGGCTGCGCGCCGCGGCGCTTCGATCATCAACCGTGCGTCTTTTGACATTGACCGCCTCAAGGTCACTGAGAAAAAGCACAACGATTTTGTCACCGAAGTCGACCAAGCCGCAGAGCAGGCGATCATCGACGTTCTGAAAAATGCCTATCCAGACCACGCAATTCTGGCAGAGGAATCCGGCGCATCGGCCAACCTGCACGATGAAAATGAAAACGTGTGGATTATCGATCCGCTCGACGGCACCACCAATTTTATCCACGGCTTTCCGCAATACTGCGTATCGATCGCACTGCAACAGCGCGGCCAGATCACGCAAGCAGTGGTATACGATCCAACCCGCAACGAACTCTTCACTGCCAGCAAGGGCGCTGGCGCCTACCTGAACGAAAAGCGCATCCGCGTCACCAAGCGCGACAAGATCGCGGATGCATTGATTGGCACTGGCTTCCCGTTCCGCGGCACGGATGATCTGGACGAATACATGCAGATGTTTCGCGTGATGACCGAAAAGTGCGCCGGCCTGCGTCGCCCTGGCTCGGCCGCGCTGGATCTGGCCTATGTCGCCACCGGTCGACTCGATGGCTTCTTCGAGAAGGGTTTACAGCCGTGGGATATGGCGGCCGGCGCGCTCCTGATTACGGAAGCGGGTGGCATCATGGGGACCTTTGCCGGAGAATCCGATTACCTGTACAAAGGCAACGTGATCGCCGGTACGCCGAAGGTATTTGCGCAGATGGTGAGCGCACTGGCGCCATTCGCAAAATAATCGATCAAACAGAAACGGCGAATACCGCTACGGCCCGCAAGAATGCGGGCCGTTTCAATTCAGAGATTGCAATCAAATGCGAAACCGCTGTTATACTGCGCCCGTGCGGCATATTTCCAGTCACCTTGCCGCTGTCTATTCTGACCTTCTGTACCTTAATCCGTTTGCCTGCGACTGGCGCCCTTAATGGCGACAGGCCGATATCTCCCTGAAGAGTTTATGTCCTTTACCCAACTCGGCTTGTCCGATGCAATTGTGCGCGCAGTCACCGAACACGGTTACACCACCCCTACCCCGATTCAGACACAGGCCATCCCCGCCGTGCTGGCAGGCGGCGATCTGCTGGCCGGCGCCCAGACCGGCACCGGCAAAACCGCTGGCTTTACGCTGCCGATTCTGCACCGTTTGTCGACCGGCGCTGCGGCGCCGACCGCGACAACGACGCAACGCCCGATTCGCGCTTTGGTGCTAACACCGACTCGTGAACTGGCGGCGCAAGTCGAAGAAAGCGTACGCACTTATGGCAAGCACCTGAAACTGACATCGGCCGTGATTTTCGGCGGCGTCGGCATCAATCCGCAAATCAAGCTATTGAAACATGGCGTCGATATCTTGGTGGCGACGCCGGGCCGCCTGCTCGACCATATGCAACAAGGTACCGTCAATTTGAACAAAATCGAGATCCTGGTACTGGATGAGGCGGACCGCATGCTCGACATGGGCTTCATCAAGGATATACGCCGCGTTCTCGCAGCATTGCCGAAGAAGCGGCAAAACCTGTTGTTCTCCGCAACCTTCTCCGACGAAATCAAACTGCTGGCCGATGGTCTGCTCGATTCACCGGCGATGATTGAAGTCGCGCGCCGCAATTCGACAGTCGAAGTGATCGAACAAAAAATCCATCCGGTCGATCGCGATCGCAAGCACCCGCTGCTGGCGCATCTGATCAAGACCCACCAGTGGTCCCAGGTACTGGTGTTCACACGCACCAAACACGGCGCCAACAAGCTGGTCGAGCAATTGGGGAAAGACGGCATCACCGGCATGGCGATCCACGGCAACAAGAGCCAGTCGGCCCGCACTCGTGCGCTGTCGGAATTCAAGGATGGCAGCCTGCAGGTCCTGGTTGCTACCGACATCGCTGCACGCGGTATCGATATCGACCAGTTGCCGCATGTGGTGAATTACGACCTGCCCAATGTGCCCGAAGATTACGTGCACCGTATCGGCCGCACCGGTCGCGCGGGTGCAACCGGTGAAGCCGTTTCGCTGGTCTGCGTCGATGAGCACCAGATGCTCAAGGATATCGAAAAACTGATCAAGCGCGCTCTGCCGAAAGAGGTCATCGTAGGATTCGAACCAGATCCGAATGCACGTGCACAACCGATTCAGCTGCGCAGCGGTAACGGTGGCGGCGGCCGCAACCAACCCCGCGGCAACAATGCAGCGGCGAAGTCACGCACTGCCGCAGCTCCCCAAACTAACAAACCGGTGCGAACCTTCGGAGGCAACAAGCCTGCCGGCAAGCCGGCAGCGCCGCATCGTTCGGGCGGCAGAGGACGATAGGCTTGAATCGACTGCATTGTGACGGTCCCGTTGCAATGCAGTCGAGCGCCCCCATTTTCGTGCTGACGCGCATCTCGCCGCATCCTCATTTTTGCCCGATATCGGCACGATGAAAACACTTCCTCATGCAGGCTTGTTAATCTATCATTCTTGTCGTGGACAGCAGATACGACACACAATAAAAACGATCAGGCAGAAACCATGCGTTCTATTGCCGCCCCTTCAATGACCGATACAACAGGCAATCGACCGATCCATCAGCGTGGTGTGGCACATGACGCCCGCTTGAACCTGCTGATTCTTTTGCCGGCCGTATTACTGTTAAGCGCACTATGGGCTGCCGTGTTCTACCTAGTGTCCGAAGAGCGCGCATTCTTGCCCGGCAAAGCGTTAGCACAACCGTTTGGCACTCAGCTCTACCTCTGGTGGGGCATGGCTGCATCAACTGGCATCATCGGTTTCGTTGCTTTGCTCATGTGGCAAATCCATCGCCAATGCGCAAGCGAACTTGCCTCCAGAAATGCACAAGCAATCAACGCTGCGGCGGTGGAAGGCAGTCTGGATTCGTTCTATGTCCTCAAAACCTTGCGCGGTGCCGATGGCAATATCCATGATTTTCTGATCACAGAAATCAACGCGCGCGGCATCTTATTACTTGCAAAACCTAAATCGCAGATCATCGGCCACAAACTGTGCGAATTGCTGCCAGTCATCCGGACCAGCGGTTTTTTCGACAGGTACGTCAAGGTAGTCAACACTGGAGAAGCGCTGGAGGAAGAGCGGGAAATCGTTACGCCGGATATCAAGGCGCGCTGGATACAACAACAAATCATCGCGATCGATAGCGGGGTCGCGGTCACCACACGCGATATCACCGCGCGGCGCGAAACGGCGCAAGCGCTGCGCGATAGCGAAGCACGCCTGCGCACCATTACCGATGCAATACCCGCGTTGATCGCGTATGTTGATGCCAACCAGCACTATCGCTTCAACAACATCGCCTACGACGGCCTGTTCGGCATGAGCCGCGATGAGATGCGCGACAAACCGGTGAGAGAACTATTGGGAGAACCCTTCTACGCACGCGTCGCACCATATATTCAGCGCGCGCTGCAAGGCGAGAAGGTGAACTTCGAACTGGAAGATCAGGATGAAGATATCTACCGCTGCGTCGAACTCACTTACATCCCGCAATTTTCCGACGATGGCCAACAGGTTCTTGGTTTTCACGTAATGAATCAAAATATTACGGCGAAAAAGCTGGAGGAAAGACGCCTGCTTCACCTTGCGCAAGTCGACAGCTTAACCGGTTTGGTCAACCGAGCCGGTTTTTTGCAACGTCTGTCCGATGCCATGGCGCAAAGCAAGGCTTCGCATGCCTTGATTGCATTAATGTATCTAGATATCGATCATTTCAAGTCAATCAATGACACCTACGGCCATCCGATTGGGGATGCATTGCTCAAGGCATTCGTCGGACGCCTCGCGCGCGCCCTGCGCGCAAGCGATACCGTTGCGCGACTGGGAGGCGATGAATTCACTGTCATCATGGAAAATTTATCGCGGCCAGAGGATGCTGCGACTGTCGCGGCCAAGATCGTGCAGGCGATTCAAGCACCCTTTGCGATAGACGACGATCTGTCTGTTTCGGTAAGCGTCAGCATCGGCATGGCCTTCTATCAAAACGGGGCAAGCGATCGCAAAACCTTGATCAGACAAGCTGACGAAATGCTGTACTTGGCGAAAGAAGCCGGCCGCAATACCTATCGTGTCGCGCCGCTTCCCAGTGTTTGAACGGGCTTGCCATCTGCAGCAAGTCTGTGTGCTGTTGTAAACTAAGGCTTCGCGCGACGCCATGATGGCCCGCAAGCGTATATTATTTTTTGAGTGTTACCAGAAAGATTGGAATGGCATTAAAACCTGCTTTAAAACTCGCGCATGACGGAGACTCCGGGCACTTGAATGCCATTTCTGAAAAGCAAACGCCAATGATGCAGCAATATCTCCGTATCAAGGCCGACTATCCGAATACGCTGGTGTTTTATCGTATGGGCGACTTTTACGAGGTCTTCTTTGGCGATGCGGAGAAAGCAGCGCGCCTGCTCGGCATTACGTTGACGCAGCGCGGCGCATCCAATGGCAATCCGATCAAAATGGCAGGCGTGCCATTTCACTCGGTCGATCAGCATCTTGCAAAACTGGTCAAACTGGGCGAGTCGGTTGCCATTTGTGAACAGATCGGCGATCCTGCGACGAGCAAAGGTCCGGTTGAAAGAAAAGTTGTACGCGTAGTCACGCCCGGCACGCTGACCGATTCCGATTTGCTGCCAGAAAAATCCGAGCGCCCCTTGCTGGCGCTATGCAAGCTTTGCCAGCGCAAGACCGTTACCGTGGGTTTGGCATGGCTATCGATGGCCAGCGGCGCATTAAAGCTGATGGAATTTGCAGACGAGGCAAAGTCGCTTGACACACGCCTGATGCAGGAACTGGAACGGATTGCGCCAGCGGAAATTCTTGTCGCGGATAGTATCGGGGACATGTTTGCCGGTGCAACATTGGATAAAGCCACCACCGTACCCGACTGGCATTTCGACACCAAGCACGGCGAAAAGGCCTTGCTCGAACAACTGTCGGTGGCAACCCTCACTGGCTTTGGCGCGGAAAACCTGAGTGCGGCACTGGGCGCCGCCGGTGCATTACTGCGTTACGCGCAATCGACGCAAGGCAAAGGCTTGCAGCACGTGCGCGCCCTTGCAGTCGAATCCGAAAATGAATTCATCGGTCTCGATGCCGCCACGCGCCGCAATCTCGAATTGACCGAAACCATTCGCGGACAGGATGCCTCTACAAGCGGCCCTACCCTCTTTTCGCTCCTGGATCATTGCCGTACCGCGATGGGCTCGCGCCTGCTGCGCCATTGGCTGCATCACGCCAGACGCGATCAATCCATTGCACAGGCACGGCATGCGGCGATCAATGCATTGATGCGCGCCGATGCCTGTTCCGGCCTGTCCACCACGTTGGTGGCGGTACCCGATATCGAACGCATCACCACGCGCATCGCACTGCTCTCTGCGCGGCCGCGCGACTTGGCAGGCTTGCGCGGTGGATTGCAACAATTGCCCTCGCTGCGCGCATATGTGGCAATGTGCGACAAAGACGCTGATGCGCCTCTATTGAAATCGATTCAGGATGCACTCGCGACGCCGCCAGAATGCCTCGACCTGCTGGAACGCGCGATCGCACTGGAGCCGGCCGCGCTAGTGCGCGATGGCGGCGTCATCGCGCGCAGCTTTGATGCCGAGCTCGATGAATTGCGCGCACTATCGGAAAATGCCGGCCAATTTCTGCTCGATTTGGAAACTCGTGAACGAGCCCGCACCGGCATCAACAATCTGCGCGTCGAATATAATAAAGTGCATGGCTTTTATATTGAGGTCACGCACGGCCAGACTGACAAGGTGCCGGACGATTATCGACGCCGCCAGACACTGAAGAATGCCGAGCGCTACATCACGCCGGAACTGAAAGCCTTTGAGGACAAGGCATTGTCGGCGCAAGAGCGTGCATTGACGCGCGAAAAGTATCTGTATGAAAAACTGCTGAACGATCTGGCGCCGCATATCGGCACGCTGCAGGCGATCGCGCATGCCTTGGCCCAACTCGATACGCTGGTCGCGCTGTCGGACCACGCGATGCGCCACAACTGGTGTGCGCCGCAGTTGGTAACCGACCCCACAATCATGATCGAACAAGGCCGGCATCCGGTAGTAGAAAACCACATTGAGCGCTTCATCGCGAACGATTGCGAATTGACCGCCGAACGCAAACTGCTGCTCATTACCGGCCCCAACATGGGCGGCAAATCCACCTTCATGCGCCAGGTAGCGCTGATCACGCTGCTCGCGTACATCGGCAGTTTTGTCCCGGCCACTAGCGCGGTAATAGGCCCGATCGACCGCATTTTTACCCGCATCGGCGCAGCGGACGACTTGGCGGGCGGACGTTCGACTTTCATGGTCGAGATGACCGAATCGGCGGCAATTCTGAATGGCGCCACTGAAAATTCATTGGTGCTGATGGATGAAGTCGGACGCGGCACATCGACCTTCGATGGACTGGCGCTGGCTTGGGCAATCGCACGCCACTTGATTGAGAACACCAGGAGCTTCACACTGTTTGCCACGCACTATTTCGAATTGACACAACTGCCGGAAACACATCCAGTCTCTGCCAACGTGCATCTGTCGGCAGTCGAGCACAAGGACAGCATTGTGTTCCTGCATGCAGTGCAGGCCGGTCCTGCATCGCAAAGCTATGGCTTGCAAGTCGCGCAGCTGGCCGGTGTGCCGCCGCTGGTCATCCGCGCCGCGCGCAAGCATTTGGCGATGCTGGAAGCGCATTCGGTGCAGGCAACGCCGCAATTCGATTTGTTTACGAGTGCGGTAGCCGAACCGATTGAATCAGAGATGGCGGCGCAAGATTCCGCACACATGCAATCTGCAATAGAAATTGCGGAAGCGCTGACCGTGATCGATCCGGATGCACTATCACCGCGTGAGGCATTGGATGCGTTGTATCGCTTGAAACAGCTGGCTGACCGATGAGCAATGGCGTGAAAAAAATTGTGCGTCGGTGGATACTGGCGTGCGGTACTGCACTATTGACGTGCTCCGTCGCAGCACAACCGCAGGAGTTCAGTTTTGGCGTCATCGCGCAACCTTTCAAGGCAGCAGAAGATGAATCGGTCCTGCGTGAGACGATCGCTGAAACCGACGCCGACAATCTCGCGTTCGTGGTTGCCAACGGCATCAAATCCGCGAACGAGCCTTGTACCGATGCGATGTACGAGCGGCGCAAAGAAATTCTCGACAGTGCAAAAAACGGACTGATTGTGTCGCTGGCCGGCAGTGACTGGAGCGAGTGCAAGAATGCACACGGCCGGTCGGCTGCGGTAGAGCGGCTCAATCGCTTGCGTGAGTTGTTTTTCACCGATGAATTCTCTTCCGGTGCCAGCAGGCTTCCGCTAGTGCGCCAATCAACTACCGCAAAATTTCGCAACTATGCAGAAAATATGCGATGGGAAGTAGGCAGCATCATGTTCGCGACCATCAACCTGCCTGCCAACAATAATCATTATCGGCCGGAGGCTGGCCGCAATAGCGAATTTGAGGATAGGCTGATTGCCAATCGCAACTGGTTGCAACGGATTTTCATATTTGCCGCGCGCAAGAAATTGGCCGGCATTGTACTGTTTTGCGACGGCAAACCACTCGCCAAACCAGTCTCTTCGCAGTTTTTCGAATTCGGCACAAAACGCGACGGCTTTGCCGAAACGCGTCAGCATATTGGCGCGCTCGCCGCCAAATTTTCCGGCAAAGTGTTAGTGGTGCATGGGCAGACAGTGGACCACGCCCCTGCCGAGAACGGTATTGTTTGGCACGACAATCTAGGGGATCTGGGAGTCACTCCCAGATGGGTGAAATTGAGTGTGCACCCCTCCTCCAGAATGCTCTTCTCGATCGGCAACGACTCGCCTCAAGCGAATCATATCCGCAAATAAAAAGCCGTAGATTTTCATTTCTGCGGCTCTTGATACATTTCTGCTGAATTTCAACCTTAATGAACTTGCTGGCATATATACGGTGCGCAACACCGCGCACCGCATGCCTTCGTCAATGAATCGGGTGGCTGCGGAATTGGTCGCCTTCGTCGTCCTCATCCTGATCTTCATGATGATGCCCATGTGCACCATGCACATGCTCATGGGCAATCTCTTCATCAGTAGCCATTCGAACCTCCACCACCTTCAACGTAAAGCGCAATGCCATGCCCGCTAGCGGATGATTGCCATCCAGCACGACCTTGTCGTCCGCGATGTCGGTGACGGTGAAAACCAAGCCCTCCTCTTCGTCGTCGTCACCATCGGGCGTGCCCTCGAATTGCATGCCGACTTCCAACGGCGTCGGCAAGCGATTGCGTGGTTCGATCTTGACCAGATTCGAGTCGTATTCACCGAACGCGTCATCCGGCTCTACCTGGATGGTCGTTTCAAAACCGACGTCCTTGCCTTCCAGCGCTTCTTCAATTTTCGGCAGTGTATTTTCATAGCCGCCATGCAGATATACCATTGGCTCCCGGCTTTCCTCGATCAGATTGCCTTGAGCATCTGACAGCTTATAGTTCACAGTCACCACTGTATTTTTGGCAATCTTCATAATCATTCCTTTCATTTGATATTCGAACAATTATACCTGTGTCTGAATTGGCCGAACCCATCAGGAAAAAGCTAAAAAATCATCGTTTCAGATTGACACGCATAATCCATGCCGCGTAAAAATAGCGTTTTCCCGCGTATGTTTGCGACTTACACATCGATACCGATGCAGATAAGGGCGCCCGAACAGAATTTGCAATAGTTGCGTCTATATAATGGCGACATGAAAAAAATGACTCTCTTGGGCGGCTTGACGCCCGCACAATTCCTCCACGATTACTGGCAAAAAAAGCCTCTGCTTATTCGCCAGGCATTTCCTGCCTTTCAACCTCTTTTGTCGCGCGATGCACTGTTCGATCTTGCTACCCGGGACGATGTGGAATCGCGCTTGATAACGTATTTCAAGCAGCAATGGCAAATGAAAAACGGACCGCTTGAACAACTGCCATCGCCCAAGCAAAAGAACTGGGCACTCCTAGTCCAAGGCGTCAATCTGCATGTCGATTCTGTCGATGCACTGCTGCGTCAATTTCGCTTTCTGCCCGATGCACGTCTGGACGATTTGATGATCAGTTATGCAACCGAGTCGGGCGGCGTCGGGCCACATGTCGACTCTTACGACGTATTTCTTCTACAAGCGCATGGACAACGACGCTGGCGCATTGGCCCACAAAAGGATCTGAGTCTAGTTGAGGGCATGCCGCTGAAAATCCTGCGCAACTTTGAGCCGGACCAGGAATTCGTACTGGAACCGGGCGACATGCTGTATCTACCGCCGCAATATGCACATGATGGTGTTGCGCTCGGTGAGTGCATGACATATTCAGTCGGCTTTCGTGCGCCGTCTTTTCAGGAAGTGGGGGAAGCGTTCCTGCAATTCATGGTTGATTCGATCGATCTGCCGGGCCGCTATGCCGATCCGGACTTGGTATCCAGCAAGCATCCTGCAGAAATCACGCATGCAATGCTTACCCAAATCAGATCAGAGTTAAACAAGGTCAAGTTCACTGACGATGACATTACGATTTTCCTCGGTCAATATTTGTCGGAGCCCAAAGCCAACGTATTTTTCGATCCTCCAATGCGCCCTCTGACCATGGCGCGCTTTGTCCAAGCGACTGTGAAACGCGGCGTAGCGTTGTCACGAAAAACACAAATGCTATACCGCGGGAAACATATCTTCATCAATGGCGAATCGTTTGCCGTAAGACGCGAGGATAAAATCTGTCTATGCGCGTTGGCAGATACCCGCAAACTCGATGGCCTACTCGTAACCAAAGCATCGCAAGACCTCAAAGAGGCGCTCTTTGAGTGGTATCAGGATGGCTGGCTCGATCTTGCATAAGTGCCGTGTCAACGGCTTTTGAGTTGAAAAAACCTAGAGCGGATTGATGGTCAAGGCATAGCTGCAGTGAGCAAACCAACCACGGGCGTCGGCGGCGGTGATTGTTCGAATCGCATGAAGCCTGGTTGAGCGCTTCGCGTGTACGTGCCTTGGCTACCGCAGGAAGGTTTGTGCTTGGTCGCGCCCGTCAACCTCAATAGCCTTGCGCACGCCCTTGAACTTGCGCGAGGGTGTAAAAGATTTTGTGTAAACGGTCATTCGGTAGAAGACTACCGATCATTTCAAAAAAGGAAAAGAAATGGCCGCAAAGACGAAATCGAA
>CBINHE010000070.1:0-21119 GCA_966250375.1 uncultured Oxalobacteraceae bacterium
TGCGCTCCAAAGCGGCCCGCAGCGCCCGTACACTCATACGAAAACCGCTCTAATGCTTGTCTCCAACGAGTACCGGCCACAAAAAAAGCCACGGAAAACCGTGGCTTTTTTATACAACAGCGAGATCTTATTTACGCAGAACCAACGAACCCGGTAGGCTGTGCAAATAAGCTGCGATATTGACGATGTCTTGCCGCGACAACAGCTTGGCTTGACCACCCATGATTGCATTGCTGCGGCCATTGGCGACATCGCCGCCGCGTTGATACGCGATCAATGCGTGCGTCAGATAATCCTGATGCTGACCGGCGAGCTTCGGATAAGTCGGATCGACCGGGCTATTGAAATCCTTGCCATGGCAGGCGGCGCAATTGAATTTTTCAGCAGCCGCTTTGCCGGCGTCGACGTTGCCGCCTGCGAATGCGCTAAATGAAATGGCCGACGCAACCAGAGCCACCGCCAATGCGAGATTTTTTTTCATGGTGAGCTCCCTTTATTTCTGCTGTGCGTAATAGGCAGCAACGTCGGCAATATCCTGATCCGACAAGCTGGCTGCGACACCACGCATTGAAGGATGATTGCGATCGCCTTTTTGATACGCCTTCAGCGCGCTTTCAATGTATTTTGCCGATTGGCCACCAATCATCGGGACTTGATAAACCTCGGGGAAAGTGGCTTTGTAACCCGGGATGCCGTGGCAGCCGATACACATCGCAACCTTGTTTTCGGCCGCTTTGGCATTACCGACGACGTCCGCGGCTGCGGCGAAGTTAGCAATACCCGCCAGTGCGAGAAGTGCAAATATTTTTTTCATGGTAGCAGGGAGGATAATGAATGCAAAACCAACTTGGGAAAGGGCAACTGCTGCAAAGCATTAGAGCAATACAAAAATATTTCTACCCAGAACCAAAACCGCTCGATTTTACATCATTAAAAAATGCCAGTCCATGTTGCAGATCAGGAAATCCGTTCAGCATCCCATTAACGCCCTCCTTTCGAGCGTTTTTTGCGCTCGTTCTCGGTCTCTACGTCGGCGACAGGGATGTCTGTCACCACTGCTTCCTGTCCGGCCGGCAGCAAGAACCAGCGCGGCGACGCGGCAAATCGATTCAATACAGTTCTGAATACGATCCGGCGCACGCGCTTGGGCACATCGCGCGCTCGCAAGGCCAGGCCCAGCGCACACGTGAATGCGACCCCTACGTTCAACACGCCAATCACGGCAATCCCGCCCAACGCCAGCCATAGCTCCGGCAATGCAAAAGCATGCCAGCCAAGGCTGCTGATCGCCGCAGTCAGCGTTGCTGTAGATAGCGTGACATGGCGCACATCCAGCGGCAAGCCGAAAAACGCAGCGACGACCGGTGTCATACCAAGAAAGACGGCGAGCGCGACGTTGCCGACGATCGTTGCAACGTGATCCTCCAGCCACTTGGCCCAGCGCTCGGCGCGCGCCGCACCGAGCGCAAATACCAGACGCCGATGATGAGTCAACGCCTCGCGCAAGCGCCGCAGTGCAAACCAGTTGTCGGCAAATCCCGCCACCAAGCTCGCAATCCACAACAGTACGCCGGTGAATGCGGCGAACAAAGGTGTGGTGCCGACGATCGACAACGACGTCAGGCTTGCGTGCGCTTTTTGCGGAGACATCACTGCGCCACCCGACAAGGTCAGTATTGCAAGCGATAACGCCAGCATGGTCGGCACCACAGCCACCAGATTACCGAATACCGCAGCCGACTGGGAGCGCAGCAGGAATGCGATTTCAGCCACCAGCGCACGCAATCCATCAACTGTATCGAGCGCCCCCATCTTGGCCGCAAGCGCCGGCGCCGTCACTGCCGGCTGCTTGGTCGCGAGTACTCCGCCCACAGCGGAAATCGTGATAAAGCTGACCGCAAAAGTCAGCGAAACGAATACTCCCTCAAAAAACTGCGCCATGCCGAGTCCGATCAATGCGGATTTTCCAAGCGTCGTCACCGCAGCCACGGTGCCGCCAATGCATGCCGCCGTCAGAATCGCCCGATATTCAGCCTGGTCGCGGGCGATGTATTGCTCGCCATGATCCGCATTGCGTTCAACCATTTTTCGGGCCAGCAGTGAAAAGCTACGCTGAACCAGACCTTTCACCGATGAGCGGTGGTGATGCGAATTGATCAAGTCGACCAACAGCTCCTGCACCCGTCCCTTGCCCGGTGCGGCATGCGGCGCCACGCGCAGATCGATCAGGCGCGCCATGCGCGTCAGTTGCGCGCGCATGCGTTCGACGTGATACACCAAACCGACCGAGACGCCATATTCATCCAGATGCGCATAGATGCGATCGGTCTGTGCCTGGCACACTGCAATCAGCATGCGTACGCTGCGCAACGCTGCGTCGTCGTGCATGCCGGCCATCAAATATTTTTCCAGCTCGCGCCGCAATGCCATGAAGGGCGTCGATTGCAACGGCATTCTGGGCTCCAGCCTCTGGCGGAAATCGGGGCTGATGCCGACCGATACCACCATCGTCACCAGGTACAGCAGCGCTTCGTCGATTTGCTTCTGATAAGCGTGGGCAATGCCATCGTCGGCGCATAAACGCGACAAACGCGACAATGTTCTGTGGTCCAGGCCCAGCAACCAGTTGGCATCCGCCGGGTCCGGAAACATCGCAGTAAACAGCGTGGACAGGTCGGCCTGCGCCGGCGGCTTCGGCAACAACAGCTTGACGATACGCTCCGACAGCTCGTTGAAGAATGCCGGCTCACGCGGCAATCCGGTCGCACAAAAAAGCTCCGGTCCGACCGCCTCGCGCAAAGTCTTTTGCAAAGTCGCCTGCACCAGGCGCTTCGTTTCGCGATGCCCATCGAGCCAGTCCAGCAGGAAGCACGTACGCTGATGTTTCACGCGCCGCCATGCGCCTTCATCCAAGAGCGACACCTTGGGTTCGCGCCGCAGCCATTCGGCCACATCGATCATCCAGTTGGCGCGCTCGTTCCAGCTTGCGAATGGGTTGGCGCGCCCCATCAAGGATTCGACTTGCGATGCATATTGCAAATAACGGGCATCGTTATGCGATGCTCCGCGGCGGAATCTGCGCCAAACGGCCCAGATTCTCAACAAGGTGATTTTCATGGAAATGGCTTCGCTTTCAAAAGGGAATAGCTTTATTGCGAACATGGCTGTAATACCAATTCTCACCCATAACGTCGTGACATGAAATCGCGTTTTTTCCCGCCTGGCAGAGAGCGTATTGCCAATCATTGGCTGCGAACCTGTTGTTCGTCGTTGCCATAGCTCGCTATGGCGCCTCCTCTCCCTTGCAGGGCGCATACCTCGGCGGCCCCCATCCTCTTGCAAGAGGATATCGTTCCGCAGGCGAATGAAGGGAGCATTACCTTGCAAGGTAATGCCGTTACGCAGGCGTGGAGCAGTGCTCCACGAATTCCCCGCTCCACCATGCCATTCGAAATCCCTGCTGCACCCCTTGGCAGCCGAAAAAATCCATCGATTTCATTTGTCGCGTTATGGGTGAGGATTGGTATAAGCTCCCCTGCCCGCAAACTCTTTCTCGCTTATACTAGAATTCATTTTCCTCTTTATGGCATAGAGCTATGCGACAAGAAACACGCTTCGAAGGTTCCCGAAGTTACGTCGCCACCGGTGATTTAAAATTGGCGGTCAATGCTGCATTGACGTTGCAGCGGCCGTTATTGATCAAGGGCGAGCCGGGCACCGGCAAGACCATGCTGGCCGAAGAAGTGGCCGCTGCACTCGGCATGCCGCTGCTGCAATGGCACATCAAATCGACCACCAAGGCGCAACAGGGTTTGTATGAATACGATGCGGTGTCGCGCCTGCGCGATTCGCAGTTGGGCGATGAGCGTGTCAAGGACATCCACAACTACATCGTCAAGGGCGTGCTGTGGCAGGCGTTCAGCGCCGACCAACAGGTTGTTCTGTTGATCGATGAAATCGACAAAGCCGATATCGAGTTCCCGAACGATCTATTGCGCGAACTCGATCGCATGGAATTTTACGTGTACGAGACACGCGAAATGGTACAGGCGAAACATCGTCCGCTCGTCATCATCACTTCCAACAATGAGAAAGAATTGCCGGATGCATTTTTGCGCCGTTGTTTTTTTCACTACATCAAATTCCCTGACAAGGACACGATGCAGAAAATCGTCGATGTGCATTTCCCCACACTGAAAAAAGATTTGCTGGCGCAAGCATTGCAGACATTCTATGAAGTGCGCGAAGTCGCGGGCTTGAAGAAAAAACCGTCCACATCGGAATTGCTGGATTGGCTGAAGCTGCTGCTGGCAGAAGACATTTCGCCGGATGCCCTGCGCAGCAAGGATGCGAAGACAGTCGTGCCGCCACTGCATGGTGCGTTGCTGAAAAACGAACAGGATGTGCATCTGTTCGAGCGACTGGTGTTCATGTCGCGCACCAATCGTTAATTGTTAATCGCTACAGATCATGGCCTTCATCAAACCCGTCACCCTCAAGGGACAATACGCCACATTGGAACCGCTCGCACCGGAACATTGCGATGAATTGAAAATTGCCGTCGCCGACGGTAAATTGTGGAATCTCTGGTACACCTTCATTCCCAAGCCCCAGGATATGCTGGCGGAAATCGAACGTCGGCTTGATTTGCAAAAACAAGGCAACTGGGTTCCGTTTGCGATCCGCCGCAATGATACCCAAACCATCTGCGGTATGACTAACTACATGAACATCGATGCGCCGAACCGACGCGTTGAAATCGGTGGCACCTGGCATGCAAAAAGCGTGCAACGCACCTTCATCAACACCGAATGCAAATTTCTGCTGCTGTCGCATGTCTTTGAAAATCTGAAATACATCGCCACTGAATTTCGCACCAACTTCATGAATCACCAATCGCGCAACGCCATCGCGCGCCTAGGTGCCAAACAGGATGGAATCCTGCGCAATCACATGCTTAATTCCGATGGAACGCATCGAGACACAGTTGTTTTCTCGATCATCGAATCGGAATGGCCGACTGTAAAGCGTCATCTGCAATTCAAACTCGATCGTTGAGGGGGTTGCTGTGTTAATCGATTTTTTCTTTGCATTGAAAGACGCGAAGATTCCCGTCTCGATCAAGGAGTTCCTGATCCTGCTGGAAGCGATGCAGAAAAATGTGATCGGCCCGTCGCTCGACGATTTTTATTATCTTTCGCGCATCACGCTGGTCAAGGATGAAACGCATTTCGACAAGTTCGACAAGGCGTTCGGCCTGTATTTCAGAGGCATCGACGCGGTCTTCGACACGAATCCCGAAATCCCGCTCGACTGGCTGATGAAACGCATGGAGCGCGAACTGACGCCGGAGCAGAAAGCTGCGATCGAAAAATTCGGCTACGATAAGTTGATGGATCGCTTGAATGCATTGCTGAAAGAGCAGAAAGAGCGACACGAAGGCGGCAATAAGTGGATCGGCACCAGCGGCACCTCACCGTTCGGCAACGGCGGCCAGAATCCGGAAGGTATCCGCATCGGCGGTGAAGGCGGCAATCGCTCCGCAGTCAAGATGTGGGAAGCGCGTTCTTATCGCGACTACGATGACGAGCGCGAACTTGGCACGCGCAACATCAAGGTCGCATTGCGCCGCTTGCGCAAATTTGCGCGACAAGGCGCGGAAGAGGAATTGGCGCTGGACGATACGATCCGCGCCACCGCCCACAATGCCGGCTACCTCGACATCAAGATGCAACCGGAGCGCAAGAACAGCATCAAGGTATTGATGCTGCTCGATGTTGGGGGCACGATGGACGATCATATCGCGCGCACCGAAGAATTGTTTTCCGCATCCAAGACGGAATTCAAGAACATGGAATTCTTTTACTTCCACAATTGTGTCTACGATTACTTGTGGAAAAACAATCGTCGCCGCCACGCAGAACGCTTTCCGACCTGGGATATCCTGCGTAAATACACGCCGGACACCAAGCTGATTTTCGTCGGCGATGCGACCATGAGCCCGTACGAGATCTTGCAGCCGGGCGGCTCGGTCGAATACAACAATGAAGAAGCTGGCGCCGAATGGCTGCAGCGCTTCACCAGCGCCTTCCCCAAATTCATCTGGTTGAATCCGGAACCGGAAGGCTTATGGCAATACCGTCAGTCGATTTCAGTGATCCGGCAGATCATGAACAACCACATGTTTCCAGTCACGATTGAAGGACTGGAGCGCGGCATGCGCGTGCTTGGCAAGTAACCAACGCGATAGCCAAGGCAGAAATTTCTTGAGCACCCAAAATAGGGTTTGAAAAGGCATCCAAGCCTGCTTGCTGCTGAACAGTCACTTTATCCGATACGTTTCAAGAGCTTCATGATCTCCGCACATATCATGGGTTGGGCTCGCCGGTCGGTGGCATAGCAGGCAGCGATGGTTTGCCCCCATGCTGGGCATCGATGAAAAGCGACTGGAAATTGGTGTCCGACGATTGGCCGAGAAGCAAAGCGCCGCCGCCCTCGGTTTCACCGGCCTCCCATGCAATCGCCACCTCTCTTCCCAACGATTTCAGATGGGAAAGAAAGGTGTAGGCGGTATTGCTCTTGCTAGCCACGCCCAGCGTCGGCATCTCTGAATGCGGCGGCACGTAGTGCACAAAAATCTCTCGCTTTTCATACAGCTCGCCGCTTGGTTGCCGGGCCGGTGCATCCGACGGTACCAAGCTGAGCATTTTGTTCATCATGTGGATCCGCTTGAGCTCGCTGATGAGCGACGCATTGAAGGTAATTTCATTTATGCGGTCGAGAATTTTCCACGCCGTATCGGGCGGCACCGACTTGGACTCCATCACGATCGGGTTGACGCCGACGATGACCAGATCACCGGTCTGCATGCCGTGATTTTCGATCAATGGCGCCAGCGCAGGATCCGCCACGTAACCGCCGTCCCAGTAATATTCGGTACCGATCTTGATGGCTTGGTCCACCACCGGCAGGCAGGCCGATGCCAGCAAGTGCTCGAGCTCGATTTCGCCCTTGGTGAAGACCTGCGGCTGACTGGTACGTACATTGGTCGCGCATACGTATAGCGCGGGCCCGATATCGCTGGCATGCAGCACCTTCATGTCGATGCAGTTCTTGATCGCAATCGCAATCGGATTCTGATGCGGACCAAGCCCGAATTGGTATGGCGAAGAGATTGTTGTCAGCATGTTGAGCATGACAGTCACCGGCAGGCCATCGATATCCCAGGAAGGGTGAAATGGATTGGCGACGAAGCGGTAAGGGTTCCAGAATACGTCTCCGAGCCGGGCAACCTCTTCCCAGAAGCGATCCAGCAGTGCCCTGGTGTGCAGTCGCCGGGTCTTGTCGTCGAGCTCGCTGCCATCGGCGTCGTACTTCAGACTCAGGCCATAGGCCACGACTGCGGCGATCATGGCGCCGCCGCTGGTGCCACTGATGCATTCGATTTCAATGTCATCGCGCTCCAGCAGCTGATCGACGACACCCCACACATATGCTGTGTGCGCACCGCCGCCTTGCAACGCAAGCATGATTTTTTGCTTTTTACTTTTCATTGTTTTTTCTTCGGCGACGCGTAGCCTGCGCTCTATGGTTTAAACGGATGCGTGTTGAGCATGATCAATCGCAAGTGTAGCCCAGATGGAACGCAAAGGGATGTCAGTGGCTTGGTTAAAAAGCCGTCTGTGCAAGTTTGCGTTGCATGATAGACAAACGGTCGGCTTACCAAAAAGATGACCGTCGTTTTTTTCGACACAAGTCACCGCTTTGATCGCTTTTTCGGTGACACTGTTCCGGCTCAGGCGCTTGGCGTAAACGGCGATAGCTGACAGCACATCGATTATTCGAGATTATCAAGGCGGTCCATCGACGCCTGCCTTTTTAGACACTCTTGCCAAGAATCGGGCTGACCGAAATAGGCGGAGACATCAACCACACGAAGATGTCCGTCTTGTTCGAGTACGAAGGTCGGGAAACCACCTCCGCCAACTTTGGAAAGCAGAGTGCGGCTTTCATTGATATGTGCTTGCGTACGCTCGCCGGTCATTGCATCCATCATTTCGATGAAGGCTTCGTTCTCCAATCCGATCTCTCCAGCCAGCTCGATCAGAACAGATAACTCGGCGACCCGGCGCCCCTCGACATAGTGCGCTGTCTGGATGCGCGCCAGAAGATCCGGCCCAAGGTCAGCGGTAATGTCGGCCACCAATATTGCAGCAATTGGCGGCGCAGAATCGAAGACCGCCTCCTCGTCTCGCAGCAGTCCGTCAAAATAGGCTTCACTGAAGGGCTGGCCCGTAAGTTCGGCGATTTGGTTGTCGTGAGGCATGACGTAGTTGCGCAGTTGAGCTGACACTTGCTGTCGCCGGCTACCGATCATCATGCCGCCGCCGTGGGCTCGCACACGAATGACCTCCCTGGCTGCACGAACCAAAGGAGCGACGCCATAGCACCAGCCGCAGAAGGGATCGTAGATGTAGTGCAGAACCGGGTTACTCATGGAATCCCCTTTCGACAATTTTGTTGAGCAGGTCGATCAGACAATCGTTGCCACTTGTCCGAACGCTAGGCAGAGCCCAGGAGCGTGATATCCATGGGTCATACCATAATAGCCTTTCGAATGGGAAGATGGCATTGGACATAGTTGGGAATTCTATAAAGAATTCGAGTCCTTGCCCCCTAAAATTGTTTTGCCGCATGACCTTGGCGCACCTTTCACATTTGACAATTTTTCATTCTTTTTCGTGCCCGTACCGAAGTCCAGCGGTTTCCTCGAGCTTTTTTCATTAGAATGCAAACACTTTTACTTGCGATTTAATTGCCCCCGTCCAACAACCGGACGGCTCCTTACCTAGCCTCTGAATTGAATGGCCACTAAAAAATCTTCTGCATCCGATTACAGCGAATCGTCCATCCGCGTCCTGAAAGGACTTGAACCGGTCAAGCAGCGCCCCGGCATGTACACCCGTACCGAAAATCCGCTGCATATCATCCAGGAAGTCATCGACAACGCGTCCGATGAAGCCTTGGGCGGTTATTGCAAACATATCCAGGTCACGCTCAACACCGACGGCAGCGTCAGCGTCGAAGACGATGGACGTGGCATTCCGGTCGGCCTGCATCCGGAAGAGAAAGTGCCGACCGTCGAAATTGTGTTTACCCGCCTGCACGCGGGCGGCAAGTTCGATAAAGGTTCGGGCGGTGCGTATTCGTTTTCCGGTGGCTTGCACGGCGTCGGCGTCTCAGTCACCAATGCGCTGTCTTCCCGGCTTGAAATCACGGTGTGGCGCGAAGGCGGCGTGCATCAGCTTACGTTTGCCGACGGCGATGTGATTCAAAAACTGAAATCGCGTCCAATTGCACGCGATGAAAAAAAATCCGGCACCCGCGTCACCGTGTGGCCGAATCCGAAATATTTCGACTCCGGGATCATCCCGCAAGCGGAACTGCAACGCTTGCTACGCTCCAAAGCCGTGCTGCTGCCCGGCGCAAAGGTCACGCTGACCCACGCCAAAACCGGCGAAACCCAAACCTGGCAATACGATCAGGGCTTGCGCGGCTACTTGATCGAATCGCTGGCGCAGGCTTCGCACGCGGACCCATTGATTCCGCTATTCGAAGGCGAGCAATATGCAAGCACGGACAGCGAAGGCTTTGCCGAAGGCGAAGGCGCGGCGTGGGTAGTCGCATGGACCGAAGAAGGCAATGTGGTACGCGAATCCTACGTGAACCTGATTCCAACCTCGGCCGGCGGCACGCATGAGTCGGGATTGCGCGAGGGCTTGTTCGGCGCGGTGAAAAGTTTCGTTGAAATGCATTCCTTGCTACCGAAGGGCGTCAAACTGTTGCCGGAAGACGTGTTCGCGCGCGTGTCGTTCGTGCTGTCGGCCAAGGTGCTTGACCCGCAATTCCAAGGGCAGATCAAGGAACGCCTGAATTCACGCGATGCGGTGCGGCTGGTCTCCACGTTCACCAGGCCGGCACTGGAACTCTGGTTGAATCAGCATGTCGACTACGGCAAGAAGCTGGCCGATCTGGTAATCAAGCAAGCGCAGTCACGCCTGCGCTCGGCACAAAAAGTCGAGAAGAAAAAATCCTCCGGCGTGGCGGTGTTGCCAGGCAAGTTGACCGATTGCGAATCGACTGACGTGACGCGCAATGAACTCTTTTTGGTCGAGGGCGACTCCGCCGGCGGGTCGGCAAAAATGGGACGCGACAAGGAATTCCAGGCGATCCTGCCATTGCGCGGCAAGGTGTTGAATGCCTGGGAAACGGAACGCGACCGCTTGTTTGCGAATAACGAAATCCACGACATTGCCGTGGCGATCGGGGTCGATCCGCACGGCAAAAACGATACGCCGGACTTGAGCGGTTTGCGCTATGGCCGCATATGCATTCTGTCGGATGCCGATGTCGATGGCTCGCATATTCAGGTACTGCTGTTGACGCTGTTCTTCAAGCACTTCCCGCAGTTGATCGACCTCGGCCATATCTGCATCGCACGGCCGCCGCTGTATCGTATCGACGCGCCGGCGCGCGGCAAGAAGCCGGCGCAGAAAATTTATGCGCTCGACGACGGCGAGCTGGAAGCGATCGAAGACAAGCTGCGCAAGGATGGCGTGAAAGACGGCGCCTGGAGCATTGCGCGCTTCAAGGGGCTGGGCGAAATGAACGCGGAACAATTGTGGGAGACCACGATGAATCCCGATACTCGGCGACTGCTGCCGGTGGCGCTCGGCAATTTCGATCTTGCAGCGTCCGAGGCACGCTTCAATATGTTGATGGGCAAAGGCGAAGCGGCGGCGCGGCGCACATGGCTGGAAGAGCATGGCAATGAAGCTGAAGCAGATATCTGATTGGAAGCCTCTCTCGCAGGCGGGCCGATGTTTACCTACAACTCGGCACTATGCTTTGCTCCCCTCGCCCACAAGCGGGAGAGGGAATGAGACACAAACTGAATTGATAACTTTTGAACCACAATGACCGAACAAGCCAATCTGTTTGAAGAAGCCCCCGCCGAGAGCGGTGAATCGCTGACCCTTGCCACTTTCGCCGAACGCGCCTATCTGGACTACGCAATTTCCGTCGTCAAAGGCCGCGCGCTGCCGGATGTATCCGACGGCCAAAAGCCGGTGCAGCGCCGCATCCTGTATGCAATGCATGAACTTGGCTTGAATTCGACCGCAAAGCCGCGCAAATCGGCTGCCGTAGTCGGCGACGTGCTCGGCAAACTGCATCCGCACGGCGACCAGTCCGTATACGACGCGCTGGTGCGCATGGCGCAGGATTTTTCGCTGCGCTACCCGTTGATCGATGGCCAGGGCAATTTCGGTTCGCGCGATGGCGATGGCGCTGCTGCGATGCGTTATACCGAAGCACGCTTGACGCCCATTTCAAAATTGCTGCTCGACGAAATCGACATGGGCACCGTCGATTTTCAACCGAACTACGATGGCTCGACCGAAGAACCGAAGCTGCTGCCGGGCCGCTTGCCCTTCGTGTTGTTGAACGGCGCATCCGGTATCGCCGTTGGCATGGCGACTGAAATCCCGTCGCACAATTTGCACGAAGTCGCGAAAGCAGCAGTCGCGCTGATTCGCAATCCGAAACTGACGCATCAGGAGCTGATGGAGTTCATTCCCGGCCCGGATTTCCCCGGCGGCGGCCAGATCATCACGTCGTCGGCCGCGATTGCCGACATGTACGGCACCGGGCGCGGCAGCCTGAAAGTACGCGCGCGCTGGAAGATCGAAGACATGGCGCGCGGTCAATGGCAAGCGGTGGTGACAGAACTTCCGCCTGGTACGTCGTCGCAGAAAGTACTGGAAGAAATCGAGGAACTGACCAATCCGAAAATCAAGCTCGGCAAGAAGGCGCTGTCACCCGATCAGTTGATCCTCAAGCAAACCATCTTGGCGTCGCTCGATACCGTGCGCGACGAATCGGGTCGCGATGCGCCGGTGCGCCTGGTATTCGAACCAAAATCGAAGAATCAGGACCAGACCGAATTCATGAACATGTTGCTCGCGCATACGTCGCTGGAAAACAGCGCGCCGATCAACCTGGTCATGATCGGCGGCGACGGACGTCCACGCCAAAAAGCCTTGGGCGATATCCTGCGCGAGTGGATCGCGTTCCGTTTTGCGACTCTTACGCGGCGCACACAATTCAAGCTGAAAAAGGTCGATGACCGCATTCATATTCTGGAAGGCCGCGAAGCGATCCTGCTCAATATCGACAAGGTGATCAAGATCATCCGCGAATCGGATGAACCGAAACCGGCATTGATGCAAGCGTTCAAACTGTCGGATCGGCAAGCGGAAGATATTCTGGAAATCCGTTTGCGCCAATTGGCGCGTTTGGAAACCATCAAGATTCAGCAGGAGTTGGCCGAACTGCGCAGCGAGAAAACGTCCTTGCATGACCTGCTCGACAATCCGGCATCGATGAAAAAGCTGATCATCAAGGAAATCGAAACCGATGCAAAACAATTTGGCGATGCACGCCGCACCCTGATCGAAGCCGCAGAAAAAGCAGTGATCGAACAAAAGCTGATCGATGAACCGGTGACGGTTGTGATTTCGCAGAAAGGCTGGGTGCGAGCACGCACCGGTCATGGTCATGACGCTTCGCAATTCACATTCAAAGCCGGCGATAGCTTGTACGGCACATTTGAGTGCCGCACGGTCGATAACCTGCTCGCATTCGGCTCCAACGGGCGTATTTACTCGGTTATCGTGGCCGCCCTGCCCGGCGCGCGCGGTGACGGCGTGCCGATCACGACGCTGGTGGAATTGGCAAGCGGCACGCGCATCCTGCATTATTTTGTCGGCACAGCTGACACCACGCTGCTGGTGGCAACTACTGCAGGCTATGGTTTTACCGCCAAAGCGGGCGACATGATCAGCCGCACCAAAGGCGGCAAGGCCTTCATCACGCTTGATGATGGTGACGAGCCGCTGGCACTGCGCGTCGTGAATGATAATGCCAACGCGATTGCATGCCTGTCCGAAAAAGGCAGGTTGCTGGTGTTCGGCCTGGATGAAATCAAGACTTTATCGGGTGGCGGACGCGGCGTGATTCTGATGGAACTTGAGAAAAATGAGAAATTGCTGGCTGCACAGCCGATCGATCAACGTGGTGTGATCGTGTCCGGCACAGGTCGCGGCGGCAAGGCGCAAGAAATCACCTTGTCGGCGTCCGGTCTGGCCACTCATATCGGCAAGCGTGCGCGCAAAGGCAAGGCATTGGAATCGAAGCTGAAGACGAGCAATCTGGCGGCAATCGCACCCAAATCAACGTGAAGGGCAAACTTGCCGTGATCCGGCGTCACCAACCTCTTTGTTTGTTGACGCCGGTCGCCGCATTTTTATCGGATGCTGAAGATGCGCAAAACTATTCGCTGAAGAAGCAACTTGGATACAGTTCAATCGACCACAAACAGCTTTGCGCCTGCAGTGGTTGAAGACCGATGCGCCTCCGCCTCATCTGCAACCTGATAACTCATGCCCGGCGTGAGAACGAAAGTACGCCCGTCTTCCAGTTCAGTATGCAATTCGCCTTCCAGGCATAACAGGATATGTCCCTTGCGGCACCAATGGTCGGCCAGGTAACCGGGCCCATACTCAACCATGCGTACACGGATGTCCCCAAAACAGCATGAGCGCCAATATGCCATGCCGGTTTCACCTTTATGCTCGGTACGTTCGACGTGGCTCCAATCCGTCGTGCCGAAAGGAATATGACCAATTTTCATCGAAGTTTCGCCGCGATCAGTTTGCCGAGCTTTTCGACGCCTTCGCGGATTTTTTCCGGCGACACGGTAACGAAGCTCAGGCGCAGCGTATTGCACTCAGGATTATTTGCATAGAACGGCGCACCCGGTACGAAAGCGATATTTTGCGCAATCGCTTCGTCCAGCAATTTCATGCTGTCGATGTGCTTGGGCAGCGTGACCCAGATGAACATGCCGCCTTCCGGCCTGGTCCATGTGGCCGCAGCCGGGAAAAATTCGGTCAGCGCGGCCAGCATCGCTTGGCATTGATCGGAATACAGTTTGCGTATCGTGGGAATGTGCTGGCCGAGGAATCCATCCTTGATCGCTTCATGCACGACCATCTGCGTCAACTGCGCGGTATGCAGGTCGGCGGCCTGCTTGGCCTGCTCCAGCTTGCGCACCAGCGGCACCGGCGCCACCACATAGCCCAGGCGAATGCCCGGTGTCAGCACCTTGGAAAACGAGCCCATGTAAATCACGCCGTCCGGATTCATCGTCAGCATCTTCGGCAGCGGCTCGCCGCGATAACTCAATGCACCATACGGATCGTCTTCAATCAGCGGCAAGCCAAGACGTGCACAGGTCTCAACCAGGGCCACACGGCGTTCAACCGACAGCGTGCGGCCGGTCGGATTCTGAAAATTCGGTAATGCATACAGCAAGCGCGCACCCTGCCCGATGTCAGCCACGGCCTCCGGCAGCAGACCCGAGTCGTCGGTCGGCACGGACACGAATTCCGGTCCGTATAGCGAAAACGCCTGCAGCGCGCCAAGATAACTGGGGGTCTCGACCAGCACCTTGCTGCCATCGTCAATCAATACTTTCCCGAGCAAATCCAGACCCTGCTGCGAACCGGACACCATCAGCACCTGATCCGGCGCAATCCTGGCGCCGCCGGTCGACAAAGAGTTCGCAATCCATTCCCGCAGCGGCGCATAGCCGTCGGTCGGTCCGTATTGCAGCGCAACCTTGCCCTGGCGCGATAGCACGGTGTCGAACGTGGCGCGCATATGCTCGACCGGGAAGGTCGCTGGCGACGGCAGGCCACCGGCAAAGGAAATGATTTCCGGACGCATCGTGATTTTCAGGATTTCACGGATCACGGAGCTTTGGAGCTGCTGTGCGCGGCGCGCGAATTGCCACTGGATCGGGGCTGGATTTTCTAGTTTCATGCTCGTCTCACTTGTTATTGGTCAGGCCACGTTACAGGACATACTTTTGGCTATCCGCTGAAAAACGGCATTAGAAACACCATTTGGTAATCAAACTGATAATGCAAACACTTGTTCAAAAAACGCCATGATCGATGAACACTCGATCACAGCGTGGGTCGATCAAGCGACTTCCGCGATCAATTCGATTTCGACGCATGCGCCCATCGGGAGTTGCGCCACGCCAAATGCGGAGCGCGCATGCTTGCCCTGCTCACCGAAAATTTCGCCAAACAGCTCCGATGCACCGTTAGTGACCAGGTGATGTTCAGTAAAGTCACCGGTCGAATTGACCAGGCTCATTACTTTGACGATGCGTTTGACGCGGTTCAGGTCACCGCCACATGCCGCCTGCAATGTCGCGATCAGGTCGATTGCGACTGCGCGGGCCGCCTGCTTGCCTTCTTCGGTCGTGATGTTCTTGCCAAGCTGGCCGACCCACGGCTTGCCATCCTTTTTCGCAATATGGCCAGACAGGAAAACGGTATTGCCGGTTTGCGCATACATTACATAAGCGGCGGCAGGTGTCGCTACTGCCGGCAATTCGATGTTCAAGGCTTTGAGTTTTTCGTAAAAAGACAAGATGTGCTCCAAAAGATGATGCCATTCCAATTGCGCCGGAACGGCAGGTTAAACAAGATGGGCGATTTTACTTCAATGCCGGCTGGTTCAGCCATTCAGGAACGTGCACGAGATAATTTCCCGATATGGACGCGTCTGACAAGCAACGCCGCAGTGCACCCGTCCCGGCACGGAACAAATCGGGAAATTATTTTGTGCCCGTTCCTTACTTACCCTATCCGCGTTTGATGCTCATGCGCCTGCCGATCGCCACTACCGCGATGATCGCCAGCGCAAACAGAATGTTGCTCGCCTGGAGCGATTCGCCCAACAGCAGAACGGCGCCGATCAAGGTCAGGAAAGGTTGCAATAGCTGCACTTGTCCGACCCGCGCGATACCGCCCAGCGCCAATCCTTTATACCAAAAAAAGAACCCGATAAACATCGAAAACAAGGACACATAACCAAATCCTATCCAGGCTCGCGCCGACGCATCGACACCATAATGCCAGCCCAGCCAGACCGTAACCGGCAGCAAAAGCGGCACCGACAGCACCAGCGCCCATGAGATCACCTGTTGGCCGCCCATGGTCTGCGACAGGCGGCCGCCCTCTGCATAGCCCATCGCAGCCGCGATCACCGCTGCAAACAGTGCGCCATCCGCCAGTTGCAATACGCCGTCGCCTTGCCACAGCGCGAATGCGACGACAATGGCGCTGCCGACCAATGCGGCAATCCAGAAGCCGATCGACGGCCGTTCGCCAAACCGCAATGCGCCAAACAAAGCGGTCGCCAACGGCAGAATGCCGACCACGATCGCACCGTGCGACGCCGGTACGTAATGCATTGCAACCGAACTAAATACTGGAAATCCGATCACACAACCGAGCGAGGTAATCGCCAATGCCTTCCACTGCGTGCCAGTTGGTCGCGGCGCGCGCAGCCACCACAGCAGCAAACCGGCACCGACCGCCGCGACCACAGCCCGGCCCAATGCGATGAATATCGGATTCAATTCGGCCACCGCCATTCGCGTAAACGGCAAGGTCAGGCTGAAAATCGCGACACCGATCGCGCCAAGCCACATGCCTTTGGTTTCCTGCGTCATGGTTGCGCTCATATTTCGTCCTCTTCTATAGCCAAATCGCCACTGCGGAATACACCGTCAACGAGACCATCGCCACGCAAAACACGCGCTGCCATTTCGGCTGCTCCAGATAGCGCCGCAGCGCTGCGCCGGTCCCTGTCCACAGACCGACGCAAGGCAAATTGATTGCACAAAACACCATGCACAACAGCACGATCGCAAATCCGACCGGCTGCACCAAGGGCAAGAATGCGGACGCGCCGGTGATCGCCATGACCCATGCTTTCGGATTGGCGAACTGGAACGCGGCAGCCTCCATAAAAGACATTGGTTTGGCGCTTGCGTGCTCATCCTGCCGAAATGCCATCTTGCGCATTTGCCACGCCAAATACAGCAAATAGCCGGAACCCAGAATTTTCAACGCGACATGGATAGCCGGCACCGCCATGACCACACTTCCGATGCCCGCCGCGCACAGCGCCAGTAGTACCCCGAATCCGGCCGTGATACCCAGCATGTGCGGAATCGAACGCATGAAGCCGAACACGAGGCCCGATGAAGTCAGCATGAGGTTGTTCGGCCCCGGCGTGATCGACGCCACGAATGCGAATAATGCCAACGGCAATAGTGATTCCATTCCGACTCCCCAAAAAAACACAGGACACTAGCAACGCACGATGCACGCCGTTTCTTCCCTTGATGCAGACATGGTTTGCTTCCGCGTGATCGACGATATATCCTAATCGACAAAACCAATACAGTACCAGTACACTTAACCAAATAAATCAACTCACTGTCACGGCAACATGACCAATACAGCCAAATTGCGTAAAAGCGCGTTACCTCATCTGACGCTGGCCGCACCGCAGGTGTTATCGCGCGACGCCGGAGAATCGCTGGTGGAGCAAATCGTGCGCTCGGTAGAAGCGCGTATCGATGACAAGCTGCTGCGCACCGGCGCGCGCATGCCGTCGATCCGGCAGTTCGCCGAAACCCATGGCGTGTCGCGCTTTACGGTGGTGGAAGCGTATGACCGGCTGGTGGCGCAAGGCTTTCTCGAGTCACGCCGCGGTTCCGGCTTTTATGTGCGTGAGCGCGCGCCGATGATTGCCCCCGGCAGCAATGCACCGACCGGCGATGCGTCGCTGAAACCAATGGATGTGGTCTGGCTGATACGCAATATGTTGCGTCAGCACCCGCAACAAAAAATGCCGGGCTCAGGATTGTTGCCGAATGATTGGCTGGATGGGGAATTGATCGCCAACGGCTTGCGTGCGATCGGCCGACAAAATCAGAGCTTGCTGCTGCAGTACGGTAGTCCGCAAGGGTTTTTGCCATTGCGCCAGCAATTGCAGTTAAAGCTGGCCGAACTTGAAATCGCCGCAACGCCGGAACAATTCGTCACCACCTCCGGCGTCACGCAAGGCCTTGACCTGGTGGCGCGCCTGTTCACGCGGCCGGGCGATACGATCTTTGTTGACGATCCCGCATGGTTCCTGATGTTCGGTTCGTTCACGACCCTGGGCGCGAAGGTGGTCGGCATCCCGCGCCTGCCGGACGGACCGGATATCGCCAAGCTCGCGGAGCTGGCCGCACTGCACAAACCCAAGCTGTACGTCATCAATTCTGCGCTGCACAATCCAACGTCAACCTCGCTGTCGGCGGCCAAGGCATTCCAGATCCTGAAAATCGCCGAGCAACACGATTTCATGATCGCCGAAGACGACATCTACTGCGACATGCATCCCGGCGCCGCAGTACAGGCAGCGACGCGCATCGCATCGCTCGATCAATTGAACCGGGTGATGTACCTCGGCGGATTTTCCAAGACGCTGGCAGCCAACTTGCGGGTCGGCTTTATCGCAACCTCGCCTGAACTGGCCAAGCGCTTGTCCGACTACAAGATGCTGACCACGCTGACCACATCGGAAATCGGCGAACGTGTCGTCTATAAAATCCTGTCGGAAGGCCACTACCGCAAACATGCGGACCGATTGCGCGCAAAGCTGGATGGAGTACGCGACAAGACCATCCGCCAGTTGGAACGGGTCGGTATAAAAATGGACATCACAACGCCGGCCGGCATGTTTGTGTGGGCCGATGCCGGCTGCGACACCACCGTACTGACCGAAAAAGCGATGAATCAAGGTTACCTGTTCGCGCCGGGCAGCCTGTTCTCTCCAAACCAGCTACCGTCGACCAAGACGCGCATCAACGTCGCGACGATGTCCGATCCGGGTGTCTGGCGCTTTCTCGAAGGTGAGCTTGGCAAGGCTTGAAATCGCTTTTTTCATCCCCATTTTTCTTTCCTGTTGCACCATTAAACCGTGCCGCATCCAATGCAAACTGGCGGTGCCACGGATTTACACATTA
Organism: uncultured Oxalobacteraceae bacterium; assembly: GCA_966250375.1. Classification (GTDB taxonomy): domain Bacteria; phylum Pseudomonadota; class Gammaproteobacteria; order Burkholderiales; family Burkholderiaceae_D; genus CAMLDH01. The sequence continues at coordinate 19,007 of CBINHE010000070.1, forward strand.
TCAATTAACTCTAGAGGTCAAAATGGCGGTATCCGAAAAGCAAACCCTTGGTTTTCAGGCAGAAGTGAAACAACTGTTGCAGTTGATGATTCACTCCCTGTATTCCAACAAGGAAATTTTCTTGCGCGAGTTGGTTTCCAACGCCTCCGATGCAGCCGACAAGCTGCGCTTTGAAGCAATCAACAATGCCGCGCTGTTCGAAAACGATCCTGATCTGAAAATCAAGATCACGTTCGACAAGACAGCGCGCACCATCACGATTTCAGACAACGGCATCGGCATGAGCCGCGACGAAGCGATTGAACATCTCGGCACGATTGCCAAATCGGGTACCAAGGAATTCTTCTCCAGGCTATCGGGCGACCAGCAAAAAGACGCGGCATTGATCGGCCAGTTCGGCGTCGGCTTTTATTCCGCATTCATCGTCGCTGACAAGATCACCGTCGATACCCGGCGCGCCGGTGCTGATGCAACCGACGGCGTGCGCTGGGAATCCGCCGGCGAAGGCGACTTCAGCGTCGAGGCGATTGACAAGCCCTCACGCGGCACCGACATCACACTGCATCTGCGCGAAGGCGAAGACGATTTCCTGTCGTCCTGGAAACTGAAATCCATCATCCGCAAATATTCGGACCATATCGCGCTGCCGATCCTGATGCAGAAGGAAGAATGGGACGAAGAAAAGAAAGAGACGGTGGTGAAGGACGAATTCGAAACCGTCAACCAGGCCAGCGCACTGTGGGCGCGCAACAAGTCTGATATCACACCGGAGCAATACAACGAATTCTACAAGCACGTCGCCCACGATTTCGAGCCGCCATTGGCGTTCACGCATAACCGCGTCGAAGGCCGCAGCGAATATACCCAACTGCTGTACATCCCGGCACACGCACCGTTCGACCTGTGGGACCGCAACAAGCGCGGCGGCATCAAATTGTATGTGAAGCGCGTCTTCATCATGGACGATGCGGAACAGTTGATGCCGGTGTATCTGCGCTTCGTCAAAGGCGTGATCGATTCCAACGACCTGCCACTCAATGTATCGCGTGAACTGCTGCAGGAATCGCGTGACGTCAAGGTCATCCGTGAAGGTTCGACCAAGCGCATCCTGTCGATGCTGGAAGAACTCGCGAATGCGGACGAGCAGGAACAGAAAGATAAATACACGACCTTCTGGACAGAATTCGGCCAGGTGCTGAAGGAAGGCATCGGCGAAGATGCGACCAACAAGGAGCGCATTGCCAAGCTGCTGCGCTTTGCCTCGACGCATAATGACAACGATGCGCAGACGGTGTCGTTTGCCGATTATGTGAGCCGCATGAAAGAAGGCCAGGACAAGATTTATTACGTGACGGCGGACTCCTTCGCCGCTGCAAAAAACAGTCCGCACCTGGAGATCTTCCGCAAAAAAGGCGTGGAAGTGCTGCTCTTGACCGACCGCGTCGACGAGTGGATGCTGTCCTTCCTGCAAGACTTCGACGGCAAGGAATTGGTATCGGTGGCCAAGGGCGATCTCGACCTCGGCAAACTGGAAGACGAAGCCGAGAAAAAGCAGCACGAAGAAACCGAAGCCAATTACAAGGAGTTGGTCGAGAAGATGAAGACCGCGCTGGCCGACAAGGCGAAAGACGTGCGTGTGACTTTCCGTCTGACCGATTCACCCGCCTGTCTGGTGGCGGACGAGCATGAACTATCCGGCAACCTGATGCGCATGCTGAAAGCAGCGGGGCAGAATGCGCCGGAGTCGAAACCGATCCTGGAGATCAATCCCGATCATCCGCTGGTACAACGCCTGAAATACGAAGAAGCGAAGTTCAACGACTGGTCCAGCATTCTGTTCGACCAGGCGATGCTGGCGGAAGGCGGCACACTGACCGATCCGGCCGGGTTTGTGAAGCGTTTAAATGAAATGTTGTTGGGGATGACAGGCAAGTAATTCCAATTTGCGTTAAATACGACAATCACTCTGCCGTCTGCAGGAGCAGCTTTCCGGTTTTGCTGCGAAAGCTGCTCCTGCATTTTTACACAGAAGTCAGTAACTTAGGCGACGGAGAGCCGACGTGTTCCCTCCCTTTCAAGGGGAGGGCTAGGGGCGAAGCAGGGAATTCGGACA
>CBINHE010000071.1:0-20818 GCA_966250375.1 uncultured Oxalobacteraceae bacterium
AAAGTTTACAAGTCCCTTTTGTAAAATGTTTCTAAATTGTGTGTAACCCTATGGCTCTGGGCCGGGAGGCGTTTGGGTCACGAAAGCGCAGTCGAGAGACGCTGTTCCCAGCTCCATTACCGGTTTGGTTCGAGCGCAATAGCCATTTCCGCTCGTTCAACATAACGACCTTTATCGCAGATTCAAATGCTTTCACCATACCGACTATCGGGCACTTACCCGGCTTATGGCTGCCAGGAGGGTACGCCTCTCGCGATTGATACCCCGCGCCATGCGGCGCTTCGTTGCGTTGTCAGAGCCGCTCTTGATTCAGGCCCCTGGATTCACCGGGTGACACCGGCGGTTCCCTCCCTCTTTGAAGTGAGAACAACTTCCATAAGCGACTTCGTGTCGCACCTCGACGATGTTGTTGAGATACTTGACCTGGCGAACGACGATGCTGTTTTCCAGCCCGTCATTGATGTCATCGATGGCCGCCTTGTTGGCGCCGCTCTTGTCCATCGTGACCTTTTCAGGCGCGCCGTTCTCACGCATGGCCTTGTCGAAAAAGCGCCTGGCAGCCGCCTTGTCGCACCTGGCGGCCAACAGGAAATCGACCGTCTTGCCTGCCTTGTCCATCGCTTGGTACAGATATTTCCAGACGCCTTTGACCTTGATGTAGGTTTCGTCCATGCGCCAGCTTCCACCAACCGGGCGCTTGTATTTGCGGAACACCTTTTCCAGCAGCGCCAGAAACCGGATTGCCCATCGGCTGATCGTCGAATGGTCCACCGACACGCCTCGCATCATGCTGGCAAACTTCTACCTCGCCACTTGCGCAAATAACCCGCAACCAGTTGTGTAATGGAGTTGCTGCAATAAAAAATTGCCAACTCCGGTGATGAATGAGAATATCCGGAGGGGATTTCATCATGCCGAAAATCATTTCATGTTGTCACGATTCATCGCCTATTCATCTAGTTATGTGGGTCATTTCTTCGCGCCTGACCTCGTTGTTTGTTGTTCTTGAGTTTATGCATCATGCATGTATTGGTGCAATACATGCTGTTTTTTTGCCAAATCAACTTGGAGAAACATATAAATGAAAAATCAAAACGGCAGCATCGTTTCATCCTCATCCACTATCGCCTACAACAGCGCATCCAGCGTTGCCACCGATGCCAGCGGCAATATTTATACGGCAGGATGTTCAGGCAATACGGAGACTGGAGGTGGATATTTTACCCATGATTATGGCTTCCTGAGGAAATGCGATTCCACCGGAACGAAGCTTTGGGAGCAACAATTTGCTATCACGAATGCCAAGCAAAAAAACAGTGGCTATATGCCGCAACTGGCGCTTGATGGTGCCGGAAATGTTTGCATCACGGGCACCATGGGGGGTAACTATTTTTTAAACAAGTACGGCCCGGATGGCACCCTCAAGTGGACGCAATCATCGAGCACCGACCAATACCATGGTGTCACGACCGATAGCAACGGAAATGTCTATGTTCAAGGTTATGAGAGTCAGAAGCTCACTTTCTCGAAATATGCATCCTCAGGGATGCTAGTCTGGAAAAACAGCTTTGATCTGCCACAGGGGGCGGGCGAGTACATCGCGGTAGACAGCAGCGGAAACATCTACTTGGTTGGTTGGACGCAGGCTGAACTCAATAAGCAAAAACCTGAAGGAACCTATGTCGGCTTCATCGTGAAATACGATGCATCCGCCAATTTGAAATGGACTGTGCTAAAAGGAAAGTGCTACACCTACTTTCAAGGCGTGACGATCGATGACGAAGACAATCTCATTTTGACCGGAGTCGATTTTAGCCCTGCGAATCCCTCTCCCGCATCCACACCATGGAAGTCCGATGCCTTCGTCACCAAATACGATACCCACGGTAATCTTCAATGGGCCCAACAACTTGGCGCTTCGGGCTCGGGACAGACCTATACGCAAGCCTTTGGCGCCGCGCTTGATCTTGCCGGCAACATCTACTTCACCGGAGTCACAGACAGCGGGCTGAACGGGAACACACAAAGTGGGCTGTGGGATCTCATCCTGGCAAAATACGATACGACTGGCAATCTGCATTGGGTGGAACAATTGGGTGCCGCGGGAGGCGCCTTGGATGGTAATGCGATTGCCATCAATGGTGACGGTAATATCATCATAGCGGCAGACACCAATGTCGCCATCGGCGGCAATACGATGACGGGATCGGAAGATGCCTTGTTGCTCAAATATACGGGGAACGAATGGACCTCGCTTGCTGGAGCCGCCTCGGCCATTACCATCGGTTACGGGCTGGCCATGGACAGCAGCAATAACGTGTACATATCAGGAAAAACGACCGGCGGACTAGGAGGAAATACTTGCATCGGTATGCAAGACGCTTTCCTGTCGCAATACAGTTTCAGCGGCACAGCGAAATGGACCGTGCAACTGGGTGTCGCTGGCGCGACTACAGCGGCAAATAGCACAGCCACCGACACCAGCGGCAATGTTTATCTTGCCGGCGTTACGTCGGGCAGCTTGGCCGGAAACACGTTGACCGGCCAGCAAGATGCCTTCCTGTCGCAATACGGTTCCAGCGGCACAGCGAACTGGACCGTGCAACTGGGTGCCGTCAGCGCGACCACAGCGGCAAACGGCGTAGCCACCGACACCAGCGGCAATGTCTATCTTGTTGGCAGCGCCACCGGTTCGCTTGCAGGCAGCAATACGTTGACGGGCTTCCAAGACCTCTTTGTCAGCAAGTACGATTCCAGCGGCACCTTGCAATGGACCAAGCAGCAAGGCGTAGCAGGGCAGTACTCTGCGGGTACCGCCCTTGCTATCGGCTCCGATGGCAGCGTATTCGTTGTGGGATGGACCGGAAGCATCGGCGACATCATTGACCAATGGCTGGTTCTGGTATCCCGATACGACGCCAGTGGCACCTTGAAGTGGACCAATCAGTTTGGATCGAGCAACTCGACTAGCAAGGGTTTCGGTATCAGCGTGAGCGGCAGCAATCTTTACATTACGGGCGCTAGCAACGGCGGCATCAACCAACAGATATCGATCGGTACACAGGACGGTTTTTGTGTTGAATTGGATAGCTGCTCAGGGCAAATCATCAGAAATGTACAAGAGCTGGGCATCTCGCAGAAAAAGACTGGTTGCACGGGCGTATGCGTCGACGCCAGCGGCAATGCCTACGTGACGGGCTATACTTTCGGCGGCTTGAGCGGTATCGAGCCGATCGGGCCAATCAACGCATTTCTCGTGAAATATGCATCACCCTATTTGATGCAATGGACGCAACAGTTCAGCCTGCAAGTTCCCAGCCAGGCCCAGACGAATGCCCCAGAGCTTCAGGATATTGCGCCAGCAGCACGCAGGAGAATGGATATGATGAGGTGATTGTCCGTCTGAATGGGGAAGATATGTTTCAGTGATTTCTTGCTGGGATGTAAAGACGATAGTGGGGAAATCGACTCTCGATGGACGCGATGAAGGAATAATCAAGCGGCGATTATTGAATATTCCCTACACCGGTGACTTCATCCCAAAGTGAAAAAGCCGAATTCCGGACGCATCGGTACTGGGTCGCCGACAGGCGGTTGCGCTGACAACGAAAGACATTGTTGATCGGACCATGCGCCGATAAAAAGCGCTGGGCTTGCCCCAGCGATTTGAATCGCCGCATCTGCCGCTCTCGTTGCCGGGTCGGCTGGTGCGAGACTTCGACCCGATTGTTGAGCCCCTTGTGCTGCCGATGCTCTACACCCGGCATGATCTGCGCCTTGGCCGCGCCATAGCTCTTGAACTTGTCCGTGACCAGCACCCGCGGCGCGTACCGCAGCCCCTTGAGCAGCTTGCGAAAGAAGCGTTTGGCGGCCTGTCGGTCGCGCCGGCGCTGCACCAGCACATCGAGCGTATGCCCCTGCTGGTCGACCGCACGCCACAGGTAATGGTTGCGCTCCCTTGAAGGTCAATACGACCTCGTCCAGATGCCATTTGTCGCCGCGCTTGGGCTGGCGACGCCGTAAGGCATTGGCATACGTCTGCCCGAACTTCAAGGTCCATTGCCGGATACTCTCGTACGTGACGAAGATCCCCCGGCTGGCCACGAGCTCCTCGATGTCTCGAAAGCTCAATGAAAATCGAAAGTACAGCCACACGACATGGCTGATGATGGTGGCAGGATAGCGGAATCCGCGATACAGGTCGCATTGGCTCATTCCACAACCCTGCCGATTTGTATTTCTTTCGGCAAGTTGACAGTACCTCAGTCGGGTATGGATCGGCCATAGGTCGCAAAATTTTGCATCTTGCGCCGGATTGGATTGAACTTACTGTGATAAGCGAGGACCATCCCATCAGGACCAATCGTCACGCGCCAGCGTGCAGCTTGGGATGGTGACTACTCAAAACAAAACCGTACTTAATGCTGCACTCTCCATGAAAAGTTCTTGCGATAGTATTGTTATGCCTTTATTGCGCAATCCAATATAAAGAGGTTTCATGCTAGAATTAAAGGTTGGTTGGGTTCTTAATTATTTATTCTAATTCTTTCTTTTTATTGGAGTTTTTACAAATGGCAATCGAACGTACACTGTCGATTATCAAGCCGGATGCAGTCGCGAAAAACGTGATCGGCCAAATTTATACCCGCTTTGAAACCGCAGGCCTGAAAATCGTTGCTGCGCGCATGATGCACTTGTCGCGCGCTGAGGCAGAAGGCTTCTATGCGGTACACCGCGAGCGTCCTTTCTTCAAGGATTTGGTCGACTTCATGATTTCCGGGTCTGTCATGGTACAAGCGCTGGAAGGTGAAAACGCGATTGCCAAGTACCGTGAATTGATGGGTGCAACCGACCCAAAGAAAGCCGACAAAGGTACGATTCGCGCTGACTTCGCTGATTCGATCGATGCCAATGCAGTACATGGTTCCGACGCAGCAGAAACCGCCAAGGTCGAAATTTCCTATTTCTTCCCGGCCTTGAACATTTATTCGCGTTAATTTGAAATACCGTTCGCTCTAAGCTGTATTGTTGCTCATAGGGTGAATGGCAGAATGAAATGTTGTTATGACGGATCTCACCAATTTGCTGGACCTCGATCCCGCGCAACTTGTCGCCTACTGTGGCCAGTTGGGTGAGAAGCCGTTTCGCGCCAAGCAATTGCAGCGCTGGATTCATCAATTCGGTGCCAACGATTTTGATGCAATGACCGATTTGGCAAAGTCACTACGCGATAAGCTGAAAATCCGCGCTTTTATCTCGGCCCCCAACGTGATTAGCGATCATACCTCGTCCGATGGTACCCGCAAGTGGCTGCTCGACGTGGGGCAGGGCAATGCGGTCGAAACCGTTTTTATTCCCGAAGAGAATCGTGGCACGCTATGCATCTCGACGCAAGCGGGCTGTGCGGTAAACTGCCGTTTTTGTTCGACCGGAAAACAAGGTTTTAATCGCAACCTCTCGGTAGGTGAAATCATCGGTCAGTTGTGGATGGCCGAATTTGAATTGCGCAAGACCAAAGGTGTCGAACCCGGTCCCAAAGGCGAACGTCAGATTACAAATGTCGTGATGATGGGGATGGGCGAACCGCTGCTGAATTTCGAGCCAACCGTGACTGCATTGAAGCTGATGCTCGACGATAATGCATATGGCTTATCACGTCGGCGCGTGACCTTGTCGACCAGCGGTGTGGTGCCGATGATTGACAAGTTGGCGCAGGAATGCCCGGTTGCGATGGCAGTTTCGCTGCACGCATCGAATGATGCATTGCGCGATGGTCTAGTGCCGTTGAACAAAAAATATCCGCTAGTCGAGTTGATGGCCGCCTGCAAGCGCTATCTCGACTATGCACCACGCGACTTCATCACATTTGAATATTGCATGCTGGATGGAGTAAACGATACTGATATCCATGCGCGCGAACTGGTCGCGTTGGTACGGAATCCAGATAATCCGGTGCCGTGCAAATTCAATCTGATTCCATTCAACCCGTTTCCCGAATCGGGCTTGAAGCGTTCTAACAATCCGCGCATTAAGGCGTTCGCGCAAATATTGATGGATGCCGACATCGTAACAACCATACGCAAGACACGTGGTGACGATATTGATGCGGCGTGCGGGCAGTTAGCAGGTGAGGTGCGGGACCGTACTCGTGTGCATGAGCGCATGCAAAAAATGGCAGAATATCAAAAAAAATTCGGCAAGGATTTCGGCCGCATCGTGGAGATACCTTCATGATAAAAAAATGGCCGAGTTGGGGACTTGCCCTTGTTTTTTCGTCAGTAGTGCTGATGGCTGGATGTGCTTCGAGCGGTAGCGGTCTTGGAGGTTCACAAGCGGAATTGCCGACGAGTTCCGATCAAACCGATAATCAAAAACGTGCCCGCATTCGTTTGCAACTTGCTATTAGCTATTATGAGCAACGCCAGATGCCGGTCGCACTGGATGAGATAAAGCAAGCATTGGTGGCAGATCCCGACTTTTCCGATGCGTACAATGTGCGCGGATTGATTTACATGGAAATGGGTGAGATGCATTTGGCTGAAGAGAATTTTTTGCATGCAATCAGGCTGGCATCCAGCAATCCTGACTTGAACAATAATTATGGATGGTTCTTGTGTCAAAACGGACGCGTCAGCCAGTCGATCCCGTATTTCGACGCGGCGCTGAAGAACCGGACCTATCAGTCTCCCGCGAAGGCGCTTAACAACGCTGGCGTATGCAGCCTGAAATTGAAGGACCAAGTTGCAGCCGAGCGTTATTTCTCTCAGGCGTTTCAACTTGAACCGGGCAATCCCGCAACCAACGCAAATTTGGCCAAAATATATTACGAGCGCCGTGATTATGAGCGGGCGCGGTTTTATATCGGTCGCGTCACAAAAGCCGGTGTAATGAGTTCTGACGTGTTGTGGCTTGCCATCAAGATCGAGCGCAAGCTCGGGGGAGATCGTGCGGCGGAGGCAAGTCTGGTCACGCAATTGCGACGCCGGCATCCCGGCTCTCCGGAATACGCATCCTATCAACGTGGGGCGTTCGATGAGTGATACAACAATGATTCAACCGACGATCCTTCAAACTACGGAGCAGCAAGAGGCAAATCCAACTCCAAAAGGGCCTGGTGCGGAGCTTGCTGAGCAACGTGAGGCACGGGCATGGACGATTGAACAGGTGGCGACCCAGTTGAATCTCGCACCGCGCCAGATTCATGCGCTCGAAACTGACAACTTTTCTGCACTGCCTGGAATGGCCTGTGTACGCGGCTTTATTCGGTCTTATGCAAAACTGCTGAAAATTGAAGTGGAGCCGTTGTTGGCGAAAATCCCTGGCGAGCCCCCCGCATCATTGATCGAATCTGTGCAAACGCGACGCGCGCTTTCCACTCCCTTTTCCGACGATACGCGTTTTCGCACGATGAGTGGATATAACGCCCCGTCGAAAGCAAATTTTTTCTTGCTTTTGGCTGTGTTATTGATAGGGGGCGTATTCGCCAGCTATCAAATGGGATGGGTGCCCGCTATTCTGGGAGCTGCACCGTCCAAAGTACAAGGGGTCAATTTTGCACCAATGCAAGTGGTAGCAACACCTGAATCATCCAAGGTCGCTGCAGCGGAAGTAATAAATGCATCCCGCGGTAACGCGACGGAGACGGCAAGTGCAGACACAAACGCGAAAGTGGCAACGGAGGGGGTGTTGGCGGCTTTGCCGGCTGTCATAGCAGTTTCTGACAATGTCAATGTTGCAAGCAAGAATGCACTGATCTTTAAATCGAAAGACGATTCGTGGGTGGAAGTCAGACGGACCAATGGTACCGGACCCAACAGTCTATTGATTTCGCGTGTAGTCAAAGCGGGCTCAACGGAAGAGATTGAGATTACCGAGCCAGTCGCTGTAACGATTGGCAATGCAGCCGGCATTGAAGTGTTATTGCGAGGTACGCTGGTCGATTTGAAAAGTGTCGCGAAAAACAACATCGCCCGGTTAAACTTGAAATAAACCCGACGCAAATGCCATCAGCGAATTTCCCAATAAAATCCGGCCCCTTGACGCGGCGCTTGAGCCGCAGTGTAACTGTCCGTTATGGGGCGCGTGAAGTAATTGTGGGTGGCGTGTCTTCGGTAGTCGTTCAGTCGATGACCAATACGGATACGGCCGATGTGATTGGCACCGCGATCCAAGTCAAGGAACTGGCACGCGCAGGTTCCGAACTGGTACGCATTACTGTAAACAATCCGGAAGCAGCCGCTGCTGTGCCGGCGATACGCGAGCAGTTGGATAAGATGGAGATCGACGTGCCCTTGGTTGGCGATTTCCACTACAACGGCCATAAATTGCTAAACGACTATCCGGACTGTGCAAAAGCATTGTCAAAATATCGCATCAATCCAGGAAATGTCGGTCAGGGTGCCAAACGCGATACGCAATTTACGCAGATGATTGAAGCTGCATGCAAATACGGCAAACCAGTGCGTATTGGCGTTAACTGGGGCAGCCTCGATCAGGCGTTATTGGCGCGCATCATGGACGAAAATGCACAACGCCCCGTGCCATGGAATGCGCAGGCGGTGATGTACGAAGCGCTGGTGACATCGGCAATCGAGAATGCGCATCGCGCCGAAGAAATCGGGTTGGCCAGCGACCAGATTATCCTGTCGTGCAAGGTGTCCGGCGTACAGGATTTGATTGCGGTCTATCGCGAACTCGCGCACCGTTGCAATTATCCATTGCATCTGGGTTTGACCGAGGCAGGCATGGGTAGCAAAGGTATCGTTGCTTCGACTGCAGCTCTATCCGTATTGCTGCAGGAAGGAATCGGCGACACCATCCGTATTTCGCTCACGCCGGAACCTGGCGGAGACCGCACCAAGGAAGTAGTGGTTGCACAAGAGATTTTGCAAACGATGGGACTGCGCAAATTCACACCGATGGTCATCGCGTGTCCCGGTTGCGGTCGTACGACATCAACAGTGTTCCAAGAGTTGGCGGACCGGATTCAAACGTATTTGCGCGATCAGATGCCGGTGTGGAAGATGCAATATCCGGGCGTCGAAAGCATGAACGTCGCGGTGATGGGCTGTATCGTGAATGGCCCTGGCGAATCGAAGCACGCCAACATCGGCATCAGCTTGCCCGGCACTGGCGAATCGCCCGCAGCGCCGATATTTGTCGATGGCAAAAAGACGGTGACTTTGCGCGGCGAGCGTATTGCAGAGGAATTCCAGGCCATCGTGCTGGATTACGTCAAAACCCGTTATGGCAAAGAGGCCGCTGTTGCTTGATGTAATGCCAATTGGCATAAGCTTGGGCGGCTAGTCATTCCGTAGTAAATCAGACTTTAAAAAAATATGTCAGAAAACAAGAAAGCCGAAAAAATCGTCGGCGTGAAAGGGATGAATGACATCCTGCCCGTCGATGCGCCCCTATGGGAGTTATTCGAGAATACCGTCCATACGGTGCTCAAGAGTTACGGCTTTCAACAGATTCGCACGCCGATCGTGGAGCCGACTGCATTATTCTCGCGCGGTTTGGGCGAGGTGACCGATATTGTCGAGAAGGAGATGTATTCCTTTGTCGATTCCATGAACGGTGATCAGCTAACGCTGCGTCCCGAGAGTACAGCCAGCGTGGTGCGCGCTGCGCTGGAACATAACCTGACCTACGATGGTCCTAAGCGCCTGTGGTATGCGGGACCGATGTTCAGGCACGAAAAGCCGCAGCGCGGCCGTTACCGTCAGTTCCATCAGATTGGTGCGGAAGCACTGGGATTTACGGGGCCCGATATCGATGCGGAACTGATCATGATGTGCCAGCGCCTGTGGGATGACCTGGGCTTGGACAACATCAAGCTGGAATTGAATTCGATCGGGGATGCGCAAGAGCGCAACCTGCATCGTGCCGACCTCGTCGCGTATTTCGAGAAGCATAAAGACCTGCTCGACACCGATGCACAACGTCGTCTCTATTCGAATCCATTGCGCATTCTGGATACCAAGAATCCAGTCATGCAAGAGATGGTGAATGGTGCACCGAAGCTACTCGATTATCTGGGCGAAGAGTCGAGCGCACATTTTGAAGGCGTGCAAAAAATTCTGCGTCATAACAGCATTCCATTCACGATCAATCCACGCTTGGTGCGTGGTATGGATTATTACAATCGCACCGTATTTGAATGGGTCACAGACCAATTGGGGGCGCAAGGCACGGTGTGTGCGGGCGGCCGCTATGACACGTTGGTCGAAATGTTCGGAGGCAAATCCACGCCTGCATGCGGCTTCGCGATGGGTATCGAACGTCTGCTGGAGCTGATGAAAGCCAGCGGCGAACACTTCGCGCCGAACCAGTGCGACGTGTATGTCGTGCATCAAGGTGAGTTCGCTCAGATGCAGGCATTTGTCGTGGCGGAAAGATTGCGGGATGCGGGGCTGGATGTTGTGCTACATTGCGCATCGGCCAATGCGGGCAGCAGTTTCAAAGCCCAAATGAAGCGCGCTGATGCCAGTGGCGCGGCGTTTGCGATCATCATCGGTGAAGATGAAGTCGCCTGCGGTGCCGCAACCGTGAAAGCGTTGCGCTCCGATGACATGGAAAACAATCAGGCGACCGTTGTATTTGAAGATGTTGCGGATTATCTGGTTGACCAGATCGTCGGCGGCGATGAGCACGACCATTCCGAGCACGTCCATTACCATCACTAACATTACATCATCATGGCATACGATCTCGAAGAACAAGAACAGCTGGCAACCCTCAAGGCATGGTGGAAGCAATACGGCAATCTTGTAACCTGGCTGCTTACCATTGCGTTGGCTGCCTATGCTGCGTGGTCCGGCTGGAATTACTATCAGCGTAATCAGTCCGCGCAAGCATCGCAACTCTATGAGGAGTTACAGAAAGCCTTTGCCGCCAAAGACAATGCGAAAGTACAGCGCGCCGCCGCCGACATGGAAGACAAGTTCAGCCGAACTGCTTATGCACAGATGAGCGCGTTGACTGCCGCCAAGGCGGCGTTCGATGCCAATGATTTAGCGGGTGCAAAAGCGCAATTGCAATGGGTGATTGCCAGCGGGCTCGATGATGAATACAAGGCGATCGCGAAGATCCGTCTGGCCGGCATCCTGTTGGATGAAAAAGCATATGACGAAGCCCTGAAGCAGCTTGCCGGAGATTTTCCGGCCCCGTTCGCAGGTGTCGCTGCGGATCGCAGGGGCGATATTCTGGTAGCGCAAAACAAAATTGACGAGGCGCGTGCCGCCTACCAGTCAGCGCTTGATAAAACGGATAAGAAAAATCCGGGTCGTCAATTGATCCAGTTGAAGTTGGATGCGATCGGCGGCGTATCTGCCAAAGCAGCAGCTTAACCGGACAAAGGAAAAAAATGCGTATTGCTGCAAAGTTTGCATGTGCGGGAGCCATGATCGTTCTGGCGGGATGTTCAACCTTATCTTCATTAAACCCTTTTTCCAGCAAAACAACGCGCAACCCACCTGCCGCATTGACGGAATTTACGTCGTCAATGGCTGTGCGCACTGCATGGTCGACAAATATTGGCAGCGCAAGCGTGTTCGCGTTTTCCCCCGCGTTGGCGGGCAGTAGCGTATTTGTCGCAGCAGCGGACGGTTCGATTGCCCGCATGGATGCAGCATCCGGCAGCGTTGCCTGGCGCATCAATGCCGGAACTCCCCTCACCGCTGGTGTCGGCAGCGATGCCACCACGATTGCAGTCGTCGGTGAAAAGGGTGCAGTGCTGGCGTTCGACGCCGATGGGAAGCCGCGTTGGAAAGCGCAGGCTTCGAGTGAAATCTTGTCTGCACCAGCAGTGGGGCAGGGGCTGGTGATCGTGCGTAGCGTGGACAATCGAATTGCCGCGTTCGACGCGGAATCGGGCACGCGCCGCTGGGTCGTACAACGTACTGCACCAGCACTGACCTTGCGCACCGCACCGGGAATCGCGATTGCGGGGAATGCCGCATTTGTAGCGCTGCCCGGCGGCCGCTTGTTGGCGATCGCATTGAGTAATGGTGCGCCGCTATGGGAAGTCGCAGTTGGAGACCCGCGCGGCGCAACAGAACTCGAACGTATTGCAGACACTTCCGGCATGCCGATCATCGTGGGACGCGAAATCTGTGCCGTTGCATATCAAGGGCGGATTGCGTGTTTTGATGCGGTCAGCGGCTCCCCGCGTTGGGCCAAGGCATTCTCAAGCGATGTTGGTATTTCCGTGGATGAACGGTTTGTTTTTGCCGCGGACGAGCAGGGTGTGGTGAATGCCTTTGCGCGTGACGGCGGCGCCAGCGTATGGCGCAACAACAAGTTGGCGAACCGGCGCTTGTCCACTCCTGTATCGTTCGGACGCGCAGTGGCTGTCGGCGATTTCGAGGGGTACGTGCACTTTCTGTCGCGTGAAGACGGTTCTTTCCTTGCTCGCGTCAGCACTGATGGGAGTCCGCTTGTCGCCACTCCTGCTGTTGCCGGCTCGAATGTCATTTTTCAAACCCAATCAGGGGCAGTGGTTGCATTAGCAGCCGAGTAAAATTTTAATGAAGCCGGTTATCGCACTAGTAGGCCGCCCTAACGTCGGCAAATCCACGTTATTCAATCGGCTGACCCGCTCGCGGGATGCGCTGGTCGCCGATCTTCCGGGGTTGACGCGCGATCGGCACTATGGTGAGGGCCGGCTCGGGGAGCGTCCGTTCCTCGTGATCGACACTGGCGGCTTCGAGCCGGTGGCGAAAGAAGGCATCATGCATGAGATGGCCAAGCAGACCAAGCAAGCCGTCGCGGAAGCAGATGTCGTCATTTTTATTGTCGATGGCCGGCAGGGTCTGACGCCACACGACAAGACCATAACCGACTTCTTGCGAAAATCGGGCCGTTCGGTCATGTTGGTGGTGAACAAATCCGAGGGCATGAAATACACCTCGGTTGCTGCCGATTTTTACGAATTAGGACTGGGCGATCCATATGTGATCTCCGCCGCCCATGGCGATGGTGTCATGGATCTGGTGGATGAAGCGCTCAACTTGGTATTCGCGCAAAGGCCGGAGCAGGAGGAGATTCCCGATCCGGCCGGCAGAGGCATCAAGATCGCGATTGTCGGCCGTCCAAATGTCGGAAAATCGACGCTGGTCAATACCTTGCTGGGTGAGGAACGGGTCATCGCATTCGACATGCCCGGTACAACGCGCGACTCGATTGAAATTCCGTTTGAGCGAGATGGCAAGCAGTATACGTTGATCGACACGGCGGGCATACGCCGCCGGGGCAAGGTGTTTGAAGCGATTGAAAAATTCTCAGTAGTCAAAACCTTGCAATCTATTTCGGAAGCGAATGTTGTACTGCTGCTGCTGGATGCACAACAAGATATATCGGAACAAGATGCCCACATCGCCGGATTCATATTGGAGTCGGGCAGAGCGCTGGTGGTCGGGGTAAATAAATGGGATGGTTTAACCAGCGATAAGCGCGATGAAATTAAAATGGACCTGGAGCGAAAGTTGAATTTTTTATCGTTCGCAAAATTCCATTTCATTTCTGCGCTGAAATCAACAGGCGTTGGTCCTCTGATAAAGTCGGTAGATTCCGCATACGCTGCGGCGATGACGAATCTGTCAACACCGAAGCTTACGCGGGCGTTGATTGAGGCTGTAGAGCATCAGCAACCGCGCCGCAAGGGATCAATCAGGCCCAAATTGCGCTATGCACATCAAGGTGGCCAAAACCCGCCGATTGTCGTAATTCACGGTAATGCGTTGGAGGCGCTTGACGACAATTACAAACGCTATCTGGAAAAACATTTTCGGGAAACTTTTTCGCTGGTTGGTACTCCACTACGTATTCAGTTACGTTCCAGTAAAAACCCCTATGCTAGGACCGAGAAATAGCCTTTCGCTTGGCATTCAACGTTAAAATCGATTACATTCGTTATAGATTATTTGAGAAGCACTTGAAAACCATTCAAGCTGCCTCCAACTCCTGATCACAACAACACAATGGAGCTGCCATGAGCAACAAAGGGCAATTGTTACAAGACCCCTTTCTAAACGCCTTGAGAAAAGAGCATGTTCCTGTTTCGATTTACCTCGTAAACGGAATCAAGCTGCAAGGCCACATCGAATCATTTGATCAATACGTTGTCTTGCTGCGTAACACAGTCACGCAAATGGTATACAAGCACGCAATTTCTACTGTCGTTCCTGCCCGCGCCGTCAATCTTAGCCTTGAATCAGACGCAGAATAGCGCATTGCGTATGCATAACCACGCGCACAATCCATGATGCGTGCTGCCCTAGTCGGTGTCGATTTCGGTAAAGGTGACTTTGCCGCTAGTCTCGAAGAACTGTCCCTGCTTTGTAAATCCGCAGGGGCGGAACCTGTGATAATTATCATCGGTAAGCGCGCGAGTCCTGATGCAGCACTTTTTGTGGGCTCGGGCAAAGCGGATGAAATTGCGCATGCGGTGACCGACAATCAGCTCGATATTGTCATTTTCAATCATGCCCTGTCGCCTGCGCAGCAGCGTAATCTTGAACGTCACCTCAAGGTTCGCGTAGTCGATCGTACCAGCCTCATTCTCGATATTTTTGCGCAGCGCGCGCAAAGTCACGAGGGCAAAGTTCAGGTTGAACTCGCACAATTGCAGCATCTCGCCACGCGCTTGATTCGCGGTTGGACTCACTTGGAGCGGCAAAAAGGTGGTATCGGCCTGCGTGGACCAGGCGAAACGCAGCTTGAGACTGATCGCCGCTTACTCGGCGATCGAGTCAAGGCATTGCGCGTGCGCCTCGATAAATTGCATCGTCAACGTGAGACGCAACGCCGTGCAAGGGGGCGTAACAACGCATTTTCAGTATCCTTTGTCGGTTATACCAATGCCGGAAAATCGACTTTATTCAACGCACTTGCGAAAGCGCGGGTATATGCGGCTGACCAGCTTTTTGCGACACTGGATACCACCTCCCGTCGCATTTATCTTGGAGAAGTTGGCAATGTCGTCATGTCGGATACGGTCGGTTTTATTCGCGAACTACCGCATCAATTGGTGG
This sequence comes from uncultured Oxalobacteraceae bacterium, assembly GCA_966250375.1. GTDB lineage: Bacteria > Pseudomonadota > Gammaproteobacteria > Burkholderiales > Burkholderiaceae_D > CAMLDH01. The sequence continues at coordinate 15,036 of CBINHE010000071.1, forward strand.
CAGCTTTCCGTGCGACTCTGGAAGAAACCATTCATGCAGATTTGCTGTTGCATGTGGTCGATGCATCCAGTCCGGTGCGTATGGAGCAGATCGAGCAGGTCAACCTGGTGCTAAAAGAAATAGGCGCCGATCGGATTCCGCAGATCTTTGTGTGGAACAAGATTGACGCTGCAGGTGTTGCGCCAGCTTTAGAGCGTGATGAATATGATAAAATCCGCCGTGTTTTTATCAGTGCTCAAACTGGGGCTGGACTGGACCTACTTCGGCTGGCAGTTGCCGAATTCGCAAAAGGAAACAATGCTGCGGATATTGGCGCAGAAAAGCTTGCTTTACCTGATAACACTCATGTTTAGCAAACTCAACCAGCATTCCAACCTCACTACCTAAGCCAGATCGCGACAGAATGCTTGCTAACATATTTAAAAAAATCGGGTTGAAGTTTTCGCTGAACGATCCCCGCTGGGGCCGAGGCTCACAAAACACTGACCAGAATCAGAACCAAGACGGCAAAAAGCCTGGCGATGGACCGCCTGATCTCGATCAACTCTGGCGCGAGTTCAATCAGCGCCTGAACCGGTTATTCGGCAATAAAGGCGGCGGGGACTCCGGTGGAGGTGGTTTTACGCCCGATATGCGGAGTGCCGGCGTTGGTGTTGGTGTAGTCGCGGTCATCATTCTCTTTTTGTGGCTGGTTAGCGGTTTTTTTATCGTCCAAGAGGGACAGACGGGCGTGGTACTGACTTTTGGCAAGTACAGCCATATGACGCCGGCTGGCTTCAACTGGCGCTGGCCGTATCCGATTCAAAGTCATGACATCGTCAATGTGTCTCAAGTACGCACGGTCGAGGTTGGATATCGCTCCAGTGTGAAGAACAAGCAACCCAGAGAGGCGCTGATGCTCACTGAGGATGAGAATATTATCGATATCCAGTTTGCGGTTCAGTACAAATTGAAGAACGCGTCCGAATGGGTGTTCAACAACCGAGATCCGGAAGAGACGGTCAAGCAGGTTGCTGAGTCCTCCATTCGCGAGATTGTTGGCAAGAGTAAGATGGACTTTGTCCTTTATGAAGGCCGCGAGAAGGTGGCTCTGGACGTCAATCAGTTGATGCAGCAAATCGTCGATCGTTACAAGACAGGTGTTCAGATAACGAATGTCACGATGCAAGGTGTGCAACCGCCTGAGCAGGTGCAAGCTGCATTCGATGATGCGGTAAAAGCCGGGCAGGATCGTGAGCGTCAAAAAAATGAAGGCCAAGCTTATGCTAATGATGTCATTCCAAGGGCACGCGGCGCCGCGTCACGATTGATGCAGGAATCGGAGGCATATCGTGCACGTGTCACAGCAAATGCACAGGGTGACGCATCGCGCTTCAAGCAGGTGTTGGTTGAGTACCAAAAAGCTCCTGCCGTTACCCGGGATCGGATGTATCTGGAAACCATGCAACAAATTTTCTCGAATACGACAAAAGTGATGGTGGATGCAAAAAATGGCAATAATTTATTGTACTTGCCGCTCGACAAACTGATCGCACAGTCGACTGCGAACGATGCTGCCGGCGGCAAGTCCAGCGTTGCGTCATCGCCAAGTGTTGCCCCGGCGCCAGATCCTTTGCAGTCGCTGGACAGCCAGCGGCAAAAGGATGCACGGAATCGTGAAGGCCGTGACTCCCGTGATCGGGAGGCAAGATAATGAACCGCCTTATTTCCTACGCTATCGCTGCACTCATAGCGCTAGTCTTGTTATTTTCAACCTTATTCGTGGTTGATCAACGCCAGTATGCGATCGTCTTTGCGCTCGGTGAAGTCAAAAAGGTCATCAATGAGCCCGGCTTGCATTTCAAATTGCCGCCGCCATTCCAGAATATCTTGTTTCTAGATAAGCGGATACTGACGCTTGATACGCCCGAGGCGGACCGCTTCATCACTGCCGAGAAAAAAAACATTCTGGTCGATGCATTCGTGAAGTGGCGCATCATTGAGCCGAAATTGTATTTTGTGAGCTTTGGCGGGGATGAGCGACGTGCACAAGATCGGATGTCCCAGATCGTAAAAGCTGCACTGAATGACGAAATCACTAAACGCACGGTGCGCGAGGTAATCTCCGGCGAGCGCAACAGGGTGATGGGCGCCATCCACAAAAAGGTCAAGGACGAGGCCAAGCAAATCGGCGTGGAAATCATTGATGTGCGCCTGAAACGGGTTGATTACGTCGAGCAAATCAATAACTCTGTCTACGACCGCATGAAAGCAGAGCGCACTCGTGTCGCCAATGAATTGCGTTCAACCGGCGCTGCGGAGTCCGAAAAGATACGTGCGGATGCGGATCGCCAGCGCACGGTCATATTGGCAGAGGCCTATCGCGACGCCGAATATATCCGTGGTGAAGGCGATGCCAAAGCATCACAGATCTACGCCCAAGCGTTCAGCCAGAATCCGGAGTTTTACAAATTTTATCGCAGCCTCGAAGCTTACCGTGCAAGCTTCAAGAATCGCAGTGACGTGATGGTCATGGATCCCAATTCCGATTTCTTCAAGTACTTCAAGAACGCGGGATCGGGTAACGGTAAAAAGTGACGCGGCGCGCCGTGAAAAACTCTCTGGTGGTTGCGTTTGGAATGATGCCGTTGCTTGGAGGGCGTCGTTCCATTCTTCCTTCCCCAGACAATGGCGCAACGAATTTAACCTAGGTATACAGTTTTCGGACGCGCAAATCCGCTTTTCGGGATTAATCGCACTATTGTGCAGTTCGTGACCTTGATCTTGTCCAATCATTTTCCTGACGTATTTTTCTTTCTCTCATGCCGAATTGGCTTCTCCCTGAAAATATCGCCGATGTCTTGCCGTCCGAAGCGCGCAAAATTGAGGAGTTGCGTCGTGCGATGCTCGACAATTTCCGCTTGTATGGGTACGAGCTAGTGATGCCCCCCATGCTGGAATATCTTGAATCGCTGTTGGCTGGCGCGGGACAAGATACCGATTTACGGACGTTCAAGCTGGTTGATCAATTGTCGGGGCGGACCATGGGATTGCGCGCCGACATGACGACTCAAGTTGCACGCATTGATGCGCATTTGCTTAACCGCTCATCAGTCACACGCCTATGTTACGCAGGCAGCGTTCTGCACACGCGTCCATTTGGCTTGCACGCGACTCGCGAGCCGCTGCAAATCGGCGCGGAAATATACGGGCATGCCGGTCTAGAGGCAGATGCTGAAATCCAGGAGCTGGCCCTAGCTTCGCTGGCGCTAGCCGGCTTTTCGCAGGTGCGCATGGACCTGTGTCATGTAGGTGTGCTGCGCGCTATTATCGACAATGACGCACATGCAAAGGAAAACGAAGCCGAGCTATATGTTCTGCTGCGTGCCAAGGATATGCCGGGCCTGCAGGCAATTACCACAGGCTGTCAAGTCCTAACAAGGGCTGCATTGCTGGCGCTTCCGAACCTCTACGGCGATGCAGAAGTGATAGCACGGGCACGTAGCGTATTGCCGCAGTTGCCTGGTATCGCAAAAGCATTGGACGAACTGGAATCATTGGTAAAGCTGGCCGGCAGCGCAAGTGTAACCATCGATTTGGCTGACTTGCGCGGCTATCAGTACGAGAGCGGCGCAATGTTTGCAATTTATGTACCGGGACTGCCAAATGCAGTTGCGCGTGGCGGTCGTTACGATCACGTCGGAGAGGCGTTTGGACGTGCGCGTCCGGCGACTGGTTTCTCGATGGATTTGCGTGAGCTTGCTCGCTTGTTGCCGCTGGCGGAACGCAAGCGTTCGATTCGGGCGCCGTGGGGCAGAGACCCTATGCTGCATGAAAAAATTGTTGAATTGCGCAAGGTCGGCGAAGTCGTCATTCAAAATTTGCCGGGTCATGAAAACGACCAGGAAGAGTTTGATTGTGACCGTGCGATTGTGCTTGAAAACGGAAACTGGATTCTCAAAAAATTAGGTTAAGCGATGCCACAAAAAAATTTAGCGAAAAATGTCGTCGTTATCGGTACCCAGTGGGGCGACGAAGGAAAAGGGAAGATCGTTGATTGGTTGACCGATCATGCGCAAGGCGTGGTGCGCTTCCAAGGCGGCCATAATGCCGGCCACACGCTTGTGATCGGCGGGAAGAAGACGGCGTTACAATTGATCCCTTCCGGCATCATGCGCGCAGGCGTTGCCTGCTATATCGGCAATGGCGTAGTGTTATCAGTGCCTGATTTATTGCGCGAAATCGACAAGCTGCAGGCCATCGGCGTGGAAGTCGTATCGCGTCTGAAAGTGTCGGAAGCCTGTCCGGTCATTCTGCCGTATCACACCGCATTGGATGCAGCGCGCGAAACTGCGCGGGGTGCCGCAAAAATCGGTACGACTGGCAAAGGTATTGGTCCCGCTTACGAAGACAAGGTTGCGCGTCGCGCCATCCGTGTCGCTGATTTGCTGAACGAAAACCGCTTTGCCGAGAAACTGCGGGAAAACCTCGACTACCATAATTTTGTGTTGACAAATTATTTGAAGGCGCCGAGGGTTGATTATCAAAAAACGTTGGATGATGCATTGACCAACGTACCGCGCATCGCGCCTATGGTCGCCGATGTGTCGAGCGCGTTATACGCCGCCCACAAGGCAGGTGCGCATTTGCTATTTGAAGGCGCGCAAGGCAGTCTGTTGGATGTTGATCATGGCACGTACCCATTTGTCACGTCCAGCAACTGCGTGGCCGGCAATGCGGCTGCCGGCTCTGGCGTTGGGCCGAATATGCTGCATTATATTTTGGGCATTACGAAGGCTTATACGACACGCGTTGGTTCAGGTCCTTTTCCATCTGAGCTGGCGACCGATGTTGGTGTCGGCAAGCACCTTGCAAGTGTGGGGCACGAATTTGGCACTGTCACGGGGCGCGCACGCCGCTGCGGCTGGTTCGATGCAGCACTGCTTAAGCGCTCGGTCCAGATCAATGGGGTCTCGGGCATGTGTCTGACCAAGCTCGACGTATTGGATGGCCTCGAGTCGCTGAAATTGTGTACCGGCTATATGCTGGCTGGCAAAGCAGTCGATATTTTCCCCGCTGGGGCGGAAGATGCTGCTCGTTGTGAGCCGGTGTATGAGGAGATGCCCGGCTGGAAAGAATCGACTGTCGGTGCGAAATCCTTGGCTACACTGCCGGCGAACGCGCGTGCCTATATCAAGCGGATTGAGGAATTGGTCGGTGTGCCGATAGACATGGTCTCGACCGGGCCCGATCGCGAAGAAACGATTGTATTGCGTCATCCATTCGAATAATTGTGAGGTAGAAGCTAGGACTGGCGTGTGATACCAATCCCCATTTACCAAGTTACAGCCTGTTGATTGAGATTGGCCCAAGAACGAGAGCAGGATGAATGGATGGCGCGGGGGAGGCATGCCGGACATCACAACAGATATCAACAATCTGATCGTAACTCTCAAAGCATCGGTGAGTTAAATGCCGGTCGCGCAGTTGCTGCCACACCTGTTTGGCAGGATTGAGTTCGCGTGACCTAGTCGGCAACAGCGACAAATTGGCAAACTGCAGCAGTTTCAGTGTGGTGTGCCATCCGGCACGATCCAGTATTAGAACCACATGGCATCCCGTCGACAGCGCTGCGCTGACCGCTTGAAGCTGATGCCCCCTGACTTCGCTATTGGCATTAGGGAGCACGACCTTGGTCGCGTTGCCCTGCGCGGGGCAGAACGCACTCAAATATAGGCCGATTTCAGGCAGGGTGGTTTCAAATACCAAGTGCAACACTGGGTTAATGAACAGTATCGGTCGAC
>CBINHE010000072.1:0-20683 GCA_966250375.1 uncultured Oxalobacteraceae bacterium
TGGGCCAGTTCAATCCTGATTTTCTCATCGGTAATCGCAAAATCCTGGATCTGCTCGGCAAGATTGCCTGGTGCTTTTTCAGTAACTATGTGGGCCAGTTCAATCCTGATTTTCTCATCGGTAATCGCAAAATCCTGGATCTGCTCGGCAAGATTGCCTGGTGCTTTTTCAGTAACTATGTGGGCCAGTTCAATCCTGATTTTCTCATCGGTAATCGCAAAATCCTGGATCTGCTGGGCGAGCATTATTGGTGCTTTTTCAGCAACGCTGTGAGCCAGTTCAATCCTGATGCTCTCATCGGCAATCGCAAACTTTTGGATATTTTTGGCAAGAGCCAAAGGCGATTTCTCAACAACCCATCTGGCTAATTCAGTGCGCGACTCTGCTGTCAATCTGGACGCGTCAGTGCTAAACCGACGGCAAAATTCGGTTGGATCTTTCTCTGCAAATGACTTGGCATACTTAAGTAAAAATGCTTGCGCCAATGGCGTTTGTTGAAGAAATGCCATGCAGCCATATCGATGAGAACGAGAAGGGGATGCTGCTGGTCTTTCAGAAACAGGAGGACTCGGCACTTGCGCATTGCCGCTGGCGGGCGTGTCCGTCACAGAGGGGCCGCTCGGGAGCCGCGCAATTGAATGCGTTACAGAGTTAATTGGCATTGTTTTTATTTCAAAGAAACAGGGTCTTGCACGATTGCATAACGTTTGAAGCGAGAATCGCTCCAGGCAATAAGTGGCGAACTAAAACAATTAGTTCTGCAACGCGAAACAAATATGCTGCTCCCGTTGCAAGGGACCCACTACAGCGGTTTGCGCCCCGATGTCGTGATGCGTGACGTATCGCGACAGCAGCCAACGCCTTCGGTACGTCACGACGCCACCCTACACTTGTTCTGCACCCAGCTCTCATTGTGTAATCTGCACTCGAGATAAGCCAATGCAGCGGACAGGCATGCTGGCGCCGAGGGAGAAAAGGGCAATGTCTAGAGCGGTTTGCGCTCCGATGTAAGGTGGGGTGCGCCTCGCGCACCGGTGCTCTTGCGACGGTATCGGTGCGCCCTTGCAGGGCGCGTAGTGGCTTGCAAGCCACTACCGTTTCGCAGGCGGATCGCAGGCGATCCGAATTCCCTGCTACACCCCTACAGTGATTTGCAATCTGCTCTAATGCCGTGAACCCACAACCCTTGCTCCTGACAATTGATATCCTTCCTGGCCGGCCCGGACGCCAAGTCTTGCCGCATCGACGTACTCGAATGGCCAAGGCGTGGGATGCGCGATGAGCAATGCGGGATAGTCGCCGCCGCTTGGCAATGCCGCATCATGCGACACCAGCACACACTCCATTTGCCTGGCTTTTTGCCGCGCCAGTTCCACCAGCGCCTGTTCATATTTTTCCGGTATGCCGGGGTTGTGATAGAGCCGCTCCAGATGGAGGACAGGCCGCTGCGTCTGCTCTTCCCACAGCAAGCGCAACATGCGCCTTCCCATCAGGCGCTTATCCGAGGATTGGATCGCCAGCATGCGATATTTGCCGTCCAGCGCGTACCCCATCAGTGCTTTATTCAAGTTTGGAGCGCCTTGAATGCTCTGGCAACTGCCCAGCACTTCAGTGCCGCATAAAAACAAATCCTCCGCCGCATCCGTATCGATGACGGTGAACGGTTTGTTGTCTTGCTTGCTGGAGGACGTCAGCAGTTTTTTCAAATCCGTCAAATCTTGACGAAACAGGACTTGGTCTGGCGGCAGGGATTCCAGCAACTGCCTGATCAATTTCGCTTTTTGTTCCACCGGCGTTCCTTCTTCCAAGAGCCGCAGCAAGTCCGTTTCCACCCCGGTGGCGCTGGCCGCTGGCCGCTCGCTCTCCTGCAACGCGGAGGCGAGCGTCCTGTGTCCGGCCAGTACCTCCTCCAGGAGCGCATAGGTGCCTGGGGGGACATGCCTGTCCATCACAATCCGATGCTTCAGGTAAGCGGCGATATCGGTTTGTTTCGCGCCGCTGGAAGTCTGGGCCAGGAAGGCTGCGGAGGGTTGATAAACGCAAGGCTGCCGCCATTGCGCCCACGCAGCCGGCGCCTTGTCCGCCAGCAGACGCAAATGGGGCGACTGGGCCGGGTTGTAGCGCAACTCCCGAAAGGCCCTCTCCGGCGTCGGCGCTAACACCGCCGCGTTGACGAATTGGCTGATGGCCGCCAGGACCGATGCTTTTTCATGCGCGGCCAGACCGTTCTGCATCTTGGCCGCATAACTGAGCAGCCCGGTCGGATGTCGTGCCTGTTCCTGGTAGCGGTTGAAGTGGACGGCCACATTCTGCGCATGGGACAGGTTCGGAAACAAGTTCTTGAACATCCCATTCACTTGTTCGTTGAAATCGCCCGGAGTGTGGATGGATGCCAGACGCTGTAAAACACTGCTATTGCCAAGCTTTGACTCATTCTGCGCCAATGACACCAGGCATTGCATGGCCGAGGCGGTGTCTGTCAGGGAGCGGACGGCTTCCTTGTCGTCGCCATTTGGCAATGCTGCCTGCAGTAGTGCGCGTTTCAAGTCGTCAGGCAGGCGATCGGTTTGCGTCAGCGCCAAGAGGGCATCGACCATGACTTTCCGGCGATCGGCATATTTAAAGTCTGACTGGCGCAACAGCGTCACAAGCCTTTCCAAGGCTGGGTGGTTGGTTGCCGATTGAAAAAGCGGGAACAGCAGGGTTGGGTATAAGTGGGTATGCGGCCTGGCGAATTGTTTGCAAAAGGCGAAGAAACCGTTGACATCGCCCACCTCGGCCGCCAAGCACTGCTGCGCCAGCAGGTGGGCCAGCACATAACGCGTACTGGGCGCGCGCCATTTCTGGATTGCCTGCAGCGGGGCCTTCAGCGCCTGCCAGGCTGTTTCCGGCAACTGGTCCGCCGCGAACCGCAAGGCCACCAGTTGGGTCCAGGTGGACAGGGTTTCCCGAATATGGGGATCGGGCTGTTGCTCGGCGGCGGTCAATAAACCGGCGATGACGGGATGTGGAGCAACTTGAGCGGTAACTTGAGCCAGGGGCAGGGATTGGGGATCGCCAGGGAAGAATTGATTGCGCCATGTCTCCTCTGTCGCATGCATTGTCCCCTGCGCTATCAGACCTAAATAAACCGAGGCGTATAAACTGGCCCGAGCGGATGGATGGGAAATCGCAAACTGTTCGAGGTAATCACTCTCGCTAATCCGACAAGAGGGGAGATATTTTCTGCCAATGATTTGGGCCAGTTCAATCCTGATGCGCTCGTCGGCAATTGCAAAATTCTGGATATGCCAAGCGAGCGCAGCTGGTTCTTTTTCAGCGACCTTGTGGGCCAGTTCAATCCTGGTTCTCTCATCGGCAATCGCAAAATTTTGGATATGGGCGGCGAGCGTATCTGGTTCTTTTTCAGCGATCTTGTGGGCCAGTTCAATTTTGGTTCTCTCATCGGTGATCGCAAACTTTTGGATATGCCAGGCGAGCGTATCTGGGTCTTTTTCAGCAACTCTGTGGGCCAGTTCAATTCTGGTTCGCTCATCGGCAATCGCAAACTTTTGGATATGCCAGGCGAGTGCGTTCAGGTTTTTTTCAGCAATTTTGTGGGCCAGTTCAATTCTGATTCTCTCATCGGCAATCGCAAACTTTTGGATATGCCCAGCGAGCGTGGCTGGGTCTTTTTCAGCAACTCTGTGGGCCAGTTCAATTCTGGTTTTCTCATCGGCAATCGCAAACTTTTGGATATGCCAGGCGAGCGTGTGTGGTTCTTTTTCAGCAATTATGTGGGTCAGTTCAATCCTTGTTTTCTCATCAGGGATCGCAAACTTTTGAATATTTTCTGCAAGAGCCCAAGGCAATTTCTCAACAAACCACCAAGCTAATTCAGTGCGCGACTCTACTGTCAATCTGGATGCGTCAGTACCAAACCGACGGCAAAATTCGGTTGGATCTTTCTCTGCAAATGACTTGGCATACTTAAGTAAAAATGCTTGAGCCAACGACGTTTGCTGAAGAAATGCCATGCAGCCATATTGATGAGAACGTGAAGGGAATGCTGCTGGCCTTTCAGAAACAGGCGAATTTGACACTTGCGCATTGCCGCTGGCGGGTGTGTCCGTTACAGAGGGGACACTCGGAGGCCGCGCAATTGGATGAGGTAAAGCGTTAACTGGCATTGTTTCTATTTCAAAGAAGCAGAGTCTTACACGATTGAATACCGCTTGAAGAGAGGATCGCTCCTGGCAATAAGTGGCGAACAAAAACATATAGTTCTGCAAGCTAAGTGAGACGCTTTTCCTCGATGAAGGCGCTGAATTTTATTGGCTTCAGTCTGCTTTGCTGGGAATTGCCTGCCTCATTATTTTTAATTTTCTTGTATCGCTCCACGGCATGCTTGTCAAAACGAGAAAGGGGCGTATCGTTTTTCTTGTTCACCGGCTCCGTCAGTTTTTCGTCATTCAACTTCTCTAATGAGGACATTGCTTGTGTGTGCTTCTGGAAAGAAGGGGGCAACAGGCAATGAGCGTCAACGATACGTACGTTGGGAAACACGAAGAGCAGCTCAGGCTGTCTTTGATCCTTGTTCAAGGCTGTTGCAGTTGAGAGCGAGCTATCCGCTTGTTCATTGTTTTCAATTTCCTGATTCGATGAGGATGCGGGTTTTTTTACGAATTCTATTTTGAATGAAACCCCGTTCTTCTTGTTTTTCTCCAGGAACCAATCCTTGTTTTCCTCTGAGACAACACCTAGTTGGCCAGAAAGATTGTTTTTGTGAATTTCATCAAAGAATTCGGATTCTTTTGCCATTTTCGATGCAGCGGAAAGGGCGTGTATACGGCAATCAAAATCTGACTTTAGTGCATCGATGGACAAAACGGTCAATTTGGCGTTTTCCGGCAAAAGATATGACATTCTCATCCCGCCACCTACTTGCGCGTAGTGTTGCCAGAAATGACCAATGTTTTTGTTGAGGGAAAGCGGCTCCAGGACAAGGATGGAAATCTTGCCATCAATCGTTTTGATATCCGCCGCGACGAAGTGTGTTGAATGACAGGGAAGTTTGAACAACGCACGGCCGTTTTGAAGCTTTCCGCTCTTTACGTCATCCATGAAGGATTTAAAACACTCGTTACTAACACCCTCGTTACTATCGAAAAGGTGCAGGTTAAATTCCGGTTTTCTGGCATTTTCTACCTTGACGGCGATAGGGAAAAACGCCATGTCAACAAGAAGCTCTTGCTTGTCTGGAGACCAGTTTTCCGCCTTCAGCTTTGTAAAATGATTCTTGAATTTGGCCAACCCGGCCTGAAGCTCTTTGGGCATTTTCTCGGCAGGGGATTGTTTTTTTAAAAAAGAAACATTTGCGAGAATGCGCTGCCGTAGAGCTGTCTCATGTTGCAATGAGGCCCTTGGATTTTCTTTGGTACTAGTGCCAGTGCTGCGTTCTTCATTCTTTTGGCTCGATTCCGAGATTTTTTCCGCGGCATTGGAGCTACTGCTTCCGAAGGTATTTTGCGCGGTATAAGCACTATGTCCTGAGATATTTTTCCACATGTAACTTTCCTGTTTCTCTTTATTTTCATTCCCCTTAAAAGTTGATCTACTTCACAAAAACATGAATAAGGGTCGGTATGTGTAGCAGAAAGGAAGCGAGTAGTTCCATTTACATTGGAAAATCAGCATCTTGTCGCCTCACTGAGCATTGACGATCACCTGAAGGCTTTGGTCAAGCCGACTTGCGATGTTGCATTTTCAATTGAGTAAGGAAATTTTCTGTGCCGAGGCAAGAGGAGTAGGTGAGTCGCAGCAAAACGTCAACAGAGCCTAGTGGTCAGTCAAGTTGAAACATGTGGCATACAGGGTATAGGAGGCAGAGGTTGGCGATCGCGTCCGAACCGCCATCGACGCGGCGCACCAGATGATGGCGGATGGCGTCTTTTGCTTGTTTTTGCGTTGCCTCAACTAAGTCGGCCGCATCTCGTCCTGATGCAGAGGATCCGCCTATATTGTATTTAACGAGATGGGAATAAGCTGGATCAACTGCATGCTGGTGCCGAGAAAGTTAGAGGCAAGCGCGGCTTGTTTGCCGCTTGGCAGGAGGCGATGCTGCCGGCCCTCAGATTCACCAGAAAGCTACCATAGGAACGATGGTGTGTGTATGCATGTTCCTTAGCCCAGGTTTTTCAATATCAGCACTATAGGCTCACAACAGTTCATCTCCCCAACAGTTCATCCCCAATAGTAATGCGAGGAACAAGATGACTACGACCATGTTTTCCGTATTGCGGCGCAAGGAACCAACGCAACGATGGTTCAAGAAAATCATGCTTGTTTTGTTATTGGCGTTGCCGTTGACTGCAGCGCTTGCAACTAGCGCGCAGGGTACAAGCACCCAACGCGTTGCCGCTAGCAATCAACCGCCAAGAGAGATCACCGGCTTCGGATCGAATCAGGGCCAGCTAAAAATGTTCAAGTATGTTCCGGATGGTTTGGGTCCCTCAGTCCCCTTGGTGGTGGCGCTGCACGGCTGCACCCAGCAGGCGTCGAATTACGACGATGAAACAGGCTGGGTCAAGTATGCGGACGCGTATAAATTTGTGCTGCTCTTGCCGCAAGAGACGGTGAATCCGATGAAATGTTTCAGGTGGTTCGATTCCAACCACAATGAGCGCGACAAAGGCGAAGCGTTATCGATCAAGCAGATGATCGACAAGATGAGAGTCGATCATCCGAATATCGATCCGAAACGGATTTATGTGACTGGCCTGTCCGCCGGCGGCGCGATGACAGCCGTCATGCTGGCAACCTATCCGGACATCTTTGCAGGCGGCGGTATTATCGCGGGGGTACCTTACAAGTGTGCCAACAGCCTGATTGAAGCGGGCGCGTGTGGCGTGGGCAAGGATTTGCTCAAGGGAGGCGCGGTGTTGCCGGTATCGCCGCCGAATAAGGGCATAACGCCTGCCCACTGGGCTAACAAGGTCCGGAGTGCATCCAGCTTCATCGGGCCTTTCCCGCGCGTGTCCATCTGGCACGGCGATAGAGATGGGATGGTGAATAGGGACAACGAGACCGAGCTCATGGAGCAGTGGACCGGTGTGCATCGTATCGATCAAACAAAGCCGGTGACGAATACGCTGAATGGGGGGACGCCTCACCCGGTCATCCATCAGGTATTTATGGATGCAGCCGGCAACAAACTGGTCGAAACCTACCTGGTCAATGGCATGGACCACGCTACACCGGTCAACCCCGGTCCAGGCAACGAGCAGTGCGGCAAGGTGGCTCCCTTTATTTCCGATGTTGGCATCTGTTCCAGTTTCTACATCGGGAAATTCTGGGGAGTGATTAAGTAGGTGTCCCGAGCTCAGATGGGTATACGTCAAGGCACATCCAGAATCCTAAGGAGACAGCTATGGTGAAGAAGGCAATGTGTATCGGCATCAACAATTATCCCGGCACCGAAAACGACTTGGCCGGCTGCGTGAATGATGCACAGGATTGGGCAGCTGCATTACAGGGGCGAGGTTTTTCCGTGCAGGTCATGCTTGACAGCCAGGCGACCAAGGCGAATATGGCAGCCGCTTTGGAGGACATGATCGGGGGCGCGTTGGAGGGCGATAGCCTGCTCGTCACCTACTCGGGGCACGGCACCTTCGTCCCTGATGCCGAGGGCGACGAGCCGGATGCGCGCGATGAGGCGCTGTGTCCTTACGATATCGACAAAGGGAACGTGCTCCTTGACGATGAAATCTACGCGCTTTTCCGTCGTCGGCGATCGGGGGTGAAGCTGGTGCTGATCTCGGACAGTTGCCACTCTGGGTCAGTGATCCGTTGGGCACCGCCTGATCGAACGAGTGACGCACCTCTACCACGTTTTCTGCCGCCTTCTGCGTGGTTGCCTGAAGAGGCGCTACCGAAAAGCGCTACAGGCGAGGTGCTCGCCCGCGTTGGTGGCGGAGCGCGTCCCGTGGCCCTTTCTGCTGGAGGCGACCTCCTGATGTCTGGTTGTCAGGACCAGGAATACAGCTATGACGCCCGCTTCGGCGGCCGGCCCAACGGCGCTTTTACCTACTACGCGCTGAAGACGCTCGGGAGTCTGCCTGCTGGCGCTACTTATGCCGACTGGCACCAGGCAATCCGTCGCTACCTGCCGGGGGCGAGTTATCCGCAGGCGCCGCAGATATTCGGCGCCAAGTACAGCCGCAAGTTCAAGGTTCTCGATTAATGCGTGACGGCGCCGCCGACTCCCGCTGACCAAAGCTTATTGAGAATGTAGAAGGTGATTGATACGCACTACCTCCATCCCAATCTTCTCCCTTTCAGGAGGAGGGCGCCAGGCTCCCTCCCTTTCAAGGGGAGGGACGGGGATGGGTTACAAGCCACGGCATTAAACCCATCCCCATCCCAGCCTTCCCCTTGAAGGGGAAGGAGCCTCTAACGCAGACGCTCAGTAGAAGAGGAGCCACCGTGGTTGACAACGAAAAGATCCGCTTCGTGCTTCCCGGTGTCGAGAGCATCCCTGCGAAGAGCCTTGCCCATGGGCTCGCGAGTCGCGGTGCTTCGGCCGAAGAACTCGATCTCCTCGCCGGGGTCACTGTGCGCCAGCACTTCGACCTCTCGGCCCAGCAGCGCGCGGTCGGCGAGAGCGTGACTACGCCGCCGCTTGCCGGGGACGAGGTGATTGCGCTTGAAATGGAGGGCGGCTTCGTCCTCTACACGTCGGCAGGGCGGTTGGCAGACGACCTGCGGCGCATCGACCCGAAAGCCGAGCTTGATGGGACGATTAGCCTGGAGGCGTTACGCCGGCAGTCCCCGGCCACGCGCGGGCTGGGTGAGTGGATGGTGCGCGCCTTTTCCGTCCTCGGGGTCGACGAGAAATGGCTGATCGGCAAGGCGGCCGAGAAAGCGAAGGAATGGGGCGGCGAAGCGCTGGTTCAAGGCGCAAGCTGGGCCGGCACCAAGGCGGTGATGTGGGCGATAGAGGAGCAACTCGAGTGCAAGCCCGGCAAGCTCTATGCATGGAGCGAGGAGGCAGGCGGCGAGCTGCTCGCTGCTGCCCCGGCAAATATGGACGGTCACCGCGACGATTCGCCGATGCTGGTTTTCATCCATGGTACCGGGTCGTCGACGCACGGCAGTTTCGGCGAACTCAGGCGTGCCACCGCAGAGATCGAGTGGCTGGCGCTGCGTCAGAAGTTTGGCAAGCATATTTACGGATTCGAGCACCGTACCTTCTCCGAGAGTCCGATCGAGAACGCCCTGCAGCTTGCCCGGCAGTTGCCGGCCGGCGCGCGACTTATCTTGGTGACCCATTCGCGCGGTGGCCTTGTGGGCGATCTATTGTGCGCAGCCGGCTACGATGGCCTGATCGATACCGGCTTCATGCGCACCGATCCGCGGCTTGCGCAGGCGAACGAGGAGGACCGCAAGAATCTCCAGGCGCTCGCTGAAGTGCTTAAAACGAAGCAGTTCGTCATCGAGAGCTATGTCCGCGTCGCCTGCCCGGCACAGGGGACACTGCTTGCCAGTGCTCACATCGATGCCTTTCTCTCCGGGCTGCTGCACCTGATCGGCATGGTCCCGGGCGTCGCCGGTACCCCCGTCTATGCGGCAGTCAAGCGCGTACTGCTGCAGATCGCGAAGAACCGTACTGACCCGCGCCTGGTTCCGGGCATCGAGGCAATGCTGCCGGGTTCGCCGCTTGCGGCATTGATCGGGCGGGCGCAGCCGATGGACGGTGCCCGAATCGCCATCGTTGCGGGTGACATTGAGGGGAGCGGGCTGTTGAAGCGTGCTGGCGTGTTCCTCACCGACTACCTGCTGTTTGAGGAGGAAAACAACGACCTGGTGGTGGACACGGAATCGATGTTCGGCGGAATCGCTCGCGTTTCCGGCCACTACGTCTTCGATCAGGGAGAGGACGTAAGCCATTTTCGCTACTTCGCTAACCCCCGCACGCGGCGCGCCCTGCAGGCTTGGATTACAGGGGAGGAGCCTGCAGCAGTGACGGATTTCAGTCCGATCATGCAAGACAAGCCTCTCACGGTCATGCAGCGCGGGCTGCGCGATGTCACCAGCACATTGCCGGTCGTGGTGTTCCTCCCGGATGTCATGGGCTCCCACCTGAGTGCGAAGGAAGAACGTATCTGGTTCGACTTCCTGGCGCTGGGACTGGGCAAGCTGACGGAAATTTCCTGGGGGCGCCCGGAGATTGCTCCCGACGGCGTGTTCGACAGATGCTACGGCGATCTCTGCTTTTACCTGTCCCGCAGCCATGACGTTGTCCCTTTCGGCTACGACTGGCGCAGTCCGCTCGACCAAACTGCGCTGCTGCTGAAACAGGCCGTCGAACAAGCTCTTGAAAAGACCGAAGACGCGAAGCAGCCGGTACGGCTCATGACACACGGCATGGGCGGGCTGGTCGTGCGCGCCATGATCGCGCATCATCGCGCTACCTGGGACAAGCTGGTGGCGCGTGCCGACGGGCACTGGGTGATGCTCGGTACGCCCAACAAGGGCTTCCATGCAACCGTTGAGTCTCTGCTAGGCCTGTCAGGCACCATACGCAAACTTGCGATGCTGCACCCACCACTCGGCGTGCAAGGGGTGGTGGACATTGTGGCGGGCTTCCCCGGCGTCCTGCAACTGTTGCCGCGTCCTGGATTTCGCGACACCGGCGACGCGCGTCACAACTACTATGCGCCAAGCTTCTGGGCTAACTTCAAGCAGGGCAATGACAGTCTCTGGTACGGCAATAACGTTGGCGCCATTCCTGCCGCAGAGATCCTGGAAACTGTGAAGCAGGCCTGGTCAACGCTTGATGAGGAGCTGCCCGATCCCGAGCGCATCGTTTACGTGGCGGGCTACGGGTACGAAACGCCGTGCGGAATCGAGCGCGAGGAGGGCAAGTACCGGCGTCTTCGCATGGTGGGCACCCTGAACGGCGACGGCGCGGTGACGCATGAGTCGGGGCTGCTCGACGTGCTCAAGCGCAACCAGCGGGTGTGGTTCATGTACGCCGACCACGCCGGACTTGTTTCCACCGAGGAACACTTCCCGGCGCTACTCGAACTGCTCGAGCGCGGCGAGACCTTCAGGCTGCCGCAGGTCAAGCCCACGGTTCGCGGCGCCGAAGCACTCTTCCGCTACGAGCCCGGGCCGGTGCTCTATCCCACGAACCAGGAACTTGAGGACGCATTGATCGGCAGGCGGCAGCCGGTACCCCGGCAGGCGAAAGCCAAGCACGTCCTGACGGTACGCTGCCGTGCAATGGACCTGCGCCATGCAGTCCATCCCATCCTGGTCGGCCACTACGAAGGTGACGCCATCTCCGGCGCGGAGGCGCAGATCGACCGCTATCTTGTGAATAACCGGCTTACTCTGCGCCACCACCTGGATGCTTACGCTGGTCCTGTTGGCACTTTCGCCGTTGTGCTGGACGAGCCAAACGAAACTCAGGCGAATGCAGGCGTACGCCGCGGGGCGATCGTCGTCGGCCTGGGAAGCTTCGGCGAGCTCAAGGCGGCCAAGCTGGCTGCCGCCGTGCGTCAAGGCGTGCTCCGCTATTTGCTGCAGCTCCATGACCGTAGCCTGAAACGGGATCAGCCGAAATCGGTCGGCATTACCAGCGTGCTGCTGGGGTACAACTCCACCACGCACATCAGCATCGAGGACTCGGTGGCGATTGTGACTGGCGCTGTAATGGAGGCCAATCGTGACTTCGCCAACGCCTCCGGTGCGCCGCTGTTTGTCGGTCACATCGAGTTCGTCGAACTGTTCGAGGACGTCGCCATTAGCGCCGCCAAGGCCGTGCGCGAGATCGGCAGCCGACTCGGAAACGACGCCAAGCGACTTGGCTTCCGCATCGAACCGGCGCAGGTGCTCGATTGCAGCCAAGGGATGCGGCCCCGTGTCGAGGCAGTGCCCTCTTCATTCGACTACTGGCCACGATTGATCGTCACTGACGAGACCGCAGAGCCGACGGAGGCCGGCCAGCCTGGTCGCGCACGAATGCTGCGCTATGTCTTCCTGTCGGCGCGCGCCCGCGCGGAAGCGGTGGGGCATCAACGCCAGCCGGGGCTCGTCGAGAGCCTGCTGGACAAGAGCATTCGCTTCCCGCACTACCAGCCCGAATTAGCCCGCGCACTGTTCCACCTGCTCGTGCCGCACGAGTTCAAGGATACGGCGCGCCAGACAGACAAATTAGTCTTGGTGGTGGACAAGCTTACGGCAAATCTGCCATGGGAGATGCTGGTCGCCGATGACGAGCCACTCATCAAGACTATCGCGATGGTGCGCCAACTCACATCTCGCCGCTTCCGACCTCAGGTGCGCGCGACGCGGCAGCGGTGCGCCTATGTCGTTGGCAACCCGTCGACCATCGGCTATTACAAGGCTTTCCCTCTGGGTTCGGGGAGGGAGACACTTCCCGACCTGCCCGGCGCTGTCGCCGAGGCCCGTGCCGTCGCCGATCTGATGATTGGCCTGGGCTACCAGGTCGCAGAGGCGCCGCCGGGCGCGGAAGGGACTGACGTTATTAACCGGCTCTACGAGAAGCCCTACCGAATCCTGCATATCTCAGGCCATGGCGTGTTCGAAGCGGGGCCAGCCGAGAACCGACGCACAGGCGTTGTATTGTCCAATGGCTTGCTGCTTACCGCCGCCGAGATTGCTGCGCTCGAAGTCGTTCCCGACTTGGTGTTTCTTAACTGCTGCCACACGGGGCAAATCAATGTCGGGCCCGAAACGGCCTACAACCGACTTGCTTACAGCGTAGCGCAGGAGTTGATCGATAACGGGATACGCACCGTCATCGTCGCTGGCTGGGCAGTTGACGATAACGCCGCCCGCCATTTCGCCGAGGAGTTCTATAAAAACTTCCTGCGCGAAGGCAGTCCTTTCGGCAAGTCCGTGTACCAGGCACGCCTATCTACCTACGAGAGCTTCCCGGACTCCAACACTTGGGGTGCTTTCCAAGCCTACGGCGAGCCGAGCTACATCATTGACCCTGAGATCATACTGATGCGCGACGAAGACGACTTCCGGCCGGTCGCACCCCAAGAAATCATTGCGCGCATCGAACTGATGCGCAACGAGCTGGCGCATAACCGCGCAAGCGGTAAGCGCGGCGATACGCAACTCCACAAGACCATCGAGCGCTTGCTCCGCCGCAGCGCCTCCGCTGCCTGGCTGCAAGCACCGGAGGTACTCTACCCGCTCGGACGGCTATATGCGGATGCCAAGGACTTCGAGCAGGCTCGCCAATGCTATGAGAGGGCGATTACGCTAGAGGACAAGCGCGGGCAGGTGCCAATAGTTGCGATCGAGCAGCTCGCGAACATGGAAGTGCGAGCCGGGGTCGAGCGTGCCGAGAAGAACAGGGTGGCCGACGGCGAAGCGCTGATCCGGCGCGGCCTCGATCGCTTGTTGGGGCTGACGCGGGTGGCCGGTGGCACGGGCGAGCTGCCGGGCGATCTTATTAATGCCGAACGCTGCAGGCTGATCGGTAGCGCCTATAAGCGCTTGGCAAAAGTGCTTCCCCAATGGAACGTGCCGAAGGCACCGGTGCAGCCGGCGGGTGCTCGTCAGGCGCTGGAAAAAGCCCGCGACTGGTACGCTCGCGGTCAAGGCGATACCAAGCGCCCTGGGCTCAACGCCTACAACATGCAGAATCGCATTGTGCTGGACGCGTTGCTGGGGACCGCCAAGCCGGAGGACGCCAAGCTGGCAATACAGGCAGGTGAGATCGCCGAGTGCCTGTACGAGCAGACCCGTGATTACTTTGATCTGATCATGTCGGCCGATGGTGTACTGATCGCCGCGCTGGTTGACGGCGCGTTCGAGAAGCCGACCGAGACCGAAGTGCAGGTGATTGAGGCAAGGATTGTCGAGCGCTATCGGGGTCTGCGCGAGAAGCTGCCTGAGACTAAGCGTGGGCTCGATTCAGTGATTTCGCAGATACGCTTGCTGGCCCACTTCTACAAGGCACAAGCAGAGGATGAGCGCGACACTACCACCAAGGTCGCAGAGTGCCTTGAGCGCATCGCGTCGGCGCTGGAGAATGCCCAGGCGCCGCCGGAGCGGAAACCGTCGCAGCCGGAAGAACGTCTGGCCGGCGACGAAGCCATGGGCGAGGAGATGGAAGCCTCTATGTCGGCTCGACGGAGAACGAGGGCAGCCTCAAAGCCGGCCGACGGATTTTTTAGTGAAATGTAATCCTATCTGCCAGGATCACGTCGGCCTTGGGCCTACGCTTACCCACACTCGGCGTGTCGATGAACGTCCACAACGCCTGCCGCAGATGCAGAATGCGTCGGCAGGTGCGCGCTGTCTCGGTGTGGCCGCAGTCGGCGCCACGCTGCAAGGCTGCCTCGATCCGGTCGCGCAAGAACAGCATGTGGCAGGCAAACATGGTCCGGCTCAAAGTGCCGTCCCGCACCCGGTACCAGAAGGCAAACATGCGTTTCGCGTGTGCCAGCAATTCGTCCCCGATCCGGCCGGGTATGCCGCTACGCATCCGAGATGCGCGTGAAGTCGCGCTGCAGATGCGCTCAGCACAGTTGCCGGCGTTGCGCATCGACCCAGGCGTAGGCAGCGTAGCGGTCCGACACCAGGATGCCGGCAAAGTCGGCGCCCAGCGCTTCGCGCGCCGCTGCCGCGCGCCAGGAATACGCTGACCGCACCGGTCACGATCAGCCACATCCACTGCCGGATGCCGCGCTCCTTGTGCCCGGTTTAGTCGGCATGCACCACCGGCGCCTGCTGCACATATTGCAGGAATCGGTATGCAGCCGTTCTTCGAGCGCCTGGATGCGTTTGGCTTGTTCTTCGATCTGTCGGGCCTGACTGCGCCGCAGCAGCCACAGCGCGTCGATGATCGCTTGCGCTTCTTCCAGGGTATGCGCCCGCGGCGCGGGTTGCGACAGGTCGATATCCATCCCGCTGACAGTCGGAGCGCCCCTCTCAAGTTGCATGCGGTCTGCGCAGACTTGCCGCAGCTTGCCGACGATCAGTCCCTTGCCATGCTGGGTTTGACTTCGGAAATGTTCCTGCGGGGTGAACGGTTACCAGATTTCAATAGAGTCCATTTGTGAGCACTGATGGAATACAGCGTCAACGCGACCGCCAAACGTTCCACCGTTTCCAGTTGGCGCGACTCGATGCGACACCCTGTTTTCAGAACACGGTGCCAGACTTCAATGGTCCATCTGCGGGTGCCAATGTACCTGTTCGATCACATCGTCCACGCCAAGTGTCGATACTGTTGTCAACGGTAGCCCCTCGATAGTTCTTGCCGGTGCCGTTATTGATGCAGGCATCAGACCTTCGGTGCTGCTTTGTTGTTTGGGAAGATCACCTCTTTCAGGGCGGGTGCTAGCAAACCGGAGACCGGGTACCGCGCCCCCCCGCTTGGGGGTAAGATTTTTATGGCGAGCCCGGCTTTTAGGAAAAGTACTGCCGCACTTTGCAACTGTGCCATATCGCGGTCGACATAGACGGAGTAGCGCCCCGAAGTGTTCTTGATATAGAAGCACTCTTCTGATGACGGATCCTTCGGATCGCCCCGATGCCACCACAGTTCACCCGCGATCCGCGCCCGCCCACCGCCTACCAGTGTCGGATGCCCGAGAGTCTTGCGAGGGGTATCATGTATTTTCTTTTCCTCGGCAATAATGAGTCGGCCAAGCTTGCTTATGGCCCATATGTATTGTTTTTCGCCTGTCTTGATTGCTTCCAAATCCAGCAAAGCCGTCAGATTCGGAAAACGGCCTTTTTTGTCCGGAACAAAAATACGGTCCCCCTGCATCAATGGCTTGCCGTCGTCATCGAATTCCCATGACTTAATAGATATAGGTATAGATGGTGGATATAAGGAGGGGACTGGAAGGGAACGAGGCCACTGAAGCGAGCCAAACTGTTCATCGAGTTGGTATGCCCTCTTGGATCCGAGCATAGTGGTAACGGATGGTGCCGATGCCTGTGCTGGCGGCGAAGCGCTTCTTGTCCGGAAGTTGCCATGAGATTGCTGGGGAGGAGCCGAAGGGCTTCGCATCAGGGCGCGTCCCCGTGCTTCTCCGGGCGGGAGAAGACGGGACGGGGGATATTCAAAATGATGAGGCTTGGTTGCTATCATGCTCAGGTTTTCGAGCGCATGGCACTCCCGGATCTCATCGGGTAAAACGCGCAGGATGACGGGATTATCATTGAGCTGCAGCGTCTTGAGTAAAGGCAGTTTGGACAGGCATTTAGGCCATTTATTGATCGAACAGGATGAAGCGTTAATGCTGCGTAACGTAGCACACTTGCTCAAATCGTCCGGAAGCGCCTGCAAACCCGGGTTTTGGCTGACATTCAATTCCTGCAGGTTGGTCAGATACCATAGGCCCGGCGGGAGCGACGTCAACCCCCTGTTGGACAGGTCCAACGTCTTGTTTTGGGGATTGGCATATTGTTGCAGCACATACTTTGCCGCTTCCAGCCTGTTCGGTAGCTCTTTCTCAGGCGCATTACGGCACCAGTTCTCCAGGTCAGCAATCCATCGTCGTGGCGTAGATTCCGGCACGATAGTAGACAGAGACATTAGCAAATGGTGAGGCTTGGTTGCCTCCATGCTCAGCTGTTTGAGCGCATGACACTTTCGGATCTCATCGGGAAAAACGCACAGGCGGGGATTGTCATCGAGCTGCAGTGTCTTGAGTAAAGGCAGTTTGGACAGGCATTTAGGCCAATCATTGATCGAACAGGATGAAGCGTTAATGCTGCGTAACGTAGCACACTTGCTCAAATCGTCCGGAAGCGCCTGCAAACCCGGGTTTTGGCTGACATTCAATTCCTGCAGGTTGGTCAGATACCATAGGCCCGGCGGGAGCGACGTCAACCCCCTGTTGGACAGGTCCAACGTCTTGTTTTGGGGATTGGCATATTGTTGCAGCACATACTTTGCCGCTTCCAGCCTGTTCGGTAGCTCTTTCTCAGGCGCATTACGGCACCAGTTCTCCAGGTCAGCAATCCATTGTGGTGGTGCATCTTTCGGCCCAATTAACAAGGGCCTGCTGGACTCAACGCGAATGTTGGATGGCAGCACGTGCAGTGCGCTTATTTTCATCATAATCAACTAACTTTATTCAAGAAGATTTGTTCCTATCGCAGAATGTTCTTCTCAACGGAAAAGGTTCTTGATCTCGGTTTTATTCTTTAGGGTTCTTAATAATTGCAACATTGCGTCAATTGGTAACATGAGAAAACAAATAGTTCCAAAGTAAGCGTGCATGATGGGCGCTGCCCGGCGCTTCGCTCCGTACGGGAGAGGGACCAAGCAGAATATATGAAGTAATCGTTCACCCGTAACCGGTAAGTCACCGGCGTTATTGCATCAAGTCGTCCGGCCGTATAGATCGGAACGCAGAGGATTGGCAGCATAGAGCTGCTTCCACAGGCGTGGCGTGAGTTGGTGGACTTGTGATGCCGGATGCTGCCCAATCCGCTGCAGCACATCGACGACATAATCGTACGGATCAATGCCGTGCAGGCGGCACGTGACCAACAGACTTTGCACGATGCCGACGTGTTTCGCGTCCAGTTCGGTCCACGTGAACAGCCAATTCCTTCGGCCCATCGCAATCACGCGCAACGCGCGCTCCAAGTAGTTGGTGTCAATCGCCACGTCCGGATCGTCGAGATACACCGACAGTCCCGCGCGCCGTTCGCGGATATACGCCAGCGCCGCCAGAAACGGACTGCTCGGCAAGAAGCCTTGCGCCTCGAACTGTTTGTCGATCCATTTGAACAAGCGCTCGACGACCGGCCTTGCCTGTTCCTGGCGTCGAGCGCGTTTGATCCGCCCCGTCAGCCCTTCGTCACGGATTTGCGCTTCGACCGCATACAGCGCGCCGATCATCTCCAGCGCCAGCCCGGCATGGGCAGGCTCGATATCCCTGGCCTCATGGACCTTGCGCCTCGAATGCGCTCAGCATTGTGCGTGCGTCAGTCCCGTTTTCTTCGCATACTGCGCGTATGTCTCGTAGTCATCGCTTTGCAATACCGCCCCCTCGGGCGGCGACAGCCCCAGCGCTTCCTGCACATGGCGGTGAGACCGGCTCGGGTAATACAGGAAACAAATTTCATCCAGTTCGCCATACACCGGCCAGAAATACGCCGCCTTCATCTTGCCCAGCCCCGCGGCTCCCGCCGTGATCGGCGTCTCATCCATCGCCTTCACGCGCGATGCGCGGATCGAGTCCAGCCGCAATGGCTCGTTCGTTGTCGGTATTGATCACGCGCCCGAAGCGCAGCAGCTCGTACATCGCGCTCGGCGCAGGGGCGTTGGGCAGGTGCGCTGCGACGCAGGTGCCAGCCAGCGTGGTCGCGCGTTTGTACTTGTATCGTAAGTCTGCGCTGCTCATGGCGTCGCCGATTAAGCCACGTTTTTGCACAACTACGTCCATGCCCAACGTTCAGCAGCGTTAACGCACGCCGCAGCACTCGATGTGGCCTCAGGAATTTTTCTTAAAGTTCTTGCTCAGATTGACTTGACGATTGTGGAAGACGAAAAATCGAGAGAGTCTTACTTCTGACTTCCGTGCCGAGTGATTCTTCCTAAGAATTTTTTCGTCTCGATACCAGATTGGCGCGCACCTTTGCTTAGCGATGCCGAAAGGTCTTTGGAGAAATTGAACGCCCCGGATTGACTTTGAATAAGTACGAAAAAGGCCTTGTAAGGATTGTCATCAGGTCCTGTGAGTGCGATCTCATACACAATGTCTTGTAACCCATCAGCGTTTACATCTAATGTAGAAACAGATTTAAAACCTAGGCAAAAATCATAGGAATCTTTGCCGATACCGTTTTCGATAGAGGTATCCAGTCGTTTTATTTCTGTGCTGTTGGCTGACAATTCGTATAAGTCACAAGTGCCATAAACTAGCTCATTCTTTGGAATTCCAGCAGTTAATGCACCAATCAGAAAATAGCTACGCTGTGGTGATTCGACGTGCAATCTGGTACGCCATAATTTAAAGATTGTGTGAGGGACTTCGTCGCTCAAATAATTTTCTAGACTAGATCGTGCCTTTTTACCGAACTCACTTTTCGGCAAGAAGTCGGATTTTTTTATAATCTGCTCCGCGTTTGCGAAACTGTAGATTAAAAATATCAATGCAAAGAAAATGAATTTTTTCATGGGTTGTTCTATGGCTTTTGATGCGTGTAGTTGACCGAAATGTTGTAGACATGATTTCCACGGTGAATAGGAATAGTTTCATTGTCAGAACGAGGGGGAATATCAGACAGATATTGATGTATATACCTTGCGTATCCTTGGCGCTCAAAGTAGCCAAAGCCGCCACCGTTCACCAGAACTGAAGCGCGACCAATTGCGTCCTCAGTTATACCCCTATCGGCAACTTGATTAATGTTTTTTTTGTGGTTGCCAATATCCTTTGAGACCCAATACCACCCAGCTGAATCACACGCTTCAAACGGATTGTCAGCTATCAATTCCGGATCAAATTTAGGAAACCATGTCCGTGCCACGCCGCCATCATTGGGGTTAGCCAAATAATGAGAGGATGTATTATTAATTCGACCCCAATGATCCAAATAATGACCACTTGGATTACCAGGTAATGAGGTGGACCGGTAACTGCCATAGGCATCGTAATTGCCTGACCAGGTTAACTGCATCATTCCTCTGCCATAGAAGACCGTGTAGTACTGCATAGCGGGGACAGGCCAATTACCGAGGCTATTTGGTCGCCCATTTCCAATCTCGCGCATAACTCTGATAATGTCAGTCTCGATGTACGCTTGACCTAGAAAGTGAGCTTTTCTTATTGTACTTACTAGCCCATATTTTCGAAAAATTTTATTTAACTGAGGTTGATATAGGGTTACTCTGCTAAGCGCAACTTCCCAAGTTAAATTGACGGCATTTCTGTGGAATGGAGATAGTCTATATTTATACGAAGTGCGTGGTAATAACTGTGTTATTTCGTTACAACTCAACCACCCACACTTCCGGAACTGCTCAATAAACTCCCTCGGATGGAAATGCCAATGGTTCGCATCGATCTCCATCCTGGCCTTGGCTTTTTCCCAAAAACACAGCGCCTCCAGGTGCGCCTTGAACTCCGCATATTCACTTTCCGTTAGCGGCTCCTCCAGCAAATCGCTCTTCTGTTTCAGCCAGCCATAGCGCGTGTCGATCTCTTCCTTTTCCCATTCAGTCGGGAATTTGCAAATCGTCCTTGCCAGTCGCGTTTGCACCTTGTCGTCACGCAGCGCCATCATCAATTCGCCGGCGGTATTCTTGCCGTCCTGATCGGCATCGAGCCATTTCATCACGGTCGGCGAATTGCATTGACTGTCGGACGTGGCGTCATCATCGATCAGAGTCCAGCCCATCCAGTGCGGGAAATCGGCATCGCTGAATTTCTTCACGCCGGCCGCGTTGAGATCAACCCAGCCTTTGCCGCCGGGGTAATTGACTTCGCGCCAATGCGGCACGGCGCCAGGCGCAATGGCTTGTTCGTTGTCGGTATTGATCACGCGCCCGAAGCGCAGCAGCTCGTACATCGCGCTCGGCGCAGGGGCGTTGGGCAGGTGCGCTGCGACGCAGGCGTCAGCCAGCTTGGTAGCACGTTTGTACAGGTTGTATTCATAGTCTGGGCTGTTGACGGCGTCGCCGACG
>CBINHE010000073.1:0-20667 GCA_966250375.1 uncultured Oxalobacteraceae bacterium
TTCATGCCGCCGAAGCCGACCTGGGTGACGACGCCGGTGACGATGCGTTCGTCGCCGTCGGCGGTGCGCACGGTGATTGTTGCGCCTTGACCCAGCAATTCTTTTGATTCGATGAAGCTGTCGGCGCTCAATGCCTCGACGGTGAGGCGGTAGGTGTCATTGATCGCTTCATGGCCGATGACGCGGTGCGCGAGCAGGGTGTCGGGGGTGATGCCGCTGCCGCCGGCGAGTGCAAGCTGGACGATGCGGTTGGCTTGCGAGAAGGGGGAGGCGAAGGTGGCCAGGACGTTGCTGGCTAGCGTTGATGGATCGAACGATGGCGAGGTCATGTGGCGATGCCCTGATAGTGTTTTGGTTGTCGGATGCGGAAGAGCCAAGGGCGGACCGGGCGAATTGCGGGAGCCGGTCGGCATTTGAGGCGTGCGTAAAGATACGCGAACCTTAGCTTTGTTGCAATAATGAATTGTTTTGATTGCGGATCGGCAGCGGTGCAAAGCGTTACCGCATTTCTGACAATGCCGATGGATAGTGGCGACACAGCGCGTCATAGGGCATCGTTGAGCGTCACGCCGGCGCCGATATCGAGCACACCATCCTTTTCGCGCATCGATTTCAATTCCGCGACCTGCCCCATGTAAATGAAGTTGTCGAGATCGCGCATTTGCTTTGTTACCCACAAGCCGACATCGGTCGATCCGGCCACGATGCACACGTCGGGATTTTCACTGCGCACCTTGACCAGTTGCGCCAGCGTGCGCGGCGCATAAAAATACTGCCCGTCATGCGAATAGACGAACATCTCGTCACGCTGCAAATCGCGGTGCGGTGTTGCGCAATAGAAACAATGCAATAATGCAACCATTAGTACAATTGCGGAATAGACGACTAATTGGCACGTTGTCTGCTGACGCAATCGGCATCTGTTTTGTCCTGGGGAACACCTCGATTAACGATGCGCGGACATGATTTACTTGACACGATGCGGTCCAAGACAGTGTGGGAATCGATAAAAGTTTCACATTGTGCGCGGGGAATTTGTTATTCCACCTGGTCGAGCGACACGCGAAGCCATCGAAGGCAGCATCAAGAGCGAAGTAATTGAAGAGACCGCAGAAGTGGTTTCCCTGTCCTCGTTGGATGGTAACGGCATGATTCTGGGCGGCTCGTAAAGGAAAACAATCTTGCAAAAAGCGGAACCACAGAAAGCGAATGTTCAAAGCCAGCCGGCGGCACGCCAAGGAGGTGCGTTGACGCTCGCCTCCCAGCAGGGCGAGCAGATCGCGCAACGCGAATCCATGACGGAGTTTAGCCCGCAGGTGGTACAGCAGGGCGGCATGGTGGAGAAAATGGGTATAAGCGCCGGCCAGTCCGTCCAGCGCAAGCTCGCCACCATGATCCACAACAGCCCGCGTCAGGCGGTGCAGCGGAAACTGATCGACGGGATTCATAACAGCCCGCATGTGCTGGCACAGATGAAATCAATCGAAGGCATACAGAGTAACGCCGAATCGCAGGCGCAGAGAGGGATATTTGACGGCCAAGCGGGCGCGGCGCAGCGGATGGGGGAGGAGGAGCCTTTACAAGGCAAGTTCGATACAGGTCAGCGTGTCGAGGAAGAAGAACTGCCGCAAGGCAAATTGGATACGGCGCCATTACAGGGGAAGTTTACTTCTGAAGCCCCTGCGCAACTGGAACAGCAAACCGCAGCCAGACCCAACAACACCGGCCTGCCAGACAACCTCAAGTCAGGCATCGAAAATCTTTCCGGTATGTCCATGGACCACGTCAAGGTTCATTACAACTCATCGCAGCCCGCACAGCTGAATGCTTTGGCATATGCTCAAGGCAGTGATATTCATGTGGCGCCGGGGCAAGAGAGGCATTTGCCGCATGAGGCTTGGCACGTTGTGCAGCAAGCGCAGGGGCGGGTGAAGCCGACAGTGCAGATGAAGGGTGACGTTCCAGTCAATGATGATGTGGTATTGGAGACCGAGGCCGATGTGATGGGGGCGAAGGCGTTGGCGAGCGGATCGAATGTGACGCAGAAGATCAATAACAGTGGGCAAGTTGCGAGCTTGCATTCCATCTCATACCAACTTCGACCTGATGTTTACAGTACCGTTCATTATGCAAATCCTGAGGCGTATCTCGCTGCGCAGTATCCAGGTGTGGAGCTCAACGAAGATGCGGGCAGCGGAGGTATTTTGGACAGGCCGGTGCAGAGGCTTGTTTTGGCCTTGGCGGTTGACTCCAGTCGAGAAAGATATGTAGCCCGGCTTAATGAGCTGGGTGCCGAAGGGATTCTTCTTGCCACTTCTCTACGCGACAATGTTTACGATCGTACGAGCGCGAAGACGTGGGTAGTCGAAAACACATTGGGAATTACGAATGTAGCGCCCTCATTTCTGACGATTGAAAATGTCATGGTGAACGATAATCTGGATCAGGACGGTAATCCGGTCGATCCGGTCGGTCCGGCCCATACCTTTCACCGCGATCATGGAAAGGTCGTCTTGACCGATCAAGAACTCACGGCTGCGAACGTGAATAGTGCACCGGAACGTGGTGCACGGCGTGCTTTGGCGAACGGGCCGTTTAATACGGGTTGGGTCCGAGGCCACTATGGCGTCATGAATATGCGTCACAGGTTTATCGAGCATATCCACGTCGATAAGGATGGACCCGTGGATGAACGATTTGATATTTACAATGCCCCAAGCGCCGCGACAGGCGTCACTGCCGCAGGTTTTAATATTGGAAATCGCGCTGGCTTGACTGAGGCAAATGATGGACGGGCGGCGGCAGCTGCGACGGCTGCCGAAGGCGACGCAAAGCGGGTCGCTTGGGAGCAGTATGAGGCAACCTTGCCCGCTGAGGAGTAACAAATCAGGAAAACAGTATGAGCAGCCTATGCAAATTGTTTTGCGCGATCCTACTTTTGACTACGCTATTCACGTTCGGCTATACCAAATATCAACGCGATATTGACCGGGCGCTCGCCCGTGTCTCATCCAGCAGTCAAATTGCGCAGACTCGCTGCGGACCAATCGAATATGCCGTAGCCGGATTGGTCCACCCGTCCTGATTGTGCATGGGGCCGGAGGCGGGTTTGATCAAGGGATGGATTTTGGAGAACGCGCAGCAATTGCAAAGCTGGCTGGTGACAAAGTCCAATAATGTCTGTCATGAGAAATTACGTTTGTGATATTACGCGGCATAAATAAGGTACTAAGGAACGTGCGCAAAATAACTTCCCGATTTAGCGCGATGTCTATTCACGCCACTGCATCCTGCGGGGAAAGGGTGTAGTTCCATTTTGGCAGAAGCGTATCTCGAGCGATCTTCAAGGCTGATTTCAAATGCCCGGCCGCTTTGCGCCCCGCTTCATAGACCTTATCCAACACCTCGACAGTGACTTCCAGACCTGTGCGCGTGTGGGTTTTCTCCATCAATTGCCGGACCGTGGCGACACTGTCAAACACGACTCCCTCGCAGGCACGCGTCACATGGCAAAAGACGCGGTGCTTAATCGGATTGTGCTTGGAACAATAGGACGGATAGTGAGCGATCCGGATTTCCAACCCGGTCCGGTTCGCCAGTGCTTGCAGGTCTTGCTGAAAGAGCGGGGATTGCGATGGATTGCTGCCGCCGCCATCCCACACAATCAGCAATTGTTGCGCATCCGGGTAGGCGCGCCGGCCTTGGTTTTCCCACCACCGGGCCAAGCTGTCGCAGGCAAATTCCGTGGTGTCGCGGCTCGTGCCCAGATGGATATGGGTTTTATTGCGGCCAATATCATAGATGCCATGAGGAACCACTTTGCCCTCGCCCTAACTGGGGAAGTCATGATCGAGCACTTCAATGGTTTTTTGCGTGTACAGCTTTCCCTTCCGGTAGAAATTCCCCAGCAACTCCTTTTTCTTGGTGTCGATGCTGATGACCGGTTGCCCCATTTTCAGATAGTGTGATTTCAATTCGCCGATCCGTTCGAATTGCGTATTGCGATCCGGATCCTGCTTGAACGCTTTCTTTTTCTGCGACTGGCGCAGTCTGAATTGGTGCTGCCCCATGAGTTTGCGAACCAGGCGCCGGCTCACAGCAATACCGGCCTGGGTGATGCGCTGGGCAATTTCACGGGGACGCAAATCGGTCCAGCGAATCCCCTCATCCTGCGGACTGCCCGCTGTATGCTCGCGCAGCACGTCGAGAAAAACACGTTCTAGCTCGGGATGTTGTTCGACCTTGCTTTTCCGTCCACCCCTTTTTTTCGCTGCCTCGCCTCCGATAGCCCCTCCCCGTCATCGAGCTCATCGAGCCCTCGCCGAATGGTCTTCGGGCCAATCTCAAACAGGTGGCTTATGTAGTCGATTCCGCCATGACCCAGCTTGTCTGCTTCGATGGCCGCATACCGCCGACGCTCTTTCTCCGACAACGTCCGGTAGAAAGCTTGCATGCGTCTTTCCATCGCTTTCGGGTAGATCTCCATGGCAATCTCTCCAGCATCGTAATCATTGCCCTTGTACACCATCAGGGCCAGTGTGCGGTAGCGTACCTTCTCCATTTAAAATCGGGAAGTTATTTTGCGCACGTTCCTAAGTGTTAAATTGACTCTGACCCCATATATTCCTGACCCCATATATTCAAGCTACTCATCAACGCATTGCGAACCGCCTATGCCGAACTTCAGCAATTGGGGGCGGCTGCATAACATCAGTCATTAGGCAGAAAGCGAACTTTTTTTTGCAAAATGGGTGGAGTCCGTAGATAAATTATGGGCCTGAAAAAACAGCGACATTTTTTCGACAAACAGCGCCAGCATAGGATGTTTGGCGGTATCGCCAAAGGCGATGCAAACGTCGATATACAAATGATTTTTCTCATCCAATTCGCGATACACCACACCAGTGCGGGTTAAATTGCGCATTGAGCAGGGAATCAGGGCGACACCGCCTTGGTTGGCGATCATGCTTAGCAGCATGTGATGATCGGCCGGCTCTGGCAAACGTTGCGGAGCGTAGCCTAGACGGGCAAAGGTGGTTTCACAATAATCATAAAAACCGGGATTAAGTTCGCGCTTGAACCAAAACAAGGCGTCACTAGGCAACTCCAAAAGAGACACCATCTCATTGCTAACCAAGCGATGGTTGGCTGGCAAGGCGACGCACATTGGGTCGCGATACAAAGTATGGGTGTTTAATTTGTCGATCTTGGATGGCATGCCGATGATGGCGGCATCTAAACGATTTTTTAGCACATCTTGAATGGAGCGGACTGTGGTTTGCGGCTTAAATTCGACTTTGCAGCTAGGCATCACCATCTCTAAAAAGGCCGGCAGGCGATGAAAAGTTTCCATTTCAACTACCGTCGTCATGCCAATTTTGAGTTGTGTCACTTCTTTATTTCCGCTGCCCCCATAACGTGCGGCAAGGCTTTCACAACTCGTAATTAGCGCGCGTGCTTCCGGCAAAAATTGTCTGCCTATCGCCGTGAGGGACACGCCAGCACCGGAGCGATCAAGTAATTGTAATTGCAAGCTCTCTTCCAACTCGCGGATTTGGCGGCTAAGCGGCGGCTGCGTGATATGCAAGCGCTCGGCAGCGACGCGGAAATTCAATTCTTCCGCAACAGCGATGAACATTTCCAATTGCCGTAATTTAAAGCGCATCGCCATACAAAAAAGGTATCACAAAAGTTGAATTGGATTAGTGTTTGAATTCGCCTTATATTGATTGCAGCTTTGCTAACAAATACTAGCAAACACCAGCGGAATGAAGGAATTAATAAACAAGGAATTCATAAACGGAAGTGAATTTTAAGCAGGTTTTGTGTTTTTGATATCTGGCGCGCTCTGATTATAGCTGAGTTTGCTGAAATGCAACAAATGCCCGCTTCACGTCTCGCGAGCAAGCTTTAGCCTGCCCGCAGGGCAAATTCGGCCTCACGCTTTATCCGCAATACAATTTGAAAATACTTTTACAACATTTGGAGCATGAATATGGCAAGCCCGATTTTACTCGTCACTGAAATCTTTCCCGCCGCGGGAAAATTAGATGCAATCGCTAAGCAATGGGCCGCTTTGGCGTGCCCGACAGGTGCAAGCGCACGTGCCGTTTATCGCGCTGTCGATGATAGTAGCTGCATAGAATTATTAGCTTTGGATGATCTGTCCCAAGTGGCGCAGTTGAGTGATTTTTGGCAGCAAAGCTGGAGTGCAGTAGGGGCAGGTTTGCAAGGCGATTTTCAACGCCAATTGCTGCAATTTGTTGAAGCGCCCAAAAATTGCAGCAGCGCTTTACCTAACACACCATACATTCAAATGCGCCACGTCGAAGTCAAGCCAGTGGTGTATCAAGATTATTTGGCATGGCGTAATCGCACGATTTTTGAGGTGGTGCGCAATGCGCCGGAAGTGGAATCCTTCCTTGCCTATCATTCGCTGGTCAGCACGGAACCCGGCGTGATGTTTATTTCTGGCTTTTCGTCCGAAATTGAACAATACCTCAGTCATTTCACTTCACCGCATTACAAAAACATCGTCGCCGAAGCGGGCAATACCTATATCACTGGTGGTGACCGTGGCTTGTACACCAAAATCTACCGTGCTGTATAAGCCGGAAGCCGCCACATGAAAACACATTGCATTCCTGAATCCAAGTCCGGCGCACGGGTTGCCGTCATCAGCGGCAGTACGGGTGGCATGGGCATGGCGATCGCGGCCAAACTCGCTGCTTGCGGCATGGGCATTGTTATGCTCGGTCGCGATCAAGAAAAATTGCAGCGTACTCGCGTGCAATTGCTACAACAACCCGGCTTAGATGTGCCGATTTGGGTGCAAACCATTGATATCTGTGATCCAGATTCAGTCGCGCACGCCGTGACAGAAATTTATCGCCTGACCGCGCATGTGGATGTGCTGGTACATGCTGCTGGCGATGGCCCGGTCGCTGCGTTGCTCGATACCACCGAAGAGATGTGGCAGCACACCGTGCAGGCAAAATTACTAGGCACAATTCGCCTGACCAAAGCGCTGGCCAAACCTATGGTGGCGGCGGGCGGTGGCCAGGTGGTGATTGTCAACGGCGTCTTTAGCCTAGAGCCTGATCCGCTGTTTTCTATCAATAGCACGGTCAATTGCGGCTTGGCAGGCTTTGCTAAGTCAGCCGCGCGCGATCTGGGGCGGTATGGCGTACGCGTCAACGTTGTGAATCCGGGCGCAACACAAACGCCATTGTGGGATGAAATTGCCGGTAATTTAGCGGCGAAATTTAACACCAGCAAGGATGAGATCAACGCTCAAGTGCGCGGCAAAATCCCGCTGGGCCAATTGGCTAGCCCGCAAGACATTGCTGGCGTGGTGCATTTTCTGACGACGCCAACTGCCAATTATCTCAATGGCTGTGCAATTGCGGTCGATGGGGGCAGCACAGCAGCCCTGTAGCTTTGCTTGTGGTACGAGGGATGATTACAACAATTTCACTGTAAAAAAGGATGGCAAGGTCTTCGGTTCTGGCTGCAAAAAAAGCGGACGAGCAGTAAATAAAAGCTCAACCAAGTTCAGCCACGAATACTCGCCGACAAAAACATGCAAGCTCAACATACCAAACTACAACTTTTTGTCGCCTGTTTCATCACCTGTATGGCGGTGGCATCGGTGTATTTAACGCAATCAATTTTTCCTTTGATTGCGCACAGTTATGGTTTGCCCGATAGCGCGGGGCGCTTAACCTTTACCTATGCCAGCATTGCCTATGCGATTGCATTTTTTGTCGTTGGCCCCTTGTCGGACTTGATCTCTGCGCGCCGTCTCGCCAGCACGGGCTTGGCGATAAGCGCCATCGCCCTTGCCTGCGCTAGCGCTACCTCGCAATTTGAATTCTTGCTAATGGCCTTGATGGCGATGGGTGCAGCGGCGGCGACTGTGCCAGCTGCCATGTTCGCCTTAATTCCACGCATGGCGCAACCTAAGCAATTGGGCAGTTATTTTGGTTTCATTATTGCTGCTTCGGTGATAGGCATTTCGGTTGGCCGCGCCCTGCCTAGTTTACTGACCAGCTACATCGGTTGGCGTGCGGCTTTTATTAGCTATGCGGGCATTTTGGCGGCCAGCATCCTCGTCGCACAAAGACTGCCTAGCCAATTTAGCAGCCAAGCCAAGTTTCCAGCGCTCAGCAGCATGCCAAAGCGCTATCTGGCTAGCTTGGCGTTGCTGGCGGATACACGGTTATTACGTTTGTTTGCGACTGGTTTTGCGCTCTTTTTTGGCTATCTCGGCTGTATTACGTTTTTGACTTACCGCCTGCATCAAGCACCCTTCCAGTTTGATACCACGCAAATTGGCGCAATTGGATTTTTAGGCTTGATTGCAATTTTGGGTGCGCCTTTGTCTGGCAGATTGATGGCAAAAATCGGCCCACACAAAGTCGCGCTTGGCAGCTTGATATTGGTGTTGTTGGCGATCATGCTGCTCGCCATTGCGGAAAACGGTGCAATGGTGGTGGCCGGGGTGTTGTTGATGTTTCTTGGTGTTTTTTCATGCCAGCCCGCTATTTTTACAATGATTTCTGCCAATGTGCCTGCTGCACGGCGAGGCGCTGCTTCTTCGCTGTATTTGCTTACTTGCTTGGGTGCAGGCAGTGCGGCGAGCGGCGGTTTGGGCTTGGTGTGGACTCAATATGGATTTCAAGGTATTGCCATTAGTTCGAGCAGCGCTATTTTGCTCGCGGCGGTGATCTTGATTGTGGATAAATTACTTACCCAGCCAGCAGTAGGACACGTTGCAACAGCAGATGTAACCACGGATGCAGTCAGAACATAAGTGACGGCTGCATCGAATTTTATCTTCATGAATATAAAGGATTATCTTGCAAGCCAAGAAAAGTATTTTCGTTGTCGGCGATAAATTTAAAGACTTCGGTCAACACGAACAAGTATTGACGCTTAAAGAATTGACCGCTTTATTGCGAACAAGTGATCATGCCGAACTGAAAAACGTCAGCTTAATTGCTGGCCAGGGAATTTCGGAAGCCGATGTGCAGCAAATCGTCGCTTTAAGTGCGAACAGCAGCAATATCGATACTAGCTTGCTGTTAAAACATCCAGCGCGCGCTGGCATGTCCACCACGCATAAACGGCGCTTTGTCAATTCGATTATTTCTACGCCGCGCCAACTTGAAAGCAATGTTTTTGAAGCCGATTTATTGGTCGATGAACGCTCAGAATTAATGAACGATCATCAAACCGGGCAACATATTCAAGGCATGATTTTGGTTGAAGCGGCGCGCCAATTGTTTTTGGCGGTGACGGAAGAGTTTTTTATTGCGCCTGGCGATCATCGCGATTATTACTTCGTGATTAATCAAATGGACGTTAAATATATGGCCTTCGTTTTCCCGATCGGCGCTAGTTTGCGCTATGAAATTGTCGAACAATCTTTGGCTAATCCTGAGCGCTTATCGTTCTTGGTACGCATTACGGTGCAACAAGCGGGAGTGGCGGCAACCGAAGTCATAGTGAAATTCACGACCTTTTTGGCGGAAAAAATTAAACAAAAAGAGCATCAACAAGCCATGCTGACCTTAGCCAAGCAAGAGCAAAATCTCAACGCTGTGCTGAAACATAGTGAGCACCATGCGCAAGAAAAATTAGCGGCTTAATTGGGTTGCAAACGAATTTATTCGCAGTAGAAAGAATGATATGCAAGCCAAGTCTTATACCGCATCTTATACACTGAGCGTCACCACGCAAGGACCAACCTATCCGCCCAGCGAGGTGATGGATGGTGAGGGCAATTTTTTGGTGGTGGGTCGTATTAACCGCCTCGCCGCAGATGGCAGCACGGTATCCAACTGGGGGCGTGCAATCGTAGCGGCGGATAGCCCTTTGCCGCGTTTTGGCGAGCAATTGCCATATAGCATTGTGCGCGAATTGCCGGAAGTATTGAGTCAAGACGAGCAAGATATTGTGTTGCATACACTGCCCCTGCCCTTGCCTTGTAATAATTACCCTATGTTATTTGCGCCTGAGCAATGCCCGCAGGCAAATGCGATGGAAAAACCGAGTTATGCATTTCATCAAGTGCCTATACCCGATTTGCGCATTAATGACGGGCGAAAATTAAAGCAAGCCGTCACGCTAGGACAATGGCTGCAAGCCTCTGGCCAATTGCAGCTCAGTTTAAGCGAAGATAAACGGAGTGCACACTTTGAATTTGTCTTTCGCAATTTGATACCACATAGTTTGTACACCGTGATGAGTTTGCGTCAACATGATTTAGACCCGCAAAAACTCAGCCGCCCCGGCCCGCTCGGTGTGCCAAATGTTTTTATTACAGATGAACTTGGTAATGCCACCTATTTTGCGGAAATGCCTGATCCATTTCCCGATAGCAGCAGAGAAAATGCTAATCGCATTATCAATGTGGTGGTGTTGTGGATGAGTTATCAAAGTAATTATGGCGGTGCCATTGGCTGGTTTGGTTTGGGGGGCGATATTCATGCGCAACTTAAGTTACCCGTAGCAAGCTTTTCTGAATTTACCACTATCTCTTAAGGAATTAACGTGCCAATTATTGCGATTACCACTTGGCCAAATTTAGATGATGCCAAAAGCCGCGAATTAATCGAACAAATTACGCTGACTACCCGCAATGTCACCGGTGCGCCTTTGGATAAAATCATTGTGTATATCAATGAAATTCCAAAAAACCGTTGGGGCGAAGCAGGCGCGATGGGGGATGATCCCGAATTTGCGACTAAAAGCCGGAAAATGAGCTGAGCGCATTTTCTGCGCAGTTCAATTTTCTAATTGATATAAAGGAATAGCTAGTATGACGAAGAAATTTGTTTTTTGTGATGTGGATGAAACTATCATCAATTTGAAGAGTATGTTTAGCTTTCATGATTACTGGTTCAAGAATTGGTTGCCTAGACAAAATAGTGATAAAGGCCAAGCGCAAATTTGGCAACGTGAATATGCCGATATCAATGGCATTATGCAGGTTTTGCGGCGGCAAGGCGCTAGTCGTGAAGAATTGAATCGCCGCTATTACGAGTTTTTTATTGGCCGCTCGATGAACGATATCAAACAATGTGCGCAAGCCTGGTTTGCCAACACAAGCACAAATCATCCACAGTTTTGGCTGCAAGAAAGTTGTGATGAAATTCGCCGTTTGCAAAGTTTGGGCTATGAAGCGGTTTTTGTCTCTGGCTCTCTGACTGAAATTTTGCAGCCTATCGCACTCGCCTTTGGCGTTGAGCATGTATTGGCGACCAAGTTATGCCTCTCGGGCGACAAAGTATCTGGCAGCATTATTCCGCCGCAAATGATAGGCACCGGAAAAGCCACAGCAATTGCCATGTTTATCGCGCAACACGATGCTAAAGCAGAAGATTGCTATGCGATGGGCGATGATCATTCCGATATTCCCATGCTGGACTCGGTCGGCCACGCGATCGCAGTAATTGGTGATCCGTTTTTGCAAGAGCAGGCGCATGTGCGGCATTGGCAAACCATTATCGTTAATCATGAGGCTGTGCTGACGTAAAATGAGTCATCAAAACCAAGAAGTGCCATGTTGGTAACAAAAAGAAATGCCATGCTCACACTGGCTAAACTCGTTGCTCTACCCTTTGCTTTGCAAGCGACCGCGCAAGCATTGACCAAAACGGCAACGCCGGTGTGGGTGATGGATAAACAGCCGCTTCTAACTGGATTGCATGCTCCAGTGGGCATGGCTTTTGATAGCCAACAAAATTTATATATTGCTAATTGGGGCAATGGCACGATTACGCGCTGGTTTGCCAATGGCAAACGCGAAGTTTTCGCCAGCGATTTACACGGCCCATCTGGTTTGGCAGTAGGGGCAAACGACGACGTTTTTGTCGCATCCTATGCTGACGACGTGGTGTGGCGCATCAAACGAAATGGCAAACGTACACTGTTTGTAGATAAATTAGCGACGCCTGCTGGCCTCAGTTTCGAAGTCAATGGCAATTTATTGATTGCCAATCGTCGCACCAATCAAATTCTGAGCGCCAACCTCGATGGCAAAATCAGCGTCGTCGCGCACGATTTGCACACGCCAGTTGGCAGTGTGCGAGCAAAAAATGGCCAATTATTTGTCGCCAATATCGATGGCGGTATTAGCGCGGTGGACGCACAAGGCCAGCCACGCAGTTTGACCAACACCTTGCACAGGCCCGGTCCCGGTATTGCTTTGGCGGCAGAGGATGCGGTGTATGTGGTCGATTATGGTGGTACATGCGTGTATCGCGTCAGTTTGGCGGGCGAGGTTGAAACTATCGTCGATGGCCTGTCCAGCCCTGTGGGTTTATTGCGGGCGCCCAATGGTGATTTATTGTTGACAACTTGGGGCGAGAATTCCTTATTCCGGCTTCGCCAAATAAATTTGTAGTTGAGTTGTTTGTTGTGAATAAACTAGGGAAAAACCATGGAAGATAAAATGCAACAGAGAAAATTAGGCAATAGCGGCAGCGCCGTTTCGGCTTTAGGCTTAGGTTGCATGGGCATGTCGGAATTTTATGGCGAAACCAATGATCAAGAATCGACCGCCGTCATTCAGCGCGCGTTTGCATTAGGCGTTAACTTTTTCGATACCGCCGATACTTATGGCATAGGCGCGAATGAAATTTTAATTGCCGATGCACTACGCCAATTTGGCAAGCAAGCGTTGATCGCGACCAAATTTGGCATCGTGCGGCAAGCGGGCAATTACGATAGGCGCATCGATAATAGTCCACAATATATTCGCATTGCATGCGAAGATTCTTTGCGCCGTTTGGGGCTGGAATGCATAGATTTGTATTATGCACATCGCATTTCACCGGATGTGCCAATTGAAGACACCGTGGGCGTAATGGCGGATTTAGTGCGCGAAGGCAAAGTACGGGCACTAGGTTTATGCGAAGTTAGTGGCTTGGCTTTGCGCGCCGCGCATGCGGTGCATCCAATCGCAGCGGTGCAAAGCGAATATTCTTTGTGGAATCGCGATCCTGAATTGGATTTATTACCAGTTTGCCGGGAATTAGGCGTCTCTTTTGTTGCTTACAGTCCTTTAGGGCGTGGCATTTTGACTGGTGGCATTAATTTGAATACCAAATTTGCCGACAATGATTTCCGCAAAATCGCGCCGCGTTTTCAAAAAGAAAGTTTGCAAGAAAATCTCAGTTTGCTGGAAGTGGTGCAAATGATGGCGGCTGAAAAACACTGCACTCCTAGCCAATTATCACTGGCTTGGTTGCTCACTCAAGGCAACGATATTATTCCTATCCCCGGCACCAAGCGCCTGAAGTATTTAGAAGAAAATATTGCTGCAAGTAGCATTCAAGTTAGCAATGAAGAAGTGCAGCGCTTGAATTTGGCCTTGCCAGTTGGCGCAGCGATAGGCGGGCGTTACCCAATGGCAGGCATGCAGGGTTTAGCGCGTAAATAAACTCAGCAATTTGGGGGCGTGGTTCCAAAACGGTTCTTTGGTGGATCGCTTTATCGATTTGCTTTGCTTTGTTATCCGGCTTGAATGGATAAAGTCGAGCTTAGCTCAATCGCGCCAAATGCCGCTGCACCGATATCCATGAGCCGATCAATCCCAGCCCTGCGCTGACCGCCAGCAGCAACCCGGTTGCCAGCATTCCCAATGGCGCGAGCCGGAACTCCGATGCATACAGCCGGGCAAAATCCGCAATCGCACTATTCAATGGCTGCAGCACCAGCGCTACCCCTCCCAGCGCGATACCGCCCGCGCACAGGCCAAGCAGTGCGCCGGTGTAGTAAAACGGACGGCAGATGAATGCATCGGTTGCGCCGACCAGCCGCGATACTTCGATTTCCTCGCATTGGTTCATCACTTGCAAGCGTATCGTGTTGAACACTACCGTAACCACCACCACGCCGAGCGTGACAGCCAGGAACAGCAGCGCCAGCCGCAATACATGCAATAGCGCCGCCAGTCGTTTCACCCACGCCGAATCGACCTGTACGAAATCGACGCCGCGCAGCGCTTTTAACTGCATTGCGATCATATCCACGTGCGCCGTATCGTCGGAATTTTGAAATCCGATCAGCTTGAGCACGTAGCCGTCCGGTAGCGGATTGTGGCCTAACGCGGCGACCGCATCGGCCAAGCCGCTCTTGTCTTTCAGCGCATGCAGCGCATTCTCACGTGACACGAATTCGAGTTTTCCCATGCCGTGCGCGTTTTGCACGACGCGGCGAATCCGCGGCGCCAGCGCGGTTGCTTCCTCACGCGGCGTATCCATCGACAGGAAGATGCTGATCTCCGGTTCGACTGCCAGTTGTTCGGACAACGGCCGTACGTTTTCCAATACCGTCAAACCGGCAAACGGCAGCGCCAGCGCAATCGCAACCACCAGCACATTCAGGAAGAAGCCGTTGCGCGGCTTGAACAAATGCCGCAACGCAGCGTTCAGGGCGTATCCATGATGTCGCACCCAGATTCTCATGCCGCACCTCGCGCAGTATTATTGCTCCAGCCATCGACAATCCGGCCTTGCGTCAGATAAATCACGCGGCTCGCACTGTCGAGTATCTGCTCGTCATGGGTCGAGATCACACAGGTGACGCCAACCGTGTGGAAGGCTTTGAGCGCGTCGATCACTTTGCCGGCGCTGACGCGGTCCAGATTGGCGGTCGGCTCATCGGCCAGGATAATCTGCGGACGATTCACGATCGCGCGCGCAATCGTAACGCGCTGCTGTTCGCCACCGGACAGGCTTAGCGGTTGCGATGCGGCTTTGTCGAGCAGGCCTACTTTGTCCAGCGCGGCGCGCGCACGCTTTTCTGCATCGGCTCGGGTCTCGCCGCCGACCAGCAAGGGCAGCATCACATTCGATAATACGTTGCGATCAAACAGCAGGCGCTGCTGCTGCAGGATCAAGCCGAGATTGCGCCGCAAATAAGGCAGGCCGGATGCTTTCAACTTGCCGATGTCCTGGCCATTGACTTGCACCGTGCCATCACTGGGGCGCTCAATGGCGGCGATCATTTTCAACAAGGTCGATTTGCCGGCGCCGGAGGGGCCGGACAGATAAACCAGTTCGCCCTTGGCCACTGACAGTGTCACATCGGACAGCGCCGTGGCGTCTTTGGCGTACTGCTTGGATACGTGCTGGAATTCGATCATTCTTGATTAGCTTAATAAGGCGTCAACAAACTCTTGCGCATTGAACGGCTGCAGGTCCTCAATCTTTTCTCCGACGCCGATGAAATATACCGGCACCGGTCGCGTCTTGGCAATCGCCGCCAGCACGCCGCCTTTCGCGGTGCCGTCGAGCTTGGTGATGACCAGGCCGGTCAATCCCAGCGCATCGTCAAATGCCTTCACCTGCGCCAGTGCGTTTTGGCCGGTATTGCCATCGATGACCAAGAGGATCTCGTGCGGCGCGGATGACATGCCTTTGTTGATCACGCGCTTGATTTTTTTGAGTTCTTCCATCAGATGCAATTGCGTCGGCAAGCGTCCCGCGGTATCGATCATCACCACTTGCGTGCCGCGCGCCTGCGCTGAATGCACCGCATCGAACGCGACTGCGGCGGGGTCACCCGACTCTTGCGAAATCACGGTGACGTTATTGCGTTCGCCCCATATCGTCAGTTGCTCGCGTGCGGCGGCGCGGAAGGTATCGCCTGCGGCCAGCAGCACCGATTGATGATGTGCTTGCAGGTGCTTGGCGAGCTTGCCGATGGTTGTGGTCTTGCCGGCGCCGTTGACGCCTGTCAGCATCATTACCAGCGGTTGATGGCGGCCCAGGACCAGAGGCTTTTGCAATGGCGAGAGCAATTCGATCAGCAATGCGCGCAACGCGGTTTTGACTTGTTCGGCCTCGGTCAGTTTTTCATCCTTGACCTTGCGCTTCAGTGCATCGAGCAGCGATTGCGTCGCTTCTACGCCAGCGTCCGATGTCAGCAATGCGGATTCGAGCTCTTCGTACAGTTCGTCGCCGATTTTTGCGCCGACAAAAAGCGTGGTGAGATTCGAGGAGGTTTTCGACAGCCCGGCTTTCAGGCGCGTAATCCAGGAGCGCTTTTGCTCTGCCGGGGCAGGTGCTGCCGGTACGATCTCCTCGGCCGCCTCGGGCACAATCGTTGGCGCGGGTTGCATGGGGACATCGGGCGCCGTCGTTGCGACGCTGTCCTGCGGCGGCGCAGGCGTGTCTTTGGGTTTTTTCTTGAAGAAACTAAACATTGGGAATGTACTCGGAAATGCTTGGAGGCTTGCGAACAAGCGGACACAATCGGGAACTCATTCAATCCGGCGCATTCTTTTTAAGATGTGCGCGTGCGCCGATTGCGGAAAGGCTTTGTTCGCACATGTCGCCGTCCGTAAAATGAATCGCGTATTTTAACAGAGCGCAGATGATGAATTTCTGGTTTAAGGCCATGCGGAACTGTCTGTCGGTAATCATGTGCATTCAATGGCAATAAAAGCAGGAGCCTAATGAGGCGCGGTTCAGAGGAGAGAGCTTTTCAGAATTGACAGTAAAGTAATGTCTATAATCCTGTTCCTCCTGCAATAGCGGGCGCGGTCAAAACCATCACAAGTGATTGAAAGTTCTTTTAGTATGTCCAATAAACCGGGTAAAAAGCCTGCCCCCAAGCGCGTCGCGCGTGCCCCGCTTACGCATCAAGTCCGCATCATCGGCGGCCAATGGAAACGCACACCGCTGCCGGTGCTGGACGCGGAAGGCTTGCGCCCGACGCCGGACCGCGTGCGCGAAACGGTGTTTAACTGGCTCAACCATTTGCTGGATGGCGCTTGGGAAAGTGTCGCTTGCCTCGACCTGTTCGCTGGTACCGGCGCCTTGGGGTTCGAGGCCGCCAGCCGTGGTGCGGCGAAGGTCGTGATGGTCGAGGCCAACACGCCGGCGGTACGCCAACTGGAAGCAACCAGGGAAAAACTGCATGCGGCGCACGTCAGCATCGTGCGCGGCGATGCGCTCTCAGCCGCGCAGCGTCTGGCGATGGACACAAATGATGCTTTTTTTAATCTGATTTTTCTTGATCCGCCCTATCACCAGGATTGGTTGGCCAAAACCCTGCCGGTATGTGCGCGATTGCTAACCGCCGACGGTCTGGTCTATGTTGAATCGGAAGTGTCGCTGGCTGACGAACTTGCGCCAGAGTGGCTTGGTGGTTGGGATGTGGTACGGGCAGGCAAGGCCGGTATGGTGTTCTATCATTTGCTGCAGTGCAAAAGGCCAGCCTGAATTTCGGGCATAATGCGCTTTCTTTTGTGTTGCAGCTGGCATCTCTGAGGAGCCTTTAATGGTCACAGCCGTTTATCCGGGAACATTTGACCCGCTCACGCGGGGTCACGAAGATCTGGTGCGTCGCGCTTCAGGTCTTTTTGACAAATTGATCGTCGGCGTTGCCGATAGTAAAAACAAACGGCCGTTTTTCTCGCTGGAAGAACGTTTGACGATTGCCAATGAAGTGCTCGGGCATTATCCGAACGTGCAGGTGGAAAGCTT
Source organism: uncultured Oxalobacteraceae bacterium (assembly GCA_966250375.1). GTDB lineage: Bacteria > Pseudomonadota > Gammaproteobacteria > Burkholderiales > Burkholderiaceae_D > CAMLDH01. The sequence goes on from CBINHE010000073.1 coordinate 17,505, forward strand.
TTCCGGCTTGCTGAAGGATTTCGTGCGCCGGCACGATGCTCGGGTAATCGTGCGCGGGCTGCGCGCCGTGTCCGATTTCGAATATGAATTCCAGATGGCGGGCATGAACCGCTACCTGTTGCCCGATGTCGAAACCCTGTTCCTGACACCGTCCGATCAATACCAGTTCATTTCCGGCACTATCGTGCGCGAAATCGCGACTTTGGGCGGCGATGTATCGAAATTCGTTTTTCCGTCAGTCGACAAGTGGCTGAAAGAGAAAGTCGCAGAGCAGGGCGAGTAATTACGAGGTTGCCATGGCACTACTTATCACGGACACGAGGCTTGGCGTTGTGCAAAGTATGGCTTTGCGCCAAACCGCGCTCCAAACGCTTGCAAGCGTTTGGGGCATTCGTCCATTCGTTGCAGCGGAGTACGCATGGCATTGATTATTACAGACGAATGTATCAATTGCGACGTGTGCGAGCCTGAATGCCCGAACGACGCGATTTACATGGGGCAGCAGATTTATGAAATCGACCCCAACAAATGCACCGAATGCGTCGGCCATTACAATGAGCCGCAATGCCAGCAGGTGTGTCCGGTCGATTGCATCCCGTTCAATCCCGCATGGCGCGAGACCAAAGAGCAATTGCAAGCCAAGTATGAGCGATTGCAGGCGGAACTGAAAGGGCAGGGCGCATCGTGATAAAGAATGGTATTGGAGCGGGTTTTCCCCAGTTATAAGGGTGTCACGGGCAATAGTGTCCGGTGCCTTATTTGCGGATGTGCTCCAACCGCCGTGTTCCCTTCTCTTCAAGGGGGGATGGACGTCTTAGCCTGCTCCATCTCCGTTCTCTCCCTCCCTTTCAAGGGGAGGGGCGGGGGTGGAGCAAGGGTTTCAGGCGACATGTCGCCTGCTTGCGAAACGGCACAGGCTTGCAAGCCTATGCGCGCCCTGCAAGGGGGGATGGGTTAAGTCCGCAGCGTAAAACCCATCCCCATCCCAACCAAGAGAATTGCGCTTGCAAGCGCAACCGCTCCGCAGGCGGATCAAAGGAGTGTCGCCTTGCAAGGCGACACCGTTGCGCAGGCGTGGGGCATGCCCCACGAAACCCCTGCTACACCATGCGATCCGAATTCCCTGCTACGCCCCCTTGAAGGGGAAGGAGCCTTTAATGCAGACGCTAAATGACGCCGCATTTTTCAGATGCGCCTCTTGCTTGCGTTAAACGAGACTCTGACTCTTCTGGCGCCATTTCCCGGTTGCTTACTCCCAGGAAAATTGTCTTGCCAGTCTTCCTTATTGGCCGCTTCGGTCGCATACATCTTCCACAATCGCGCGTAGAGTTAGATCGATCATTCTGTCTGCCTGATAATCGCGAGAGGATTGAAGATGATGCTGCAAAATTATTGGTATATTGCCGCGCTCGGTTCGGACATCAAGCGTGAACTGTGCGCGCGCACTATCCTCTGCAAGCCTGTGGTCCTGTATCGCCAACGCAATGGTGCGGTCGCCGCGCTGGAAGACCGTTGCGCCCATCGACATGTTTCATTGTCCCTCGGACGGTTGATCGATGATCGTGTGCAGTGTACGTACCATGGTTTGGAATTCGATGGCAGTGGTAAGTGCGTGCACATTCCGGCGCAGGAAAGAATACCTGCCAAAGCATGCGTGAAGTCTTATCCGGTGGCGGAAAGGGACGGCTTCGTCTGGATATGGATGGGCGATCCGGCGCAAGCGGATGTCGAGCAAATTCCCCATTACTTCATGTGTTCTTCACCCGACTACGCCGGCGGCGGCGGTGTGCTGCACATTCAATCGAATTACGTTCTCACGGTGGAGAACATCCTCGACTTATCCCACATTCCTTACATGCATCCGGGCGCCTACGCCAATGACGCAACGAGCCAGTATCCCGGTGAGGTGCGAGTCGAAGCACAATTGGTTGCCGTCACGCGCGTCATGCCGAATGTCGCCAATCCGCCCTTGTATCAAAAGGCGATGGGGATCACCGGGAACGTGGACCGCACCCAGGAAATCCGCTACTGGCCTGGCGGGAACCTGCGCATGCAGTCAACCTTTCGCCCAGCCGGGGCCGATCCGTCGACGAAACCGCTGAATATTTGCATATACGCGCAAGTGACGCCGGAGACCGAGAAAACGCATTACCTGTACGTCGGCATGTTTCGCGACTTTGCCATCGAGAGCGAGGAAATCACGAGTTTCATCTCTCGGCAAATCGTGACGACGTTCATGGAAGACCGCACGATTCTCGTGAACCAGCAGCGCAATTGGGACAGCGCAGGTCCCGACGCACGGATGATCGATATTGCGGTCGATCGCGGGCCTCTGGAAGCGCGCCGCATGATTCGTCGGCTCCATGAACAGGAGAATGCGGATGCAGGTTCTGCCAGCATCGTTCGCATGCCGCTCGGTGTGCAGGCACAGAATCAGTTGAGTGAATCGTGTCATGAATTGCCAGGGTGATGCGCGATTCATGTTTCCCGCTGTTTACTGATACCTGTGTACGACTAATCAACCGAGGCGCGGATGACAACTCAATCACTGGATGCGGCGGCCACTGGATTTGATGCTCGCCACTTCCGCAATGCGCTTTCACAATTTGCGACCGGCGTTACGGTCATTACCACGCGACGGGCCGATGGAAGCTTTTACGGGTTGACCGTGAGTTCCTTCAATTCGGTGTCCCTCGATCCGCCTTTGGTGCTTTGGAGCCTGGCGCGGAAGGCGCGCAGTTTTCCCGCCTTTATCACCAGTCCGCGTTACGTGATCCATGTCCTTTCGTCTGATCAAACGGCGCTGGCGAAGCGTTTTTCGGCAAGCATTGACGATCGTTTTCGTGGCGTCTGTTTCGATTTGTCTCCGGCTGGCCTTCCCATTATCAACAATGTCACCGCGTGGTTTGAATGCCAAAACCGCAATCAGTATGCCGAGGGTGACCACGTCATTTTCATAGGTCAGGTGGAGCGTTGCGATATGTCGCCTCAACCTGCACTGGTATTCCACGAGGGGAGTTTTATTTCCACCAATTCGCACGCCACGGAAGTTTGCGACACCGGGTTTTAGACAGGAGTCAGTAACTTAGGCGACGAAGAACCTTCGTGTTCCCTCCCCTTCAAGGGGAGGGTTAGGGGTGGAGCAAGGGTTTCAGGCGACATG
>CBINHE010000074.1:0-20364 GCA_966250375.1 uncultured Oxalobacteraceae bacterium
CGATAAGCTTATAGGCCATGGCCTTTATTTCTTTTTTCTTCATACAGGTTTATAGGGGATGAGTTGTAGCCAACGAAGTGTAGGAGCCGTCGACAAGAAGATGTGAGAATAACCGGATAAGGAGGGTTGGCAGTATCCCATATATATGAGGCACTCTAATCGAGATAGGAAGAAGCCTCATGGTGCACCCTCCCCTACACCGTTTATAGATCTGCTTTCTGCTACAGGCGGAAGTGCTTCGAATTTAAACGCAAAGCTGACTTGGCGTCCTTGAGTGGTAGTCGGTAATGAATTCATCAAAACTCCCGGCCTGCGTGCGCTCCATCCGCTCCTGCTCCGCCAGCGACGTTTGCGCCAGCGACGTGTAGAAGGCGCTTTCGCCTTCATTCAGAGGACGCGCGCGGAAATCGGCCGCATGCACCGCGCTCTGACGCATCGCGAAGTTTGCGAACGAGCCGCCGTTTGACGCCAACGCAGCCAGGACCCGCGCCGATGGCGTCAATTCCGGCGATTGCAGCTTGTTCAGTTGATTCTGCAACGCGCGCGCATGGACGTCCTCGCCACGTTGCGCATCGAGCAGCGCGGCCACCGGGCGGATTCGCTCGATCAGTTCCAGCCCCCATGCCTGCAATTCGATTGCGGCGCCACCGCGTTGCAAGGCAAGTCCGGCTCGTCGGCCTTCCTTGACCGTGCACGCAAAGTTTTCCGCGTTTTCTCGTCCCTCGGCGTCGTTGGTCGGCGGGCTGTCCTCCAGCGCGCAGTACAGCAGAAACGCATCGAGAAAACGCGATGTTTCCAGCCCGATCCCGAGCGGTTCAAACGGATCGACATCCAGGCAGCGCACCTCAATGTACTGGACGCCGCGTGCGCACAATGCTTCCACCGGCCGCTCTCCGGTTTGGATAACGCGCTTGGGCCGGATCGTTGCGTAAAATTCGTTCTCGATTTGCAGCACATTGCTGTTGATCTGGACCCATTCGCCGTCGCGCCGTGTGCCGATTTTTTCATAGGGCGGATACGGCTGGCGCACCGCACGCGACAGGTTGAACATGTAGTCATGCAGCGTGTTGTAAGGCGGCACCAGCCCGGCCTGTGCATTGCTCTGATAACCTAGATCGCTCATGCGCAAACTGGTGGCATACGGCAGATACAAGGTATCCCCGGACAAGGTCTCCAAACGATGCGGATGTCCGCGCAGGAACTGTGCGGACAACGCCGGCGACGCGCCGAACAGGTACATCAGCAGCCAGCTGTATCGATGAAAATTGCGAATCAGCGCGATGTAACTTTCCGATTGAAAATGCATGGCGGAGCCGGCTGCCTGCTCTGCCTCCTGCAGCACGCGCCACAAGTGCTCGGCCAGCGAAAAGTTGTAATGGATGCCGGCGATGCATTGCATGTTTTTACCGTAGCGCAGCGCCAGTCCGCGCCGGTACACATGCTTGATCATGCCGATGTGCGAGGTACCGTACCATGCGATCGGAATCGCCTCTTCGTCTGGCAAGCGACAGGGCATGGATTGACTCCACAATATCTCGTCGCCAAGCTCCGTATAGACAAAGCGATGAATCGCATCAAGTTCGGTCAATGCTGTAGCGATATCGTGTTCCGCCGGGGTGATAAATTCGAGCAAAGACTCGGAATAATCAGTCGTGATTTGCGGGTGAGTCAGTGCCGAACCAAGCGCGCGAGGATGGGGAGTAAGCGCCAGATCGCCATGCGCATCGGCGCGCAAAGTCTCCCGCTCGATCCCCCGCAAGCCTTGCGCCAGCAGATCGCGATGGGCATCTGTATCCAATAGCGCGAGACGGCGGATTAAGAGATTGCTCAATTGATATTCCTTTGCGATTTTTTTACAGGGCGACCAAGCGCACCTGAATTCACGCAAGGATAGCCGAAAAGCAGAAAATGGATTTGGCGCTTATCCGCCTTTCTTTTCACGCCTCATCCGGATGCGTCATGTCCACCGGCTGCACCCAACGGTCGAACTCTTCTTCAGTGACATAACCCAGTGTCAGCGCAGCCTGTTTCAGCGTACTGCCCTCCGCATGCGCATGCTTGGCGATCTTCGCCGCCTTGTCGTAGCCGATGTACGGCGTCAACGCGGTCACCAGCATCAAAGAACGCGCCATCAAGTCCGCGATGCGCTCGCGATCGGCTTCGATGCCGCGTGCGCAATGCGCGTCGAAGCTGCGCATGCCCTCCGCCAGCATGCGCGCACTCTGCAGAAAATTATGGGCAATGAGGGGCTTGAAAACGTTCAGCTCGAAATTGCCGGACGCGCCACCAAAATTGATGGCAACATCATTGCCGAACACTTGGCAGCATAGCATCGTGAGCGCTTCGCACTGGGTCGGATTGACCTTGCCCGGCATGATCGAGCTGCCAGGTTCATTTTCCGGGATGCGGATTTCACCCAGTCCGGAACGCGGTCCGGATGCGAGCCAGCGCACGTCATTCGCAATTTTCATCAGCGCCGCCGACAGCGTTTTAAAGGCTCCATGCACAGCCACCATCGCATCGTGCGACGCCAGTGCGGCAAACTTGTTGGCAGCGCTCCTGAAAGGTAAACCGCTGCTCTGCGCCAGCGCCACGGCGACGCGATCGCCGAATTCTGCGTGCGTGTTCAATCCGGTGCCGACAGCAGTGCCGCCGACCGCCAATTCATACAGCGAATGCAGGGTGGCGGCGATGAACCGTTCCGCATGATCGAGCTGAGCGACGTAACCCGAAAATTCCTGGCCGAGCGTCAGCGGCGTCGCATCCTGCAAATGGGTGCGGCCGATTTTGACAATATCGGCAAACGCGCGGGATTTTTCATCCAGCGTGGTGCGCAATTCGCGCAATGCCGGCAACAAATCATTGGCCACCGCCAAGCCGGCCGCAACGTGCATCGCGGTCGGAAAAATATCGTTGGACGACTGACCGAGATTGACCTCATCATTCGGATGCACGGTACGCGCTGCACCGCGTACACCGCCCAGCAACTCCGATGCGCGATTGGCGAGCACTTCGTTCATGTTCATATTGGTCTGTGTGCCGGAACCGGTTTGCCACACTGACAGCGGAAATTCGTGGTCGTGCAAGCCGGCGATGACTTCCTCTGCCGCCCGCACAATCGCATCTGCCTTCTTTGCATCGAGGCGGCCAAGATCGCGATTGACGAGAGCACAGGCGCGTTTGACGGCAGCCAGTGCAATGATGAGTTGATGTGGCATGCGTTCACTTGAAATCCGGAAATGCTCCAGAGAGCGCTGTGTCTGCGCACCCCACAGCCGATTTGCCGGCACCTCGATCGCGCCGAAGGTATCGTGCTCTGTCCTGGTGGCTGTCATGGCCTGCTCCATTCTGAATATGAACAATCCCTTGCATGTATCTGACGCGTACTACTGTGTCACGAGAATCACCCCTCTTCAAGATCTGAGGCTTACCCACAAATCGGCGCCACGCTTTGTGGGTAAGCCTCAGATCTTGAAGAGGGCAGCGCATATTCATGACGCAGTAGAACTAAGTAGTCATGCAAAAGAAGCGGTGAATTTGTAGGAGCGGGCCTTGCCCGCGATAGCGTGCATGTGCTAACACCTATCGCGGGGTGAGGCAGGGAATTCGTGCGGCCTTGCCGCACGCCTGCGGAACGATTTGCGCTTGCAAGCGGATCGCCGCCCGGCGCAAATGCCCCCCCCTGCAAGGGAGGCCCGCTCCTAGAAAAAATGCCGCGTAAGAATCACAATTAATTTTGCCCCGCTACTTAACTAGTCTGGCCATCAGTTTTGCACGAAAATGAATCAAGCCGCATTGACGCAAACCACCGTACAGCGCATTGCATAGGAGCGGACCTTGCCTGCGAAACACGCCAGAAAGCATTGTGCATACCTTCGAAAACCATGAAACCACTTGAATTTAATCAACGGCATTGCTCCAAAAATAGATTTAAATAGACATAAACAACCTGTCGCGTTTTGCGAATCAATGATGGTATGCCCGCGCACCGAAACGTTCAGTGATGCGCCGTTGCGCGGAGCCACCCACAGCCAACCGAAAAGCACTTCAACCGAACTCACCACACGACGTTAGACCCGTCTTGACTGTGCGTGACTCACTCTTTTAGTCTCTATTACAGCGAAAGCATTGTCATATTTTTATGATTCCATGGATGAAAATAACCAGTCTGGGCGACACCGTCGTGATGATGCCTGCCGCCGCGGCCATTGTCGTATGGCTCGTAGTCGGTCGCGCATGGCGTATGGCGATGTGGTGGTCCGGACTATTTACATTGGGACTGGTGCTGGTCGCGGCCACAAAGATTGCCTTTATCGGCTGGGGTATCGGCATACGCTCGCTTGACTTCACCGGCATCAGCGGCCACGCAATGCGCGCTACCGCAGTGATTCCCGTCATTTTCTATTTAATGCTGCAGAAGTCGCCATCGGCTATGCGGGCAATGGGAATAGGTTTCGGCATCCTGCTCGGCATCCTGATCAGCTTTTCCCGCATCGAAGTACATGCCCATTCGATCTCGGAAGCAATGACGGGATGCATGCTGGGCGCCCTCATCGGCCTTGGATTCATGTGGATTTCAGCCCCCTTGCGCAAACCCTGGTTGAGTCAATGGCTGATCGCGCTCAGCCTCCTCACACTCTTTCCCGCCTCAAATGCGAAACCAGCGCCCACACAACGCTGGATGAATGGCGTCGCACTGTTTCTTTCCGGCCGCGACAAACCCTATGTTCGGGAAGACTGGAGATCCGCAAACGGCACGGCGACATTTGCGCGCCGACACACTGCCGATTCCCCCCTCAGTTCCCGCATCGCACAACAAACCCCACCCCCAACAAAATGAAAAATTCGTCCGGCCGGTAGTTCGACAAGGACAATAAACTTGAAAAAACCTTAAACCGCTCCTATACTTGGCACTCGTCAGGTGAGAGTGCTAACAATTCTTCTTGGCCTACCAACTTTTCTTGTGCGGCTAAACTGCACAATAAAGCATGATTTGCTGCAGGTTTGCCGCAAAAAAACACATAACCAATTGATTTTAAAGGAGTCTGTATGAACCTTCGTCCTTTGCACGATCGCATCATCGTCAAACGTCTCGACCAGGAAACTAAAACTGCGTCTGGCATCGTTCTCCCTGAAGCAGCAGCAGAAAAGCCGGATCAAGGTCAGGTTTTGGCTGTTGGTAACGGCAAGATCCTTGAAGATGGCAAAGTTCGCCCGCTCGACGTCAAGGTCGGCGACCGCGTACTGTTCGGCAAATACTCTGGCCAAAGCGTCAAGGTCGAGGGCGAAGAACTGCTCGTGATGCGCGAAGAAGACATCATGGCAATCGTCCAAAAGTGATGCGAATGTTCAAACGCGCAGCGTTTGAACATTCCCGCTTGGACAGTCCCCGGACTCTCCAAGTCCCCGTGCAGACGGGAATCCAGTGACTTTACATACGTATCAAGCACCTACAACCGAATTCTAAGGAGTAATAACCATGGCAGCTAAAGAAGTCATTTTCGGCGACGCCGCCCGTGCCAAGATGGTCGAAGGCGTAAACATTCTCGCCAACGCAGTAAAAGTAACTCTCGGCCCTAAAGGCCGCAACGTTGTGCTCGAGCGCTCCTTCGGCGCCCCGACCGTCACCAAGGACGGTGTTTCGGTCGCCAAAGAAATCGAACTCAAAGACAAGCTCATGAACATGGGCGCGCAAATGGTCAAGGAAGTCGCTTCCAAGACTTCCGACAACGCTGGTGACGGTACGACAACCGCAACCGTGCTGGCCCAGGCAATCGTGCGCGAAGGCATGAAGTTCGTTGCCGCTGGCATGAACCCGATGGACCTGAAGCGCGGTATCGACAAAGCAGTTACCGCGACTGTCGAAGAACTGAAAAAAATCGCCAAGCCTTGCACCACTTCGAAAGAAATCGCGCAAGTCGGATCGATCTCCGCCAACAGCGACGCATCGATCGGCGAACGCATTGCAGAAGCGATGGAAAAAGTCGGCAAGGAAGGCGTCATCACTGTTGAAGACGGCAAATCCCTGAACGACGAACTGGACATCGTCGAAGGCATGCAATTCGACCGTGGCTATCTGTCCCCGTACTTCATCAACAATCCGGAAAAACAAGTTGCGATCCTCGAGAACCCGTTCGTTCTGCTGTGCGACAAGAAGATCTCCAACATCCGTGACCTGCTGCCGATCCTGGAACAAGTTGCCAAAGCCGGCCGTCCGCTGCTGATCATCGCAGAAGACATCGAAGGCGAAGCGCTCGCAACACTGGTCGTCAACAACATCCGCGGCATCCTGAAAACCTGCGCCGTCAAGGCTCCTGGTTTCGGCGACCGCCGCAAAGCCATGCTGGAAGACATCGCCATCCTGACTGGCGGCCAAGTCATCGCTGAAGAAGTCGGCCTGACTCTCGAAAAAGCAACGCTGACCGACCTCGGCCAAGCCAAGCGCGTTGAAATCGGCAAAGAAAACACCACGCTGATCGACGGCGCTGGCCAAGCATCCGCGATCGAAGCACGCGTCAAGCAAGTGCGCGTCCAGATCGAAGAAGCGACTTCCGACTACGACCGTGAAAAACTGCAAGAGCGCGTTGCAAAACTCGCCGGCGGCGTGGCCGTCATCAAAGTCGGTGCTGCCACCGAAGTTGAAATGAAAGAGAAAAAAGCCCGCGTGGAAGACGCGCTGCACGCAACCCGTGCCGCCGTTGAAGAAGGCATCGTTCCTGGCGGCGGCGTTGCCCTGCTGCGCGCACGTGCCAACCTCTCCGTCAAAGGCGACAACGCCGATCAAGACGCAGGCATCAAGATCGTTCTGCGCGCCATGGAAGAGCCGCTGCGCATGATCGTTCAAAACGCCGGCGACGAAGCCTCTGTCGTAGTTGCCAAGGTACTCGAAGGCAAAGGTAACTTCGGTTACAACGCAGCCAACGGCACCTACGGCGACATGGTCGAAATGGGCGTTCTGGACCCAGCCAAAGTGACACGTTCGGCACTGCAAAATGCAGCATCGATCGCTTCGCTGATGCTGACTACCGATTGCATGGTATGCGAACTGGCTGAAGACAAACCTGCTGCCGGTGGCATGGGCGGTATGGGTGGCATGGGCGGTATGGGTGGCATGGACGGCATGATGTAATGTCCCTCGGTGAAAAGCACGTTTTGTTTTCACCGAACTCGATTGCAAAAAAGCCCGCAAGGTTTACGCCTTGCGGGCTTTTTGTTTGCTGAATTTCTTATGACACCAGCGGAGGATGTATGCGAATACCTATGGGAAAGTCCAAATCGCGTCAAAGGATGCCGAAGATCTTTCTGGACTCGTCTGCTTTCAACCCGTCTATACCTGCCGAAATGAAAGCATTGCTCCAACTGTTAGAAATGAAAGAAGCTGGTGAATTGGATATAGTTGTTCCCCATTCAGTGATGACTGAGATAAACAATCCAAGTACCCCTAGCTATGTTAAGGAAATTGCTTGTAGTCAGATTTATTCGATTGAGGTCCAGTTGAACCCAGAAGAAAAGATCAAACGCGAGCGAGTCCTATCTGTTGTAACAGGGAATGGATCAAAGGAAAAAATGAGACCGGATGCTTATCACATCTGGGATGCTATGAAATATGGCGCTCAGTTTTTTGTTACATTGGATAAGCGGTTGCTAAAGTGCCAAGGACTGGATATTTTTATCAAGAAGCCAAGTGAAATGCTGAGCTCTTTGTCAGTGCGTAGGTTGGGCTAACGCTTTATCAGCCCAACATCCAATGAGATGACCTCGATGAGATACCGCAGAGCGAACACAGCCGGAGCCACCTATTTTTTCACTGTCAATCTCGCAGATCGAAAAAGCGCTCTCCTCACCGAACACATTGATGTACTTCGCAACGCCATGCGAAAAATTCGGCAATCCCATCCTTTTGACATCATCGCGATGGTGGTATTGCCGGATCATTTGCATGCCATTTGGCGACTGCCGGAAGGTGATGCGAATTTCCCGCTGCGCTGGTCTTTGATCAAAGCGGCATTTTCACGGGCGATCCCTAAAACCGAGGTGATACGGCGCAGTAGAAAAATGAAACGCGAGCGCGGCATATGGCAACGGCGGTACTGGGAGCATCAGATCAGGGATGATGACGACCTGGAAAAACATGTGGCGTACGTTCACTTCAATCCTGTGAAGCATGGTTATGTGGCGAGCGCGGTAGATTGGCCGTATTCATCCATTCATCGGGAAATTGCGAGCGGAAATCTTACGGAAAGATGGGGCCATGTTGAGACCGCAATCAATGAATGAGCCTGGCCGCCGTTTTTGGAAGGAGATGTTGGGCTGATAAAGCGTTAGCCCAACCTACGCGCTACTGATCTACGTCATCCGCCACTTCCGGCTGCTCACCCAATGACGGCGGCGGAACATAGCTCGCCAACAGCGCGATGCGGCTTTCCGGCGTCTCCAGACTGATGCGTCCAAGCGCTCCCGTACGATAGTCCTGCAAAAAAGTATGCGCGGCTTTTTCAAGATCCAGGTCGCCACCCTTCAAGCGAAAACCGCGCTTCTGCGCAACGCCTTCAATCACGCTGACGCCATCGATCCCCGCTGTCTGCATCCCATAACGCGCGGTGATGAATTGCGGATAACGCGCAAGTACCTGGTCCGCCAGGAATGTGGCCACCTCCTCCTCGATCAACGCATTGCTGCCGATCGCGTGACTGGCCGCGAGCATCAAGCCATCGCTCGGATGCGCGATTTTCGGCCACAGCATGCCGGGCGTATCGATCAGCACCATGTTATTGCCGAGATACAGACGCTGCTGGGTCTTTGTCACCGCCGGCTCATCACCCACGGCGGCGACGCGGCGCTTGAGCAGGGCATTCATCAGCGTTGATTTGCCGACGTTCGGAATGCCCATGATCATCATGCGCAGCGGCTTCAATGCAGTGCCGCGATGCGGCGCCAGCTTCAGGCAAAATCCCGTGACTTTCGCCACATCGGCCGGCTTCTTGCAACTGAGCGCGACCGCATGCACATTTTTTTGCCGGTTGTAATGCTCGATCCATGCCTTGGTCGCAGCGGGATCGGCCAGATCGCTCTTGTTGAGAATTTTGAGACAGGGTCGCTGGCGATGCCGGCGCAACTGCTCGATCATCGGGTTGCAACTGGCTTGCGGCAGACGCGCATCCAGCACTTCGATAATCATATCGGTCTTTTCCATGGCTTCCGCCGCCTTTTTGCGGGCAGCGTTCATGTGACCGGGGAACCATTGTATGGACATGCGAGACTTATTTGAGGAGTAAGCCGCTATTTTACTCGGTGGTGACCAGTCGGCGCGCCCTTATCGATGCGCCGAATTCAATCCAGTTCAGCCAGCACTTTCAAATGCGCGGCGACGCTGCGCCCCAGCGCCGACAGGTTGTAGCCGCCTTCCAGGCAACTGACGATGCGCCCTTGCCCGTATTGCTTCGCGATCGCCATCACCTGTTGCGTGATCCATGCATAATCCGTCTCAACCAGGCGCATTTGCCCTATGTCGTCTTCGCGGTGCGCATCGAAACCAGCCGAGATGAAGATCATTTCAGGACGATGCGCATGCAACGCCGGCAGCCATTTTTCAGTCACCAGCTGACGCACGGTATCGCCTGCGGTGTACGCCGGCACCGGCACGTTGACGGCATTGGCATGCGCGTAGCCGTCGCGTGCGACACCGGAGTATGGATAAAACGGATGCTGGAAAAAACTCACCATCAGCACGCGCGGCTCATCGAGAAACGCCTCTTCAGTGCCATTGCCGTGATGGACGTCGAAATCGACAATCGCAACACGTTGTAAACCATGCGCTTCCAACGCGCGTCTTGCCGCAATCGCCACGTTATTGAACAGGCAAAATCCCATCGCTTCCGTCGGTCGCGCATGGTGTCCAGGCGGGCGGATCGCACAAAAGGCATTGTCCAGCGCACCCGATATCACCGCATCGGTCGCCGCGACTGCTGCGCCAGCGGCCCGCAGAGCCGCTTTCCAGCTATACGCATTGAGTGAAGTGTCGCCGTCGAGCGAGTAGTAACCGGAATGGCGATCGGTCAACGGTGGTACATGATCCCGTATCGATGCAACAGCATTGGCGGTATGGACACGCATAATGTGCGCAATGTCGGCTTCGGGCGCTTCCCGATGATCAAGAAAACCGTCGAGGTGGCTCGCAATCAATTGGTCTTCAATCGCGGTCAGGCGGGCCGGGCACTCTGGATGCCCCGGCCCCATTTCATGGCGCTTGCAATCTGGATGGGTATAAATAGCGGTGGTCATCGGTCGTGGCTAATTGGATACCGCAGTCAAGCTTGGCATTCTCGAATAAAATTTATAGATTGGACAATAGCATGGTGCACATGGTTGCCAATCCAAGAATCGACGCGTGTCGCTTGACGGCATGAAGATGCTTTTGGGAATAATCGTGCATGGTACGCTCACCTCTTTTTTACCCTGTCTCCTGTCGTGGAAATCCAATGTTTGCAAAAATACATGCCGTTGCCAAACAAGTCGGTCAAATCATTGTCGGCAAAGATTTGCAAATCCGCCAATCGCTGGTGTGCCTGCTGGCTGGCGGCCACCTGTTGATCGAAGACGTGCCGGGCGTTGGCAAGACGACACTGGCGCACGCGCTGGCCGTTTCACTCGGCTTGAAATTCAACCGGATTCAATTCACAAGCGATTTATTGCCGGCGGACGTGGTCGGCATTTCCATTTTCGACCGCGAGAAGAACGGCTTTGCCTTTCATCCTGGACCTGTTTTTACCCAAGTTCTGCTGGCCGACGAAATCAACCGCGCGACGCCGAAAACGCAATCTGCGCTGCTGGAAGCCATGGAAGAGCGGCAAGTCACGGCCGATGGCGTCACACGCGATTTACCCGATCCGTTTTTTATCATTGCGACCCAGAATCCGACCCATCAAATCGGCACCTTCCAGTTACCGGAATCGCAATTGGATCGTTTCCTGATGTGTCTGTCACTCGGTTATCCCGATGCAGCGTCCGAACGCGCATTGCTGATGGGAGAGGATCGGCGCGTGCTATTGAAAACGATGCGCATGGCAATGCAACCGGCCGAGTTGATGGAGGCGCAAAGAGCGTTGAAGCAGGTGCATACTTCAACGTCGTTGATCGATTACGTGCAGGCATTGGCGCAGGCATCGCGCCAAAATGGCGCATTTGCGGAAGGCTTGAGCCCGCGCGCAGCCATTGCCTTGATACAAGCCGCACGCGCATGGGCTGCGATGGAGGGGCGCAATCATGTCATTCCGGAAGACGTGCAAGCGGTGCTGGTACCGGTCGCCGCCCATCGCCTGCGGCCCTTGAAATCGACTGGCAGCGCCGCTTTGGGTAGCCGCGATCTGGTGCTTCAATTAATGAAATCGGTTGCCGTCTGATTGACAATGTTCAAGCCCATACAGCGCAGGATCCGCAAGATCATCAACCAATGGATGTTTCGATTGCGCGATCCAGAACCGGGAGAAGTATTCCTCAATCAGCGCCGCGTATTCATCGTCCCGACGGGGGCAGGATTGGCGTTTGCCGTGATGCTGGTCGTGCTTTTCATCGGGTCGATCAATTACAACCTTAGCCTGGGTTTTGCGCTGACCTTTCTGACTGCCGGATGCGCGGTCATTGATATGTATCTGACCTTCCGCAATCTGGCGTACCTCCATCTGTCCACTGGTCGTGTGCAATCCGTCTTTGCCGGCGAAGAGGCGCAGTTTGAGCTGCATCTGATCAATCGCCGCAAGCATGACCGCTATGCAATCTGGCTCGGCTTCGTCGGTGAAGAATTGCCTGATCTCGAGCAGGCGGCTGATGTCGCCGCCGATGCCATGCGCAGCGTGACGCTGGCCGTCAAGGCAGAGCAGCGCGGGTGGTTAAACGCGCCACGGGTGCGGCTGCAAACCCGCTTTCCGCTCGGCTTTTTGCGCGCATGGAGTTACTGGCAACCGGATGCGAGAGCGTTGGTGTATCCGTATCCTGAAGACAATGCACCGCCGTTGCCGATGGCAGGCGAAGAGAAAGAAGATGGCCATGGACGCGCCGGGCATGACGATTTTGCCGGCGTGCGTGCGTACCAAATGGGTGATTCAATGAAACTTCTGGCGTGGCGCCAGATTGCCAGAGTCGATCCGGCATTTGGCGGTACGCTGGTGACGAAACATTTTGAGGGTGGCACCGCCAGTGAACTGCGCATCGACATTTCGACACTGCCGCGCAGCATGGATGTTGAAATGAAATTATCCCGCATGACGCGCTGGGTACTCGACGCGGAGGCGCTTGGATTGGCCTATGCGTTTCGCTTGGGCGACATCGCGTTCCCTGCCTCAATTGGCCCAGCCCATCGCGCAGCTTGCCTGCGCGCGCTGGCGCTGTACCCGGCATTATGATGAAGATGCCGCGCCTGCCGAGCACAGCACGCCCGATGTCGCGCGACAAAGCCGACACGTTGTTGCTACTGGCCGCGTGCAGCTTGGTGCTGACGCCGCATATCGGACACTTGCCACCGTGGACGTCATGGATGTGCGGCGTGCTCCTGCTATGGCGCGGTTGGATCACGTTTCGCGGCAACCGCATGCCGTCGCACTGGGTGCTGGTGCCGATTGCAGCCCTTTCAATGATCGGTGTATTTTCAACCTACAAGACCTTCTTCGGACGCGAGGCCGGCGTCGCGATGCTGGTGTTGCTGCTTTCATTCAAGCTGCTGGAGATGCGCTCCAAACGCGATTTGTTTTCCGTCGTGTTTGTCAATTTTTTCCTGATGCTGGCGAATTTCTTTTATTCGCAAAGCATCGGCACCGCGCTCATGATGATTGCCGCCGTCATTACGATCCTGACCACGCAGTTATCGTTTCAATATACCGGTGTCGTGCCCTCCTTGAAAAAGCGCCTCGGTTTGGGCGCAATGATTTTCGGACTTGCGGTACCGCTCACGCTGGTGCTCTTTATTTTATTTCCGCGCATTCAGGGACCGTTGTGGGGCTTGCCGAGCGATGCAAATGACGGGCGCACCGGGCTGTCGGACAGCATGGCACCGGGGAATATTTCGAATCTTGCGCAATCGGACGAGGTGGCGTTTCGCGTCAAATTTCTTGACCCGGTACCGCCCAAATCCCGGCTGTACTGGCGCGGCGTGGTGCTAGGCAATTTCGATGGCCGCACTTGGACCCAGCAGCAGTCATATGCAAAACCCGGCCGTCAAATATTGTTGCACGTGCGTGGCACGCCCATCCGACACGAAGTCACCCTGGAACCCAACAACCGCCACTGGCTATTTGCACTGGAACTGCCGCAAGCCGCGCCGCAGATCGCTGGCAATCCAGCCAGTTTTTCTACCGATCTGCAGCTATTGGCAGCACAACCGATCAACGAGCGCGTACGCTACGGTGCCGCCTCGTACATCGATTTCGATTTACAACCAAACGAACCGGCAGCCGCCTTGCGGGATTGGCTGCGATTGCCGCGCGCTTACAATCCGCGCACGCTGGAATTCGCGGCGCGCTTGCGACAGCAAGGCGCTGACAAGCTTCAGCGCATCAATGCGGTACTCGCGTTTTTTCGCGATGAAAAATTCATCTATACGCTGGAGCCGCCGCTGCTTGGCATGCACACGATTGACGATTTCCTGTTCTCCACGCGGGCCGGATTTTGCGAACACTATGCGAGTGCGTTTGTCGTGCTGATGCGCGCCCTCGATATTCCCGCTCGCGTGGTGGCTGGCTATCAGGGCGGCGAAATCAACCCGGTCGATGGTTACATGACAGTGCGACAATCGGATGCGCATGCTTGGGCCGAGGTATGGCTGGAAAATCGCGGCTGGATACGCGTCGATCCGACAGCCGCAGTTGCGCCGGAGCGTATTGAACGGAATTTGGCGACGCTAATACCGCGCCGCTTGTTCGGCGGGCTGGTCAATTTGAATTTGGGCAAAAATTCATGGCTGTCCAACATCCGCCTCAATTGGGATGCAGTCACCAATGGCTGGAACCAGTGGGTATTGAATTACACGCCTGACAAGCAACGAAGCTTTATCCGGTCGCTCGGTTTCGACGATGCCGATTGGCGCACCTTGATCGGATTGCTGTTCTCTGTGGGCGTGCTGGTCATGGCGGCAATCGCTTACCCACTGGTGATGAAACGCCCGAAACTCGATCCCGTCCAGGCGGTGTATGCCAAATTTTGTGACGAATTCGCGCGCCGTGGATTGATGCGCGCCGGCCACGAAGGGCCACGCGCCTATTTGATGCGCTTGACTGCACCTGATTCACCGCTTGCGGCCGATAAAAAAATTGCGGTCGCACGCTTTTTACATTTCTATGAAGCAGTGCAATATGGTACGGTAGCAAAACTGTCGCCCGCCTCCACTGTTTCTCAACTCAAATCCTTGTTAGTCGAATGCCGATAATTTTTCCCGCGCTTGCCCAGCGCTTCCTGCACCTGTCCTTGTTGTCACTCACCGTTGCCATGGCCGGTCCCGTCCATGCCAAAGAGGTTTCAAAAAAAGCATCCAAGATACGCACGGTCGCGCTCGATCCGGAAAACATCGGCGAGTTCGCCAATTTCGGCCAATGGAAAGAAGTCGTCGATTTCATCGACCTGATGGTCGCCAGGCATGGTTTCAACAAGACCGAACTGGAATCCATCCTGCGCAAGACCCACTATGTCGAAAACACCATTCAGTTGATCAAGCCGGCTCCTCCCGGTCGGCCGAAAAACTGGCGCGCCTATCGTGCGCGCTTTGTCGAACCGGTACGCATCAACGCCGGCGTCGCATTCTGGAATGAACATGCGCAAGCGTTGGCGCGCGCGGAAGAGCAGTATGGCGTACCGGCCGAGATCATTATCGGCATCATCGGTGTCGAAACCATCTTTGGCCGCCACACCGGCAACTTCCGCGTGATGGACGCGATCACGACGCTGGCATTCGCTTATCCCGACACACCGAACCGCGTCGCGCGCATGGAATACTTCCGGGGTGAACTGGAAAATACATTGCTGTTTGCGCGAGAATCCGGCATCGATCCGTTCACGTTGCTGGGCTCTTACGCAGGCGCGATAGGATGGCCGCAATTCATGCCGGGCAGCATCCGAAAATTCGCGGTTGATTTCAATAACGACGGCAAAATCGATCTGCGCAATTCGCCGGTGGACGCCATCGGCAGTGTTGCCAGCTTCTTGGCACAGCATGGCTGGCAGCGCGGCGAGCCGCTGGTATTCCCGGTAACTGTCGCTCCCCGTGTGGGAAACGAAAATGGCAGTTGGGAGAAATTCATTGGCCAAGGCCTGCAAGCCAAATTCAATGTGGATGAATTAAAGGCTGGCGGCGTAACGCCGGGTGTTGAACCGCCACCCGGCATGCTGTTTGGCTTGGTCGATTTGCAAAACGGACTGGAGCCGACCGAATACTGGCTGGGCGCCGCGAATTTTTTCGCAATCACACAATACAACCGCAGTTTCTTCTATGCGATGTCCGTGATCGACTTGAGCCGTGCAGTACGTGCATCGCGTACGCTCGACAAGACTGTCAACGCAACGGCGCCAGCGGTCCCTTTACCATAGTCAAATCAACCTGCACGGTTTCATCGTTGCCGGTTATCCAGATTTGCCCATCTTGAATCGTGCATTGCAATTGCATGTTGCGTTGCGCCAATTTTTCCAATGCGACACTGGTCGCCGACGGCAAATTGAAGACGGTCAAATTTTTAGCCCGGTCGATTCGGCTGCCGATCTGATTCCACCAGATATTGCTATTGCTGCTGTAACTGTAGATGACAACTTGTTCGGCACGGCCGCAAGCCTTCAGAATACGTCGATCATCGGGATGACCGACTTCGATCCAGAGATCAATCGCGCCCGTCAAATCCTTCTGCCATAAATCAGGCTCGTCATCGGCGCTCAAGCCCTTGCCGAACGAAAGCGCTTCATGCGCATTGAGCACAAATGCCAACAGGCGCACCATCATCCTCTCGTCGGTTTCCGATGGATGCCGAGCGATGGTGAGCACATGATTTTGATAGTAATGCCGGTCCATGTCGGCAATTTGAATGTCGGCTTTGTAAATGGTGGATTTGAGTGCCATGATGTCGGTTTGTATATGCGCTGCTGATTCTGGAACAACGCCGAAGGATGTGAAGGATAGCTGATTTGCCGCTAGTACGCGGATGATTTTCTCTGTAGCAATGGCCTGACGCCCTGTAATCTATTTGGCGCATAATTCGCATAATTAATAGCGCCCATTTTCTATTTCACCACGCATCCCATGATTCAATTCGCAACGCAAGATTTCAGTGCAAGTCGCACCGATGCATCAACTTCGGCAACTGTACAGGCTATCATCGCCGCCACCTATGCATGGGTCGAAAAAGCGGTGATCGGTCTCAATCTCTGTCCATTCGCGAAATCGGTCTTTGTAAAAACCCAGATTCGCTATGCGGTGAGCGATGCACGAACCGCTGAAGAATTGTTGGCCGACTTCATTTCCGAACTTCAGGATTTGACGAGTGCCGATCCGGCGCTATGCGACACCACACTATTGATCCATCCATACGTATTGAATGATTTTCTCGATTACAACGACTTTCTCGATCTGGCGGACGCGGCAGTCGCAGATCTTGGACTTGACGGTGAAATCCAGATTGCCAGCTTTCATCCGGATTATCAGTTCGCGGGAACAAGCCCGACCGACATCGGCAATTACACCAATCGCTCGCCCTACCCTATCCTGCATCTATTGCGCGAGTCCAGCGTCGAGCGCGCGGTAGCTGCCTTCCCCGATGCATCGAACATTTACGAAAAAAATATTGAAACGCTGCACCTCATTGGTATTGAAGGTTGGTACGCATTGGGGCTTGCCGCAGTATCGATGCCGATCAATAAAAAATAGCCGTCGCTATGGCTAATCAAGTGATAAATGGAGAGGGGTAAAACGTTAACAACTAACAACGCGCGCAACGATTTCATTTCCCAATCCCTATTGCATAGTCCCGCGGTCGCTTGTCGATTTTCAAAGAAATTCACGAGTGAAAAGTATTACAGCGACATCAAACTCAATCCATTAACAGCGTTGCGAATTATCAAAATACCATCCCTTCTGGTTGGCTACACTAAAATTCAATTCTTGCAATCTGTTATGTATCTGTGGCCCCCACCTAAAGGACCGAACTCTACCCAGAGAATGCACCTACTTTTCGATAAAGCGGCAAGGTCAGGCATGGCGTCCATGACACCCGACTCTATCATCTTCTATATCGGCTCAATATTTTTAACATTTCTTTTGGAATCTTTTTACTATATTGCGGCCATACAATAATATTATTTAACATATCCATTTTAAAAAATTTGCATATTTATTGCAGGTTTAATAAATGGATAACGATCTTACAATTAAATTTTGAAAACGAATTCCAGAGTGCATTTTCTTGTACAATAAACTTGCAATATGGAATTATTTACACATTATGACTATTCAGTTAGACAATACTATGAACAGTACAAGACTCGCCGATCAAGTAGCTTATGACCCTAACAACCTGCTGGATGCGTTGATAGAGAAACTCAGCCTGAAAAATGACGCTGCTTTGTCACGCGCCCTTGAGGTTGCACCACCAGTCATCAGCAAAATCCGTCATCGCAGATTGCCAGTAGGCGCATCCTTGCTCATTCGCATGCACGAAGTCAGCGATCTGAGCATTAAGGATCTGCGCATCCTGATGGGCGATCGCCGCGATAAATTCCGCATCAGCGATAAGCAATTCAAGCCCAAAGAGGGTGGCGGTACTGATACACAGGAATAATTTAATCCCTGCTACGCAGGGAAAATTCCTGTGGATAAATAGCGGTCGCCTCGGTCACAAACGATAAAAACAATCGTCGCATTTTCGACAGTTTGGGAAATGCGCAAAGCGACTTCGCACGCACCTGCAGCTGAAATGCCGCAGAAGACACCCTCTTCCACCGCCATCCGGCGCGCCATGTGTTCCGCAGCCGCTTGGCTCACGGACTCCACTTGGTCGATTTTCGATTTGTCGAAAATTTTCGGCAAATACGCTTCCGGCCATTTGCGGATGCCGGGGATTTGCGAACCTTCATCGGGTTGCGCGCCAACAATCTGGATCTGGGGATTTTTTTCTTTCAGATATTGTGACACGCCCATAATCGTGCCGGTCGTACCCATCGCACTGACAAAATGGGTAATGCGTCCCTCGGTATCACGCCATATTTCTGGCCCTGTTCCCTCGTAGTGGGAACGCGGATTGTCTGGATTGGCGAACTGATCAAGGATGATGCCTTGACCGTCCTTTTGCATTTTCTCGGCCAGATCGCGTGCATACTCCATGCCACCCGTCTTCGGCGTCAGGATGATTTTCGCGCCATACGCAGCCATGCTCTGCCGCCGCTCAATGCTCAAATTTTCCGGCATCAGCAGCACCATCTTGTAACCGCGCATCGCTGCTGCCATCGCCAGCGCAATACCGGTATTGCCACTGGTTGCTTCAATCAGTGTATCGCCAGGCGTGATCTCGCCGCGCGCTTCAGCATGTTTGATCATCGACAAGGCGGGGCGGTCCTTGACGGAGCCGGCCGGATTATTGCCTTCCAGTTTGCCGAGAATAATATTGTTGCGGCATGCTGCGTCTTCTCCAGGAATGCGCTTCAACTGGATCAATGGCGTATTGCCGATCGTGTCTTCGAGAGTCAGATAAGGCATGGATTCCTGAAATGCTTATATTAAAGCTGTCATTTTAATCGGAGACACAAAACCGTGTACGACTCGCTTCACCAGTCAAGCTGCATAATGCTTTGCCAATTGCGCGTCAAGGTACGGCAAAAAAACCGGCTTGATCGCTCAAGCCAGCTCATGCGTCTATTTACTTACTGCTTAGTATTGCCAGAAAATTCGTTGCAGTTCTTTAGTATCGTTGGTTTGAGTTAAAGCGACAGCAGCAAGGATTTTGGCTTTTTGGGGATTGAGATCATGCGCCACTACCCAGTCGTATTCATCGTCAGGCTGCTCGGAGTTGCGCAGCACAAAGCCATCTTGCACGCGGGCAGAACGAATGATGTGGATACCTTGGGCGCGAATGGCTTTTAGTTTATCTACCAAATAGTTAGCTACTGAACCATTGCCTGTGCCTGCGTTAACAATCGCTTTGGCACCGGCTTTTACTGCGGCATCGTACATTTCAGGTGTCATATTGCCGGAGCCATAAACAATATAAACTTCGGGCAGACTCTGAATACGCTCAATATCAAACTCGCTTTGCTTGGTATGAATTTTGGCGGGTTGGCGAAACCAATAATTCTTGCCTTCAACTACCATACCCAAAATCCCCCACTGGCTGCCAAAAGCGTTGGTTTTGATATTGATGCGTTTGCCCACGTCACGACCAGAATGAATTTCATCATTCATCGTTACCAATACCCCTTTGCCGCGTGCGTCTTTGCTGCCCGCAACCACAACTGCATCATACAAATTCAACATACCATCGGCCGACATGGAGGTGCCTGGACGCATAGAGCCGACCACCACAATAGGCTTGTCGGTTTTAATAACCAAATTAAGAAAGAACGCGGTTTCTTCTAGAGTGTCAGTGCCATGGGTAATTACCACACCATCAACGTTTTCCTCTTTAACTAGCTGGGCCACACGCTTGCCGAGTTGCAAAAGTTTTTCGTTGGTAAAACTTTCCGAGGCAATCTGAAAAGCCTGTTCACCACGCACGTTAGCAACATCGGCCAACTCAGGCACACCGGCAATCAGTTTATCCACCGGTACTTTGGCAGCTTGATAGGTGGCGCTCTTGGTTACCGAAACGCCCGCACCAGCGATGGTCCCACCTGTGGCCACAATCACTATATTGGGTTTGCTGTTTTGCGCAAAGACGGTATGGGTTGTCGCCATCAAAACAGTCGCTGATAAAAATAAATTTCTACAGAGTTGTGATACGTGCTTATGTATATGCATATGTTTCTCCTCGATAAGTAAGTGTGCCTAGTGTCCGCATCTTTCAATCTCCTTACTGCGCGGATGTAATGGGGGCTTAGGCACTGTTCAAAATGCGCATATGCATCTACCATACACACCGCTTTTTGCGTTGCTCTTTCCCCCCGCTACCCGCTCGCTACAGATGTTGAATGGCGCATGCCTGCTGGAGGGCATGCAGTGGTTCAAATATTTCTACGGAAAATTACGTCATAATTAACCGCGTTTTATCACCGATACTTATTCCCGCCAGCGCGGGAGTGATTAACTCCGATTTGGTATGGTCCTATATTGATAAACTTCAACAACTGCACAATCATTGAGGTTCCCTCGATATTTCGTCTGCCATCAGGTGAATTTTATGCAGCGAGGTT
>CBINHE010000075.1:0-19732 GCA_966250375.1 uncultured Oxalobacteraceae bacterium
TGTTTACACCAGATCAAATCAGTTTACAAGAACTTTGAAGCGCGATTGCCCTGCCCATACACGCAGCAATATTTCATACTACAAGGCGCTACGGTATTATGCGGGTCTGTGATCGTTGCGAAAATAACGGCTTGCCATCTACCGTCTATTGTCGCGATCCTCTCTCCCGTTCTTCTCGAAAAAATCTATCGAAATGACCATGCAATCCATTGAAGCAATAAAGAACATATTGGCCGACGTATTGAGTCTTGGTGATCGGAAAACGAGCCTCAATTCGAATTCCGCATTGCTTGGGAGTCTGCCCGAATTGGATTCCATGGCTGTCATCAATATCATTACAGCGCTGGAGGAACAGTTCGGCATTGTTGTCGATGATGACGAAATCAGCGCCAAGACGTTCGAAACGCTGGGTACTCTCGCCATATTTGTCGATCAAAAACTAGCGGAATGAGTGGGTATCCAGATCATCCCGCAGCGCAGCCTTTTTTTCTGGACGCGGCGCATGGGAAGCGGTTCTGTATCTATCATGCCCCCGCCCTCGAACTGGATTGCCGCGGCGCATTCATTTATGTGCATCCCTTCGGCGATGAAATGAACAAGACAAGGCGAATCGCTGCGTTGCAAGCAAGAGCTTTTGCTGCGATGGGATTCGGCGTGCTGCAAATAGATCTGTATGGCTGCGGCGACAGTAGTGGTGAATTTGTCGATGCCAGATTGGCGATTTGGCGAGAAGACTTGTCCATTGCGAAAAAATGGCTTGAACGCCATGTCGCAGCGCCGGTCAGTTTGTGGGGAGCACGTCTGGGCGGATTGCTCGCTTTGGACTTTGCCAGTCGCGTGGAAAGCACTATCGAAAAAATCATTCTTTGGCAGCCGGTTGTTAGTGGGGAGTTATTTTTGACACAATTCTTACGGCTGCGCCTGGCTGGCGACATGCTCGCTGAAGGAACGGCAAAACATACTGGGACGCGCGCGATGCGCAATGCGCTGGCGGCTGGGGAAATCCTTGAAGTGGCCGGCTATGAGCTTGCTCCCGCATTGGCCGCGGCAGTCGATACGCTGGATGCAAGCAAAATCGTGCTGACAAAGAGCGCCGTTCACTGGTTCGAGATCGCGCCTGAAATCGGGCGCGCGATGCAGCCGGCGAGGGCAGAGGTGGTCAGGGCGTGGGAACAGGAGGGTGTCGATCTGCAGGTGCACATGGTGCCGGGTGAGTCCTTTTGGTCGACGCAGGAAGTATCGGAGTGCCCAGACATGTTATCCGCGACAGCGCAAATCTTCGTCGATATGCAGCCATGAAATTCGAAGAGAGTGCATTGAGTTTTCCCTGCCATGATTCGTGGCTTTACGGGATTTTGAGTTTGCCGGAGCAACCCGTTTCACGAGGCGTTCTGATCGTCGTGGGCGGCCCACAGTATCGCGTGGGAAGCCATCGCCAGTTCACCCTGCTTGCCCGCGATTTTGCATCACATGGGGTGCCGGTGATGCGGTTCGACTATCGGGGGATGGGGGATAGTGAAGGGGCGGTGAGGACATTCGAAGAAATAAATGATGACTTGCGTTGTGCGATAGACCGATTTTTTGAGCAAATCCCTACCCTTAGGGAACTGGTTATCTGGGGGCTGTGTGATGCGGCATCGGCTGCGCTGTTTTACGCGCATCAGGATCGACGTGTGACCGGTCTGATTTTGTTGAACCCTTGGGTGAGAACTGAAGAAGGAATTGCCAAGGCATATTTGAAACATTACTACTTCTCTCGTTTCTTCGAGCGAGACCTCTGGGAAAAAGTGCTCGGCGGCCGTTTTGATTTTGTCGTAGCAGGACGGTCTTTCTTGAAATTGATGAATAATGCTTTCCTCGGAAGAAAAAAGGACGTCAACGCAAGTCCCGATACAAGCGGGAATGGAACCGGCGATCTTGTGGCGCTACACGAGCGGATGTTCGGCGGATTCAGTCACTTTAAGGGACGAATACTTTTGATTTTGAGTGGTAACGATCTCACATCGCAAGAATTTTCGGGGCTGGTCAAAGGTTCGCGCAAGTGGCGAGCCTTGCTGGGATCTTCTCGTGTGAAATGCTTCGATTTGCCGGGCGCGAATCATACTTTTTCACGGCGCGATTGGCGCGAGCAAGTGGCTACATGGTCGAGAGAGTGGGTTCAGGCATGGTGAAGCGTGCGCTGATGGTTTTGTATCATTTCCGCCTCGAAATTAGAGGGCATCACCCCGCCCATCGATGAATCGGCGGATGCCATTTGCGCCTACTTCAGACGCATAATGCTGACGCCAAGGCGGTTGTCTGCAATAGCGCCACGAGCTCCGACTATTCCAGACTTAAATTCGTCTGGTTGAATAGATTAAAACAATCGTGCCGCGTGCGCTTGGCATTCCACTTCATATTTTTCGGTCGCGCGCCGCGCTTTGCGTTTAGCCTTGTCAGCAGACTTGCCGGTTGCGTGGGTGGCATCTTCATCGGCCCACTTCTTGCGCTGTTCCAGAGAAGTACATTTCGCTTTTTTTATATTGGCGCTTCTAGCTGCTTGTCGTTGTTCTTTTTCCTCTTTTGTTTCACGTTGGTGGCGCGCTTTTTCAAGGCGTTCTACTTCTCTTTTGTCCTGGGCAAGTTGTTGTTTGGCTTTGGTTGCATCCAGGGAAGATACCGTGTCGCCGTTCGTTATAACAGTTTTGCCGCCGGGGCATGGCACGTCGCTATAAGTTGTTTTCCCAGCAATTTCGCATTTAAAAATCGCAAGCGCAGGTGCGGAAAATGACAGTAGCAATGTGACCAATAAGGTTCGCAGCATAGATTGTTTTTATGATGAGTAATTAGATGACTTTACCCGGATTCATTAGATTCAATGGATCGAGAGCGCGCTTGATGGATTGCATTAGATGCAGTTCGACATCCGATTTGTAATGACGAATTTCATCACGCTTTAATGCGCCCAAGCCATGTTCTGCTGAAATCGAGCCGCCAAATTGATGCACACTATCGTGCACGACGCGGTTGACGTCGGCTTGTCTGGCAATGAATGCCTCGTCCGATGCATGCTCGGGCGGTGAGACGTTGTAATGCAAATTGCCATCGCCGAGGTGGCCGAAGGTAACCATCCTGCATCCGGAGAAACTGTCTTGCAGCAATATGTCGGTGACACGGATGAAATCTCCGATGCGTGAAATCGGCACGGAAATGTCGTGCTTGATATTTTTGCCTTCCTCCGCTTGCGCCAGCGGAATATGCTCACGCAAATTCCACAAGGCTTTTGACTGAGCGATCGATGCTGCGACAATCGCATCCTGAATCACCTCCTGTTCCAATGCACTGGTAATGACATTTTCCAGCATGGCGGTTGCATGCTCTTCGGACTCGCTATCGGAAATTTCCATCAGCACGTATTGTGGATAACTATGCGGGAACGGCAGGCGCATTTGCGGGAAATGTTTGGCGACCAACTGCAAACAAAAATTCGACATCAATTCGAAGCCGGTCAGTGTCGCACCGCATTGTGTCTGTGCAATTGCCAACAGCTTCAATGCATCGTCCGGTGTCTGCATCGCGGCCAGCGCGGTCAATTCTGCCTTGGGCTGCGAGAACAGCTTCAATACCGCTGCGGTAATGATGCCGAGCGTGCCTTCTGCACCGATGAAGAGATCACGCAGATCGTATCCCGTATTGTCCTTGCGCAGTCCGCGCAGTCCGCTCCAAACTTCGCCCTGTGCTGTGACGACTTCGAGGCCAAGGCATAGCTCACGCGCATTTCCATAGCGCAGTACCGCAGTGCCACCAGCATTGGTGGAGAGGTTGCCGCCAATGGTGCAGCTGCCTTCTGCCGCCAGCGATAATGGGAATAGGCGTCCCGCTTCGGCCGCTGCATTCTGAATGTTTTCCAGAATGCAGCCTGATTCCACCGTCATTGTATTGTTGATGATGTCCACGGCACGAATGCGGTTCAGGCGGGTTAAGCACAGTACGATCGCGGTACCGCTCTGGTCCGGTACGCTGCCGAGCACGAGGCCAGTATTTCCCCCTTGCGGCACGACGGGTACACGGAACTGGTTGCACAAGCGGATGATTGACGCTACTTCATCGGTGTTGCCGGGTTTGATGATAGCCAGCGCTTTGCCGGTAAAGCGACGGCGCCAGTCGGTCAGATACGGTGCGATATCCGTATCGCCGGTCAGGACATGATTTGCGCCGACCGTGTTGCGGCAATTATCGAGAAAATCGCTCATTCCGAGTGGGAGGCTTTTTGAATGGCTTGTTGCGCCAGTTTTTTTGCCGTCTGCTTATAGGGCCGCAGGTAAAAGATGGTACAGAAGAAAAATACGCAAACCAAACCGACTTCGATCCATGCCAATAGGGACGAAAGGCCGGCATCGATACCCGTCACGCTGGTGGCACGCACGATGCCTTCAATGAAGTAGAGCAAAATCAGCATCGACGTCCATTGCAGCGTATAAATGTCGCGCTTGAGCACGCCGCGCAATGGGATCAGCAGCGGCAAAACTTTCAGTGCCATCCACGATCCTCCCGGACGTAAGGGCGCCAGCCACATTTCCCATGCAATGCACAATGCAATCAACGCCAGCAAACTGCCGATGCTGCCGGCATAACAGGCTTTTTGAAACGGATCTTTCATCGGACGCCTCGTAATTTTTGGGTGGTTTGCGCCAATCGCCGCCCCAGCGCTATCGCCAAGGTGCGGGTATCGTCGGATACCTGATGATTGCCGTTCAGCCCCGACCAATGGCTGGCGCCGTAGGGTGATCCACCAGTGGCGGTGGTCATCAGTTCCGGCTGAGTGTAGGGCAAACCGAGCAGCATCATGCCATGATGCAGGAGCGGAATCATCATCGTCAGCAGAGTCGATTCCTGGCCGCCATGCAGGCTGCCGGTGGACGTAAACACGCAGGCTGGTTTGCCGGAAAGTGCGCCCGATACCCATTGCGATGTCGTACTGTCCCAAAAATATTTCATGGGTGCAGCCATGTTGCCGAAACGGGTGGGGGAGCCCAGCGCAAGTCCTGCGCATTCGTCAAGGTCGCGCAATTCAACATAGGGCGCACCTTCCTTGGGTACTTCGGGTTCGGTCGATTCTGCCACCGTCGACACTGCTGGCACCGTGCGTAATCGGGCATCGCAGCCGGGTACGCTTTCGATGCCTTGGGCAATCAAATCCGCCAATTTGCGGGTAGAGCCGTGTCGAGAATAGTACAAAACGAGAATAGTAAGGTTGGAGACATTCATGCTTGGTATTATAGAGCGCTTTTATTGGCACTAATCGTCACGTCCTGCCGCCTCGCCCTATGCCTCCAACAAAATTTCCTGCAAATCTATCTGACTTGTTTCAAATACGTTGGCCAAAAATTCGCGACATGGTCCGCTTCGCGCGGCGTCGATTGGATGAAGAGCGCTTGCCACAAGTGGCGGGTAGCCTGACCTTTACGACGGTATTGGCGCTGGTGCCGATGTTGACGATTGCACTGGCGATCTTTACGACTTTTCCGCTATTCAAGACCTTTCGTGCATCGCTTGAAGCCTATTTCATTCAAAGCCTGATGCCGAAGTCGATCGCCAATACGATACTTGGCTACCTCAGCCAGTTCGCGGCAAAGGCGACGCGCTTGTCAGCCGTCGGTGCCGTCGCATTGATTGCGACTGCGGTGGCGATGCTGGGGATGATCGACCGCGCGTTCAATCATATCTGGCGAGTCAAGACGCGCCGGCCATTCATGCAGCGAGTGCTGGTGTATTGGGCGATTGTGACGCTCGGGCCACTGCTGATCGGCGTATCGATGACGATGACGTCGCATGTGTTTACTGCGACTAATGACGTTGTCATGCGCGTCCCTTTTGTGGGCGCACTTTTTTATACGCTGGTATCGGTGATGCTGACCACGGGGGCATTCACCTTGCTCTACATAGTGGTACCGAATCGCTTTGTTGATTGGCGCGATGCAGTATGGGGTGGCTTGGTTGCCGCGATTGCATTTGAAATCGCCAAACGCCTGTTTGCGATATTCGTGACGAAATTCCCGACTTATACCGTGGTATATGGCGCATTGGCGGCAATGCCGATTTTTCTGGTGTGGATTTATGTATCGTGGTGGATCACTTTGGGCGGTGCGGTCATCGCGGCATCCTTGCCAGTCGTGAAGTATGAGCGATGGTGGCATGTTGCCACGCCAGCCAGCGCTTTCGTTGACGCAATGGCGGTGCTCGAGACGCTGCATGAGGCGAGGGCCCATGGCGGTTCGGCTGCGGTCGATGCCGGCATGATCCGGTCACGGACCCGGCTCGGATTTGATGAGTCCGAAAGTCTGCTGCAAAAAATGCTCGATGCGGGGTGGGTCGGCCGTATCAAGACAGAATTGCCGAAGCGCATACAGTGGGGCAAGCGTGTCACGGAAGGCATGGATTCGTGGACTTTGCTGGCTAATCCGCAACAATTGACGATGGCGGACGTTTATCGTCTGTTCATGTTTGATCCGTCAGGCAATCCGGTATTGGCCAGGCAGGTGGAAAGCGTGATCGAGCGGGGCTTGAGCCAATCGCTTGCCGTGCATTTTGCGCGCGGCGAATGAAAATCAAAGGGACAGCCATCTCACTGCCTTGAGAAAGTGAATAATGCGTTGAGTACTGCATCCGGTTGTTCCGCCATCAGCGAGTGGCCGGAGTGTTCGATTTGCACCACTTTGCCGTGCGGGATTGCCTTGGTTAGCGTCGCGCTTGCTTTCGGCGGCGTCATCATGTCGCGTTTCCCAAGTACAAACAAGACGGGACAGGTAGTTGCTTTGGCTGCGGTTTCGCCATTTGCATACGCGTTGCAGGCAGAGAAATCGGTATAAAAAACTTTCTCCGGATTTTGCCGGGAAATGCGCTGCATCAGGCGTTGACTGCCACCCATGACATAGAAGCCCGGACTTGGACAAGACGGCTTATGGGCAATCGATGTATGCGACCAGATATTCACCATGTCGATGGCTTTTTGCTCTTCATTTTTGGCCGCATCAAGCAAGGCACCCGATACTTTCATCGGATAGGCGGTGCCGATGAGTGCCAGTCTGACGATACGGCCCGGCGCCTTGGCGCAGATTTCAAGTGCAATCAACGACCCCATGCTGTGACCGATCAGCGTTGCCTGTTGCACGCCTGCAGCATCCAGCAATGCCAATAGCCAATCCGACATCGCTTCGATCGTCGTCAGCGCAGCCCCCTTGCTGCGGCCATGTCCCGGCAGGTCGACTGCCAGCACGCCGAAACCATGGTGCGCGAAGTAACGCGTCTGCAATATCCAGACTGAATGATCGTTCTGTGCGCCATGGATGAACACCACAGTCGGCAGCGCAGGATCGAATGGCTTGCCGCCAGTGTAGCAATAGGCATCGTGGTCCTGAATTTTCAGCAGCATGTCACGTTCCCTTTTGAGCGGCTTTCAAGGCGCGCGCCAAATCTTCGATCAAATCATCTACATCTTCCAGTCCGATCGACAAACGCATTGTGCCTTCGGTAATGCCTGATGCGGCGAGTTGCTCGGTAGACACGCGAAAATGCGTCGTGGATGCCGGATGGATCACGAGTGATTTGGCATCGCCGACATTGGCCAGATGCGAAAAAATATTCAAAGACTCGACAAAGCGGCACCCTGCCGCACGATCGCCTTTAATGTCAAAGGAAAATACCGCGCCGCAGCCTTTCGGCAGCAATGTCTTGGACAGCGCATGATCGGGGTGCGACGCCAGTTCCGGATAGGACACCGATTCCACCGCCGAATGCGCGGTCAGAAATTCAACGACCTTACGTGTATTGGCAACATGCCGGTCCATGCGCAACCCCAAGGTTTCGATGCCTTGCAGAATGGCAAATGCATTGTACGGGCTCATCACCGCACCGAAGTCGCGCAAGCCTTCGCGCCGTGCGCGCAGCGAAAATGGGGCCACGCTCGATTCTTCTGCAAACACCATTCCGTGAAAGCCATCGTATGGTTCGCACAATTCTGCAAAATGCCCGGTTTTTTCGTAGGCTTGCTGCCAGTCAAATGTACCGCCATCCACCAGCAATCCGCCGATTGCGGTACCGTGACCGCACAGGAATTTAGTTGCAGAATGGAAAATTAAATCAGCGCCATGCTCGAACGGGCGCAGCAGATAGGGCGTAGTGAACGTTGCATCAACCATCAACGGCAAATGGCGTTCATGCGCGATCGCGGCAACCTGCGGAATGTTCAAGACGTCAAGGCCCGGATTGCCGAGTGTTTCGCCAAACAGTATTTTGGTATTCGGGCGTATGGCATTGCGCCATGCATCGAGGTCGCGTGGATCGACAAACGTGGTATCGATACCGAAGCGTTTCATGGTGTAAGCGAGCAGGTTTTGCGATCCTCCGTACAATGCGCGCGATGCAACCACGTGCGAGCCGGCACCCGCAATCGTTACCAAGCCGAGATGCATCGCTGCCTGGCCGCTGGCAACCGCAATGCCGGCAACGCCGCCTTCCAGCGCCGCAATTCGCTCTTCCAGAACGGCATTGGTAGGGTTGGAAATGCGCGAATATACGTGTCCAGCGCGCTCCATGTTGAACAGCGACGCCGCGTGATCGGAATCCTTGAAAACGAACGACGTCGTCAGATAAATCGGTGTTGCACGCGCGCCGGTCGTCGGGTCGGGCGCAGCGCCGGCATGCAGCGATAAGGTATCGAAACCCGGATATTTGGGGCCGCTCATGATGTGATTGTTCTCCTCAATTCGATGCTACAAATCGTAGCATCGAACGGATGGTTGAGCGCATCAGCCATCGCATGCTGTAACGCTAGATTTTTTGCCCCAGTTAAGCTACATTTAATATAAAGATTGCATGAATTCGGGTTGAAACGGAATAATAAAAATCGACAGGATAAGGCAATGAAAGTATCTGAAATACTTAAAGTAAAAGGCAATATTCTCTACACGGTAACGCCTGATACTCTGATGCTGGACGCAGTCAATACGATGGCCGAAAAAGACATCGGTTCTTTAGTAGTGATGGAGTTCGGTGAACTGGTCGGCATGCTGACTTTCCGCGAGGTAATGAAAACCGTCCATGAAAATGGCGGGGAGGTTGGTAAAGGTCGCGTACGCAAGCATATGGATGACCATCCGATCACCATTACGCCGGATACGGAAATCAATGAGGTGCGCCGCTTGATGCTGGAGCGCCATGCGCGCTATGTACCAGTGGTAAATGCGAAGACTTTGCTTGGTGTGATATCGTTTTACGATGTTGCGAAAGCGGTATTTGAAGCGCAAAGTTTCGAGAATAAAATGTTGAAGGCATATATTCGTGACTGGCCCAGTGAGGGAGAAGAATAAGTATTGCAATTTATAAAGCTGAATTTTAGGCCGTTCATGGTGAAGTTGTGCAACCATGAACGGCTTTTTCATATCTGCGTTCGTTTTTCGCACTAACAATCCTGATTCATGAGTCAATCCAGTCAATCCAGCCAATTTTCCCTGCTAGCCCAGCGCCGCTTCGGTCCATTTTTTTGGACGCAGTTTTTCGGCGCGTTCAACGACAATGTGTTCAAGATCGCCTTGCTGACGGTGCTGACCTATGAATCATTGAGCTGGACGACACTGGATGTCGGTCTGTTGAATAACCTGATCCCGGGCCTATTTATTTTGCCGTTTGTGCTGTTTTCCGCGACTGCAGGGCAGTTGGCGGATAAGTTTGAAAAATCGCGCCTGGCACGCTACGTCAAATTGCTCGAAATCGCAATCATGGCGATCGCGGCAGCAGGCTGGATGACGCATACGCTGTGGCTGTTGATCGCCGCGGTGGTCGGGATGGGCTTGCATTCCACTTTGTTCGGCCCGGTCAAATATGCCTATTTGCCGCAACAGTTAAAACAGGAAGAACTCACCGGCGGCAACGGGTTGGTCGAAATGGGAACCTTTGTCGGTATTTTGCTGGGCGAGGTGTTAGGCGCAGTGCTTGTGGTGCAAAAGCCGTGGGGCATCGAAATGGTCGCTGGCGGCACAATTGCGATTGCTGTCATCGGTTGGCTCGCCAGTTGCAGAATTCCGCTTTCGCCAGCGCCTGAGCCGACCTTGAAAATCAACTGGAATCCCATCACCGAAACGGTGCGCAATATCGGTTTTTCGCGTCAGAACCGCTCAGTGTTTTTGTCGCTGCTCGGCAATTCATGGTTCTGGTTTTACGGCGCGATCATCCTTGCGCAATTTCCCGTTTATGCGAAGGATTACCTGCATGGCGACCATAGCGTATTCGTGCTGCTGTTGACGGCATTTTCGCTCGGCATAGGCGCCGGGTCATTGTTATGCGAACGCCTGTCCGGACACAAAGTGGAAATCGGATTGGTGCCGTTCGGCTCAATCGGATTGTCCTTGTTCGGTTTCGACCTGTATTTGGCCAGCCTTGGTTATTCCAACACCACGGCGGTCGATATGGCGGGATTTATCGCGCAGCAGGGCAGTGCCCGGATTTTATTCGATTGCATCATGATCGGTCTCTTCGGTGGCCTTTATATCGTGCCCTTGTTCGCCATCCTCCAAACGCGTTGCGACCCCAAGCACGTGTCGCGCACCATCGCCGGCATGAATATCATGAACGCGCTATTCATGGTGATCGCAGCGCTGGTTGCGATGATATTGCTGAAAATGGGTTTTACGATCCCGCAAATTTTCATGGCTACTGCGGTGATGAATGCGTTCGTTGCGATTTACATTTTTTCGCTTGTGCCAGAATTTCTGATGCGCTTTGTTGCCTGGCTTTTGATTCATACTATCCATCGCGTACATGGCACCGATACCGATCGGATTCCCGATGAAGGCGCTGCGGTCCTGGTGTGCAACCACGTGAGTTACGTTGATGCGATCGTCATCATGGCGGCCAGTCCGCGGCCGATTCGCTTCGTGATGGACCATCGTATTTTCAAGATGCCGGTATTGTCGTGGATTTTCAAAACCGCGAAAGCGATTCCGATTGCGACGGCAAAGGAAGATCCAGTGTTAATGGAAAAAGCGTACGCCGATATTGCGCAAGCGTTGCGCGAGGGTGAACTGGTGTGCATCTTCCCGGAAGGGAAGCTGACCACTACCGGCGAGATGAATGAATTCAAAGGTGGCATCAAGAAGATTATCGACCGTTCACCGGTCCCGGTGATCCCGATGGCGTTGCGCGGCTTGTGGGGTAGCATGCTGACGCGTGGCGAGGGCAATCCATTCGGACGTTCTTTTAAACGAGGACCGTTGTCGAAATTGTCACTGGTGGTCGGCCAGCCGCTGGCGCCGGCGCAAGCGACGCCGGAACTGCTGCAGGAGCGGGTGCTGGCCTTGCGCGGTGAATGGAAGTAATGCGTCAATTTCCGAGCGGGATTTGCATGAACAGGGAAGAAGGCCGCAATATTGGAACCGCTCTGGTCTTATTCAATGCTGTAGACAAGTAGAAAACGAAAATACGAGCGTAGTTTTACCGCACGAGTACATTAACGCGGTGCTTGGCGCTGGTAGAATGGGACTTTTCCGTCTCCTCATATCTTGTCATCATGTCCGGCAATACGTTTGGCACCCTCTTTACCGTTACCACTTTCGGCGAATCCCACGGCCCGGCGATTGGCTGTGTCATCGATGGCTGCCCGCCCGGCATGGTGTTATCCGAAGCCGATATTCAGCCCGAGCTCGACCGGCGCAAGCCAGGCACCTCGCGCCATGTGACGCAACGGCAGGAGTCGGATACCGTCGAGATCCTGTCCGGCGTATTTGAAGGCAAGACGACCGGCACGCCGATTGCGCTGTTGATTCGCAATGAAGATCAGCGCAGCAAGGATTACGGCAATATCACCGATACCTTCCGACCGGGCCATGCCGACTATACCTACTGGCATAAATACGGCATTCGCGATCCGCGCGGCGGCGGTCGTTCATCGGCTCGCCTGACCGCACCCGTCGTAGGCGCCGCGGCAGTGGCGAAAAAATGGCTGTTTGAACAATACGGAACAACATTCAAAGGCTGCATGAGCCAGTTGGGTGAGATCGCGATTCCATTCGAATCGTGGGACCATGTACGCGAAAATCCATTCTTTGCCGCCAACGCGACCATTATTCCGCAACTCGAAGCGTACATGGATACGTTGCGCAAGGATGGCGACTCCTGCGGCGCGCGCATCGAGGTGGTGGCCGAACACGTGCCGATCGGGCTGGGCGAACCGATTTACGACAAGCTCGATGCCGAGATCGCCTATGCGCTGATGGGCATTAATGCCGTCAAGGGTGTGGAAATTGGCGCCGGATTCAAGTCCATCGCGCAAAAAGGCACGGGACACGGCGATGAATTGACGCCAACTGGATTTGCCACCAATAATTCAGGCGGTGTGCTGGGCGGCATTTCAACCGGCCAGGACATTACTGCGTCGATCGCGATCAAGCCGACGTCGAGCATCCGTACGCCGCGCCACTCGATCGACAAAAATGGCAACCCGATCATGGTGGAAACCTTTGGTCGCCATGATCCCTGTGTCGGTATCCGCGCGACGCCGATTGCGGAAGCGATGCTGGCGTTGGTGCTGATGGACCATGCGCTACGCCACCGCGCACAATGCGGTGACGTGCACGTGACGACGCCAAAGATTGCGGCACATATCAAATAATGCGGTGAATATCCGCAGCCTGGATGGCGCGAAGCGAAATCCGGGCAGTTCTTCATACTTTTCCCTCTCCAGGAAATTCCCCCGTGCCGCATCTCTCCTGGCCCAAACAATCGATCAACTTTGCTTTTTTCTTCTTCGCGTATTACGGTTTCATCGGTGCATTCACACCTTACGCAAGTCTGTTTTTCGCAGAGAGAGGCATGACTGCCGCGCAAATCGGCGTGCTGATGTCCCTGATGCAGGTAATGCGCATATTTGGGCCGAATTTGTGGGGGTGGGTCGCTGACCATACCCAAAAACGCGTAACAGTGTTGCGCGTTACCGCAATGGCGGCGCTAATCGCATTCTCCGGCATGTTTTTCGGCCAGATATTTACGCACTTCCTTCTTGTCATGGTGGCGATCAACGCTTTTACCAGTGCACAAGGGCCATTGTCGGAGGCGCTGATGCTGTCGGAAATGCGCGGCGATCTGACGCATTATGGGCGGTTGCGGCTATGGGGATCGGTCGGATTTATCGCATTGGTGACATTGGCGGGACAACTGCTTGATTGGCAGGGTATCGAGCTGATGCCGTGGATCGCGTTTGCGATGCTTGCGCTCGTATTGGCGGCGAGTCTGCGCATGCGGGAAACGCCGCAAGTACACGCGCATGAAGACTCTCCGTCGATGATGGCATTATTGATGCGACCAGAGGTGAGTGCGTTTTTCGTATCGACGTTTTTGATGATCGCCGCTCATGCTTCCTTGTACGTATTTTATTCACTGTATCTGGCGCAGCTTGGTTACAGCAAAACCGTGATCGGCTTGATGTGGTCGCTGGGTGTCGTGGTTGAAATTGGCTTCTTTTTTTACCAGGCGCCAATTTTCCGGCGCATCGGGGTACAGAAGCTGATGCTGGCAAGCTTGCTGATCGCGGTCGTACGTTTCCTGATGATCGGCTTTTGTGCGCAATCGCTGTTCTGGCTGCTGGTAGCACAGGTGCTGCATGCAGCGACCTTTGGTGTACATCATTCGGCTTCCGTCATGACGTTGCAGCGCTGGTTTTCCGGACCGTTGCAGGCGCGTGGTCAAGCACTCTACACCAGTATTTCCTATGGATTGGGCGGCACCCTCGGCGGTTTGGTGTTGAGTGCGTTTTGGGATAGATTTGGCGCACAGGCGGTCTATTTGGGAGCGGCGTTATTCGCGCTGGGAGGTGCAGTAGCGGCCGCATTGTCTTACAGTTGGCAACCCCATCATAAGGAATGAACATGAAATGGCTTTCCCAAAAGTGCTTGGTCGTAAAGCACATTCTATTGTCTGCAGCGGTGCTGACGCTGGCTTCCTGCCAAACCGTGCAAACTACGCAAGGCGGCGTGGTGGGTGTCAACCGTCAGCAAATGATGGCGGTTTCTTCCGCCGAGATCGAACAGGTCGCAGCCAAGGAATACGCGCAACTGGTAACAGAAGAGCGGCGCAAGGGCGAACTCGACCGCAATCCTGCGCAATACAATCGCGTGCGCGCAATTGCCAATCGCCTGATCCAGCAAACGCCGGTGTTTCGGCCTGATGCCCAACGATGGAATTGGGAAGTCCATGTATTCAGCTCGCCGGAAATCAATGCATGGTGCATGCCAGGCGGCAAGATTGCCGTGTATTCGGGATTGATCGACAAACTCCAACTCACCGATGACGAATTGGCGGCGGTAATGGGGCATGAGATGGCGCATGCGTTGCGCGAACATGCACGCGAACGCGCCTCCGAACAAGCGATCGCTGGCTTGGGGATTTCAGTGGTGTCGGCGATCGCGGGTCTGGGCGATGTTGGTCAGAAAGGTATGGAATATGCGTATATGGGCTTGCTGGGTTTGCCAAACTCGCGCCGCCATGAGACCGAAGCCGATCGTATTGGTGTAGAACTGGCTGCACGTGCCGGCTATAACCCGCGTGCTGCCGTTACGCTATGGCAAAAAATGGGAAGTGCCGGCGGCGCTGAGCCGATCAAGTTTCTATCGACCCACCCGTCGCACGAAGATCGTTTGCGCGATCTCACCGACTATTCGCAACGCGTGATGCCGCTGTACGAACAGGCCAGGAAAAAACATTAATTGTGAAATTTGCAATGAATTTCCAAAGGCGCCCATGGCATTTGCTGCGGGCGTTTTTCATTGTGTAGGTGCGAGGCTGGAATCGTGGTATTGCATTGCACGAATATGGCATAATCAGCGGTTCCCCCTTATAAAATTTGAATCGTGCTGTCTGCACGCCTTTGAAACATGGCCAAAACGCTCTACGATAAACTCTGGGAATCGCACGTTGTCCATACCGAGGATGACGGCACGACCATCCTTTACATCGACCGCCATCTGGTGCATGAAGTCACCAGCCCGCAAGCATTCGATGGCCTGAAACTGGCCGGCCGCAAGCCGTGGCGTGTCTCGGCCAATCTGGTAGTAGCGGATCACAATGTGCCGACCACTGATCGCGCCAACGGGATCGCCGATCCAGTGTCGCGCTTGCAGGTCGAGACGCTGGACGCGAATGCCAAGGAATACGGCCTGACCTATTTCAACATGAGCGACAAGCGTCAAGGCATCGTGCATGTGATCGGACCAGAGCAGGGTGCAACGCTGCCGGGCATGACCGTTGTGTGCGGCGATTCGCATACCTCCACGCACGGTGCATTCGGCTGTCTGGCGCATGGCATCGGCACGTCCGAAGTCGAGCATGTGCTGGCGACCCAGACCTTGCTCGCGAAAAAATCGAAAGCGATGCTGGTGCAGGTCGACGGTGCATTGCCGTTCGGCGTCACCGCGAAAGACATTGTGCTGGCCGTGATCGGCAAGATCGGCACCGCCGGCGGTACTGGCTACGCGATTGAATTTGCCGGCTCCGCCATCCGTTCGCTGTCGATGGAAGGGCGCATGACAATTTGCAACATGGCGATCGAAGCCGGTGCCCGTGCGGGCATGGTGGCAGTCGACGACATCACGATCAATTACGTCAAAGGGCGTCCGTTCTCGCCGGTTGGTCCGCATTGGGACCGTGCGGTCGAGTACTGGCGCACTTTGCATTCCGACGCAGGCGCCAGATTCGATCTGGTTGTGACGCTGAATACGGCCGAAATCAAGCCGCAAGTAACCTGGGGTACATCGCCGGAAATGGTAGTGTCAGTTGATGACCGAATACCTGATCCGGATAAGGAAAAGGATGCGGTCAAGCGCGATGCGATGGAAAAAGCGCTGGCCTATATGGCGCTGAAACCGAATACCGCGATTGCCGACATCCGCATCGATAAAGTATTCATCGGCTCATGCACCAATTCACGCATCGAGGATTTGCGCGCCGCCGCTGCCGTTGTGCGCGGAAAATTCCGCGCATCCAATGTCAAACTGGCGATGGTGGTGCCCGGTTCCGGGTTGGTGAAAGAACAGGCAGAATGCGAAGGCTTGGACAGGATATTCAAGGACGCCGGTTTCGAATGGCGCGAACCGGGTTGTTCGATGTGCCTAGCGATGAATGCCGATCGGCTGGAGCCGGGCGAGCGCTGTGCGTCGACATCCAACCGCAATTTCGAGGGGCGCCAAGGACAGGGCGGTCGTACCCATCTGGTGTCACCCGCGATGGCCGCCGCTGCCGGAATTGCCGGTCATTTTGTCGATGTACGAGGATTACGATACTAAGTAAGCCGGCGCGATTAAGGTTTCATTTGGTCGCGCCCTGTTCTCACCCTCTCGCTTGGTGAAAATGCCGGGGAGCAGAGATGTCGGATGGCATGCTATTCGCCTGCGTAACGGTATTGACTTGCAAACGAATACGCGCACTACAAGTGAGGGGGGATGTGGCGCCACCATATTAATTTATGCCACATCAATAATTCTTTTAGGGGAAGTATGAAAAAAATATTCGCACTGATGATTGCTGCACTGGTTCTGGCTGGTTGCAACACTGTTCAAGGCGTTGGCAAAGATGTCAAAAAAGTCGGTGAAGCTGTCGAGAATGTCGGCAAAAAATAATAGACCTGTCCGTTTTGCAGAAAATCGCAAAAATTTCAGCATTCTGAAATGGATTTGAGGCCATTCGATCATCAGAGGTGAATGGTCATTGAGATAAATATCATGGAAAAATTTACCGTACACGAAGGCTTGGTCGCGCCGCTGGATCGCGCGAACGTCGATACCGACGCCATCATTCCAAAGCAGTTCCTCAAATCAATCAAACGTAGCGGCTTCGGTCCCAACTTGTTTGACGAGTGGCGTTATCTCGATCACGGCGAACCTGGAGCAGACAATTCGAAGCGCCCGCTGAATCCGGATTTTGTGTTGAACCAGCCGCGCTATCAGGACGCGTCGATTTTGCTTGCGCGTAAAAACTTCGGTTGCGGTTCGTCTCGCGAACACGCGCCATGGGCACTGGAGCAGTATGGGTTCCGTGCGATTATCGCGCCGAGCTTTGCCGATATCTTCTTCAATAATTGCTTTAAAAACGGCCTGCTGCCGATCGTGCTGCCGGAAGCGCAAATTGACCGCTTGTTTGACGAGGTCAAGGCGTTTCCGGGCTTCCGTCTCGTGGTCGATCTTGAGAAGCAGCTTGTTTTTACCACCAATGGCAGCGCGACCTATATGTTCGACATGGATGCATTCCGCAAGTATTGCCTGCTGAACGGCTTGGACGACATTGGCTTGACCTTGCGCCAGGCGGATAAGATTCGCGCGTTCGAAGAACGGCACCTTGTGACGCAGCCTTGGTTAAGTAACACAATTTAACGTGCTGTCGGACAACAAATTTAAATGTGAATTAATCAAAAATGAAAATCGCAATTTTGCCGGGTGACGGCATCGGTCCGGAAATCGTTGAACAAGCAGTGAAAGTGCTTCAGGCGCTGGACGAAAAATTCGAAATGGAAACCGCGCCGGTCGGTGGTGCCGGTTACGAAGCGCATGGCCATCCATTACCGGATGGCACGCTTAAACTGGCGAAAGAAGCGGACGCTGTGTTGTTTGGTGCAGTGGGCGACTGGAAATATGACACCTTGGATCGTCCCTTGCGTCCGGAGCAGGCAATCCTCGGACTGCGCAAGAACTTGAATCTGTTCGCAAACTTGCGCCCGGCGATCCTGTACCCAGAACTAGCGGGCGCATCGACGTTGAAGCCAGAAGTCGTGTCAGGACTTGATATTTTGATCGTACGTGAATTGACCGGCGATATCTATTTCGGTCAGCCGCGCGGCGTGCGCGAATGCCCGGATGGCCCTTTTAAAGGGGCGCGTGAAGGATTCGACACGATGCGGTATTCTGAACCTGAAATCCGCCGCATCGCGCATGTTGCGTTTCAGGCCGCGCAAAAGCGCAGCAAGCGCTTGACCAGCGTCGATAAGGCGAATGTGCTGGAGACTTTCCAGTTTTGGAAAGATATCGTGACCGATGTGCACAAGGAATATCCGGATGTCGCGCTTGATCACATGTATGTCGATAACGCCGCGATGCAATTGGTGCGGGCACCGAAGAAATTCGACGTGATGGTGACTGGCAACATGTTCGGAGACATCCTGTCCGATGCGGCGGCAATGCTGACCGGTTCGATCGGCATGTTGCCGTCGGCATCACTGGATGCCAATAACAAGGGCTTGTACGAACCATCACACGGTTCAGCACCCGACATTGCGGGCAAGGGCATTGCGAATCCGCTGGCAACGATCCTGTCTGTCGCGATGATGTTGCGTTATTCACTGAACAGAGTAGAGCAAGCCGATCGTATCGAAGCAGCGGTCAAGAAAGTATTGGCGCAAGGCTTGCGCACCGTGGATATTTACGAGGAAGGGTCGGCCAAGGTCGGTACCCGGGAAATGGGCGATGCCGTGGTGAAGGCACTCGCGTAGCAGTATTTTTTGAAGTGCTCTTGAGGGGGAAATCGTGAAATTAGTCGGGTTGGTAGGTTGGCGTGGAATGGTTGGTTCGGTCTTGATGCAGCGCATGCAAGAAGAGGGGGACTTCGCCCATATTGAGCCGGTCTTCTTTTCAACATCGAATGCAGGTGGCGCAGCGCCGAAGCTGGCGAAGAATGAGACCACATTGAAAGATGCCAACAATATTGATGAGCTGAAGAAATGCGACATCATTATTACCTGCCAAGGTGGTGACTACACGACGGAAGTTTTCCCTCAACTGCGCGCAGCCGGCTGGAGCGGTTACTGGATTGACGCGGCATCGACGTTGCGCATGCACGATGACGCGATCATCATTCTCGATCCAGTCAATCTGAACGTGATCAAGTCCGCATTAAACCGCGGCGTGAAAAACTATGTTGGCGGCAATTGCACGGTATCGTGCATGCTGATGGGCCTAGGTGGCTTGTTTCAGCACGATATGGTCGATTGGATGTCATCGATGACATATCAGGCTGCATCAGGTGGTGGTGCGCAGCATATGCGTGAATTGCTAACCCAGTTCGGTTCGATTAATGCGGAAGTAAAGGCGTTGCTCGACGATCCGGCATCGGCCATCCTGGAAATCGACCGCAAGGTACTGGCAAAGCAGCATGCATTCAATGCTGAAGAGACCAAGCAGTTCGGCGTGCCTCTCGGCGGCAACCTGATTCCATGGATCGACAAGGATCTCGGCAATGGCGTATCGCGTGAAGAATGGAAAGCTGGTGCCGAAACCAACAAGATTCTCGGCTGCGGTGAAGCATTCGGTACCGATGCGAAGGCGGCTATTGCGGTTGACGGTTTGTGCGTACGCGTTGGTGCGATGCGCTGCCACTCGCAGGCGCTGACCATCAAATTGAAGAAAGATGTGCCGCTTGATGAAATCAACGACATCATCGCGAGCAACAATCAATGGGTCAAAGTGGTGCCGAACAATCGCGAAGCATCGATGAAAGACCTCACGCCGGTCGCCGTCACTGGCAGCCTGACGATCCCGGTAGGACGCTTGCGCAAGATGCAAATGGGCGGGGATTACCTGTCCGCATTCACCGTTGGCGACCAGTTGCTTTGGGGTGCTGCCGAGCCGTTACGCCGTATGCTACGCATTGTGTTGGACAATTAACCACCCTTAGAACGTGTTCACGATCTCCCTACGAGAGTGGATAATGCAGGGATGAGAAA